>NZ_JBEYWE010000002.1:203549-635988 GCF_040644295.1 Streptomyces sp. NPDC047000
GACGGGCCCGCACCCCCCGGCCGGGGGGTGCGGGCCCTTCCGTGTCCGCTGTGGCGGCGGCTTCGCCTGCCCGCCCGCGGCCGTTGCGTGAGCCGGTGGCAGAGGCTGTTCAGCGGGTCTCCGGTACGAGACGCTCCGGGCCGCGCGCCGTCTCCTCACGCAACTTGTCGCGCAGGTCCTGCTGTGTCCGGGACGGCGGCCCCAGCGCCACCGCCGGCGGCAGCCCCCGGACCGCCCGCCCGGCCGGTACCGGCGGGTCGTAGCGGGTGGGCGCGGTGTGCAGGGTCAGGGCCGTCGCGCCCGCGATCACGGCGGTGAGGACGAACGCCGCCCGGGTCCTCGCCCGCACCCGCTGCTCACCGTCGGCCCGTACGTGCGGCGGGCGGCCGGGGTCGAGCCGCTCCGAGGAGGCGAGCAGGGTCAGCCGGTGGTGCAGCTCGGCGGGCTCGGCCAGTTCCGGGAGGTACGAGGCCGCCGTCTCGCGGGCGTGCACCAGCCGGTACGCCGTCGCGCGGGTGCTGGCCTCCGTCTCCGCCGCCGTCTCCGGGAGGCCGAGGCCGACACCGTCGTGGAGGAGGAGGGTGCGGCGGTGCGCGGGCGGGAGGCGCAGGAGTACGTCCATGAGGGCGCGGTCGGCCGGTGAAGGGCCGGGTACGGCGGGTGCGGCCGGGGGGAGGGGCGGTTCGGGGCGGCGGTGGCGGCGGTGGAGCCGGTGCCAGGGGGAGAGCGCGTACTCGTGGGTGGCCGCGCGCACCCAGCCCGCCGGGTCCCGGTCACGGGCCACCTCGGGCCAGCGTTCCCAGGCGAGTTGGAAGGCGCGCTCGACCGACTCGTGGGCCAGGCCGCGGCGGCCGGTGAGCAGATAGGACTGGCGTACGAGAGCGGGTGCGCAGAAGGCGTAGAGGGCGTCGAACGCCTGAGCGGGTGTCAGGTCGGGCGCATGCTGACCTCGGGTCACAGTGCATCCCTCCACAGAAAAAAGCACATAAGCGCATTTTGGGCGACACTGCGAAGGTCTGCCTGTTACGGGGGAAACGAGTGTGACGTTGGGAGCATGACGGGCGTGACGCAGACGCCCGAACGCCCGCCTTCGCCCCTCCGGCCCTTCCCGCTTCTCCGGATGCCCGACGGACTCGACCGCCGGAACCACCGGAACCGCGGAGACCGGCGGTGGTGGCGACAGCGGCCCGGTCGAGGGCCCGGACTGGCCGCGGGCGTGCTGGGCGGTGTGGTCGCGGCGGGCCTCGGACTCTGCTGGTCCGCGGTTCTCGTCATGGTGCTGTGGATCGCCTCCCCGTACCCCGACAACGGCCCCGGCGGCGCGCTGCACCTCGCCGCGGCCCTGTGGCTGCTGGCGCACGGGGCCGAACTGGTCCGCACCGACACGCTCACCGGCGCTCCCGCACCGATGGGAGTGACCCCGCTGCTGCTCCTCGCGCTGCCGGCGTGGCTGGTGTACCGGGCGGCCCGGGACGCGGCGGAGGCGGCGGAGGGGCCGGAACGGCGGGGTGACGACGCGGCGCCACCGCGTCCGAGCCCCGCTCACGCCCCCCGCGCGCCCCGCGTCGGCCACGCCGTCCGTGTCGCGCGGAACGTGTGGACCGGAGTGCTCCTCGGCTATCTGCCCGCCGGGGGCACCGCGGCGCTCTACGCCTCCGGCGGCACCCTGCGTCCGGAATGGGCCTGGACGGCGGTGTGCCTGCCGCTGCTCGCCGGGGCGGCGGCGGGCGCCGGCGTGTGGACGGCGTACGGCAGACCGCTCGAGCCGCTGCGCGGGGCGCTCGTACCGCTGCTGCCGGGGTGGCTGCGGCGGCTGCCGCCGGGTCAGGCCGCGGCGGTCCGCCTCGGTACGGCGGTGCGCGCGGCGGCGGCCGGAACCGCGGTGCTGGTCGTCGGCGGGGCGCTGCTGTTCGCGGTGTCGCTCGGCTGGCACGCGGGGGCGGCGCACACGTCCCTGGTCCGGGGGACGGGCGGCTGGCCGGGGCGGGTCGCGGTGCTGCTGCTCTGCGCGGCGCTGCTGCCCAACGCGGCGGTCTGGGGCGCGGCCTACGGCCTCGGTCCCGGTTTCGCCCTGGGCGTGGGACATCTGGTGACCCCGCTGTCCGCGTCGCCGGCCCCGCTTCTTCCCCGGTTCCCGCTGCTGGCGGCGGTGCCGGAGGCCGGGGCGGGTGCCTTGCCGAACTGGGCGGCGGGGGTCGTACCGCTCGCGGCCGCCGCGGCGGCCGCCTGGGTCACGGTGCCGCACCCGAGGAGGGCCGCGAAGGGGGCGGGAAGAGAGGCGGCGGGGAAGGGCACCGCGCCGGTGCGGCCGACGGCCCGCACCACGGCCGCCACCCCTGAGGTCACCACGGCCACGGCCGCCGCCGCAACAGCCACCGCCGGCCTGGCGGCCGTCCTGTGCGCGGCCGCGGTGGCGGCCTTGGCGGCGGTGTCGGGCGGACGCCTCGGCGTGGCCGCCCTCGCCGCGTTCGGCCCGGTGTGGTGGACGACGGGAGCGGCGGCCCTGGCCTGGCTGACCGTGGTGTCGCTCCCGCTGACCCTGGCCCTCACCCTCCTGCGCCGCAGACCGAAGGAGAGGGCCGCGACGGCGAGTGCGGGGACGGTTCCTGAGACGCGGCGGTGAGTACGTCGCTCCGGCCGCCGTCCGGGGGAGGTGCCGGCAGCGTGGCTACGGCGAGGTCGGGACGGCGGCGCAGCCCCCGGACGCGGTGAACGTTTCACGCCACGGCAGTGCCACGGCAGTGCCACAGCCGCACCGCAGCCACGCCTCCACCGCGCTGCGCTGCCGCTCTCCGCAGCAGCCGAACACCCCACGCTCGCGCGGGACGCGCGGCCGCAGTCGGCGGGCCGTCAGGCGTTGTTGCCCAGGAAGTTGCGCAGTTCCTTCGGCAGCAGGTCGGAGCAGGACTGTCTGGCCTGGTGGGTGAGGGCGTCGTTGGTGCAGGTGTAGTAGTCGCGGTAGACCAGATGGGTCGCGAAGGTCGCGGCGACCAGGACGAGGGCCAGGGACGCCGTGACCAGACCGCTGATCGCGGCCGTGGTCGGCGGCCTGCTCCGGGAGTCCCGGGCCGGCCCGGTGTCCGGGTCGGGGGCGCGGCGGGACGTGCCGCGCAGGCTGCTGATGCTCCAGTACACGGCGAGCGCACCCAGCAGCAGAGCCACGTACGGCCAGCCGAAAAGGATGAAGAAGAACGCCCACATACCGCACAGCAGTGAGTAGCGCGCCCGGCGCTGCACCGGATCCGTGGGGTCCCAGCGCATGCCCGGTCCCGACGGCCCGCCCGGCCCCTCCGGTCCGCCCTGCCCGCCCTGGCCCCCCTGGCCTGCCGGTCCGCCGTGCCCGCCCGGTGCGCCCGGACGCTCGCCGAAGCCGCCTCCCGCGGAGCGGCCCGGCTGCCGGTCGCTCCACTGACTGCCCCAGGGGACGTAGCCGCCGTCACCGGGGGAGTCGGAGTCGTCGTCCTTGCCGCCCGCCGGGCGCCGGGGCTGCCACGGACGGTCCGGGGTGCCCTCCGGCGGCGGTGCGAAGGGATTGCCGTCGTCCCGGCTCCCGCCGCCCTCGTCGCCGCCACCGCTGTCACCGCCACCGCTGTGGCCGCCACCGTCGCGTCCCTCGCCGTGCCGGCCGCCGCCCGTGCCGTTCCCGCTGCCTATCGGCGAGGAGGCGTCCGGGGGCGACGCCGGGCGCTCCCGCAACAGCGCGTGGCCGTCACTCGGCGCAGGGCCCCGCCCGGGCAGCGCGAGGCCGCCCCGCTGCCCTTCCTGCGGCGGTGTCTGCGGCGGGAGCGGGAGGAGTCGCAGGCTGCGGTCCGGCATCAAAGTGAGCGTCTTCCCCTTGTGGCGACGAAAGTCCGCCGACGAATGGACGAATGGACGAATGTCTGAGCGAGCTGAGTGAACCGAGCGAGCCGGGCGGGCCGGGAACGGAGTGGTCCGGACGACGTGAACGGGCTGGGTGAACAGGGCGAACCGAGTGAAGCTGTCATCTCGTGAACGTGCCGCGCACGGGCCGCGTTCCCGAACCGGGCTCCTCCCCAGACGCTACCTTCCGGCCACGCCCCCGTCAGGCGGGGGCCGTCCGATGTGCCGGTATCGTTGCTGACGGTCGTCCGCTTCGTACAGTTCCCCGTATCCACGGGCGCGAAGCATTCGTACGACCATACAAACGCTCTCCCGAGAAAGGGCCCCACCGTGGCCGCCAAGCCCGTGGCCAAGCGCCTCGTCGTGCTGGTCTCCGGATCCGGCACCAACCTCCAGGCGCTCCTCGACGCGATCGCCGATGCCGGTCCCGAGGCGTACGGCGCCGAGATCGTGGCCGTCGGCGCCGACCGCGACGGGATCGAGGGCCTCGTGCGCGCGGAACGCGCCGGACTGCCCACCTTCGTACGGAGGGTCAGGGACTACGCGACCCGCGAGGAGTGGGACGCGGCGCTCGCCGAGGCCGTCGCCGCGCACCGTCCCGACCTCGTGGTGTCCGCCGGGTTCATGAAGATCGTGGGGAAGGAGTTCCTCGCGCGCTTCGGAGGGCGGTTCGTCAACACCCACCCCGCCCTGCTGCCCAGTTTCCCCGGAGCCCACGGCGTGCGGGACGCACTCGCGTACGGCGCCCGGGTCACCGGCTGCACCGTCCACTTCGTCGACGACGGCGTCGACACCGGCCCGATCATCGCCCAGGGAGTGGTCGAGGTCCGGGACGAGGACGACGAGAGCGCTCTGCACGAGCGCATCAAGGACGTCGAGCGAAGGCTGCTCGTCGAGGTCGTGGGGCGCCTCGCCCGCAACGGCTATCGCATCGAGGGACGAAAGGTAGTCATCCAGTGACCGTCACCGCCGAGAACACCAAGCGGCCCATCCGACGGGCGCTCGTCAGCGTCTACGACAAGACGGGCCTCGAGGACCTCGCGCGCCGACTGCACGCGGCCGGTGTCGAACTCGTCTCCACCGGTTCCACCGCCTCCCGTATCGCCGCCGCCGACGTCCCCGTCACCAAGGTCGAGGAGCTCACCGGTTTCCCCGAGTGCCTGGACGGCCGCGTCAAGACCCTGCACCCGAAGGTGCACGCCGGCATCCTCGCCGACCTGCGCCTGGAGAGCCACCGGCAGCAGCTCGACGAGCTGGGCGTCGCCCCCTTCGACCTCGTCGTCGTGAACCTCTACCCGTTCCGCGAGACCGTCGCCTCCGGCGCCACGCCCGACGAGTGCGTCGAGCAGATCGACATCGGCGGCCCCTCCATGGTGCGCGCCGCCGCCAAGAACCACCCCTCCGTCGCGGTCGTCACCAGCCCCGCCCGCTACGCGGACGTGCTCGCCGCGGTCCAGGACGGCGGCTTCGACCTCGTCACCCGCAAGCGGCTCGCCGCCGAGGCGTTCAAGCACACCGCCGCCTACGACGTCGCCGTGGCCTCCTGGTTCGCGTCCGAGTACGCCCCCGTCGACGACTCGGACTTCCCCGACTTCCTCGGCGCCACCTGGGAGCGCGCGCACACCCTGCGCTACGGCGAGAACCCGCACCAGCCCGCCGCCCTCTACACCTCCCACGCCGGCGGCCTCGCCGAGGCGGAGCAGCTGCACGGCAAGGAGATGTCGTACAACAACTACACGGACACGGATGCCGCGCTCCGTGCCGCGTACGACCACGCCGGGCCGACCGTCGCGATCATCAAGCACGCCAACCCGTGCGGCATCGCGACCGCCGCGGACGTCGCCGAGGCGCACCGCAAGGCGCATGCCTGCGACCCGCTGTCGGCGTTCGGCGGCGTCATCGCCGTCAACCGGCCCGTCAGCAAGGAGATGGCCGAGCAGGTCGCCGAGATCTTCACCGAGGTCATCGTCGCGCCCGGCTACGAGGACGGCGCTCTCGAGGCGCTCACCAAGAAGAAGAACATCCGTGTCCTGAAGGCCGCGCACGGCCCGTCCGCCCCGGTAGAGGTCAAGCCGATCGACGGCGGCGCGCTGCTCCAGGCCGCCGACCGCCTCCAGGCCGACGGCGACGACCCCGCCCACTGGACGCTCGCGACCGGCGAGGCGCTGTCCGAGGCGGAACTCGCCGAACTCGCCTTCGCCTGGCGGGCCTGCCGGGCCGTCAAGTCCAACGCCATCCTGCTCGCCAAGGACGGCGCCTCCGTCGGCGTCGGCATGGGCCAGGTCAACCGGGTCGACTCGGCGAAGCTGGCGGTCGAGCGGGCGGGTGCCGAACGGGCACGGGGCTCCTACGCGGCGTCCGACGCCTTCTTCCCCTTCCCGGACGGGCTGGAGATCCTCACCGAGGCCGGCGTCAAGGCCGTGGTGCAGCCCGGCGGTTCGGTCCGCGACGAGGCTGTGGCGGAGGCCGCGCGGAAGGCCGGGGTCACCATGTACCTCACGGGGACGCGGCACTTCTTCCACTGACCGCCGCCGTTCCCCGGCTCGCCGGGCCGTACGACGAAGCGGCCGCCGGTTCCCGGAAGGGAACCGGCGGCCGCCGCCGTTCGTTCAGTCCTCGTGCCACCGGTGATTCCGGAGAACCAGCGGCTCAGTGACTCGGTGATTCAGCGACTCACTGCGAGCGTATGACGATCGAACCGCACACCTTGTCGGCGAAGGTCTGCCGCTTGGCGTCCCAGGCGGGCCACAGCCAGCCCAGGTAGCAGGCGATGCTGTCGAGGGCGTGGGCTATACGGCGGACGAAGGCCATGCCGACGCCGAGCGGCTGGCCGGTCTCCTCCTTCAGGAGGCGTATGCCGAGGGCCTTCTTGCCGAGGGTCTGGCCGGTGCGGCCCTCCATGATGAGCTGCCAGATCGCAAGACCCAGCAGGATGAGGATACCGACGATCATGAGCGCCGGGGTCTTCCTGCCGAAGAGGACGAGGAGGTACGGGACGAGGAAGACCAGACCGTCGACGAGGGTGCCCAGGAACCGCTGGCCCCAGTTCGCGTACGCCGGCTGCGCGCCGTAGCCCGGAGCGCCGTAGCCAGGGGTGCCGTAGCCCGGCTGAGCCTGCTGCGGGTAGCCGTAACCGGGCTGGCCCTGCTGCGGGTAGCCGTAGCCCGGCTGGCCCTGCTGGGGGTAGCCGTAACCCGGCTGCTGCGGGTTCTGCGGCTGACCGTAAGGATTTTCGGGCGAGCCGAAACTCATGACTGTCTTCCTCCGTTGACGAACTGGGGACGACGCGGATGGCGCGGAGGATCGTCAACGAACGAGCGGTTTGCCCCCCAACACGGACCGCGGCACTGCGCCGCTCATCGTCGTAGCACAGACAAGTGGTTGTCCAGCTCAAATGGTCAGTAGTTGTGCAAGTGCAACATCCTGGATCATGACGGGCGGGGCGGAAGCAGAGGCGTGGGAAAGACGTGGGGAGAACAGTGGGTACGGGCAGCGAAACAGCAGGGGACACGCACGGAGCGGTGACCGGCGGCAGCACCCGGGGGTCCGGGGCACCCGAATTGAACCGTGCGCCCGCGATCCGCGAGGATGGAGTCATGACCGCCCAGATTCTCGATGGCAAGGCCACCGCCGCCGCGATCAAGTCCGACCTTGCCACCCGGGTCGCAGCGCTGAAGGAGAGGGGCGTCACGCCCGGCCTCGGCACGATCCTCGTCGGGGACGACCCCGGCAGCCAGAAATACGTGGCAGGCAAGCACCGCGACTGCGCGCAGGTCGGCATCGCCTCCATCCAGCGCGAACTGCCCGCCACCGCCACGCAGGAGGAGATCGAGGCGGTCGTCCGCGAACTGAACGAGGACCCCGCCTGCACCGGTTACATCGTCCAGCTGCCGCTGCCCAAGGGCATCGACGAGAACCGCATCCTCGAACTGATGGACCCCGACAAGGACGCCGACGGCCTGCACCCGATGAACCTCGGCCGCCTCGTTCTGGGCGAACCCGCCCCGCTGCCCTGCACGCCCAACGGGGTCCTCACCCTGCTGCGCCGCTACGGCGTGGAGCTCAAGGGCGCCGAGGTCGTGGTCGTCGGCCGCGGCATCACCATCGGCCGCCCGATGCCGCTGCTGCTGACGCGGCGCAGCGAGAACGCCACGGTGACCCAGTGCCACACCGGCACGCGCGACCTGTCGGCGCACCTCAAGCGCGCCGACGTCATCGTCGCCGCGGCGGGCTCCGCCCATCTGATCCGCCCCGAGGACGTCAAACCGGGCGCCGCCGTGCTCGACGTCGGCGTCTCCCGGACCGCCGAGGGCAAGATCGTCGGCGATGTCCACCCCGGTGTCGCCGAGGTCGCCGGCTGGATCTCCCCGAACCCGGGCGGCGTGGGCCCGATGACCCGCGCCCAGCTGCTCGTCAACGTGGTGGAGGCGGCGGAGCGCGGTGTCGCCTGACGCGAGCAGCAAGGAACACGCCCCCGGCCCCCTGGCCGGGGACCCGGAGCAGGCGCCCACCCCACCCAGGCCGACGTCGACGGCCAAGCCTGCGTCCGCGCCAAGGGATGCGTCCACGGCCAAGCCGACGTCCGTGGCCGAGTCGGCGTCCGTGACGAAGGGGGCCCCTGTGGCCAAGGGTGCCGCCGTCGACCTGAGGGGCGCGGGGAACTGCGCGACCGGCCACGACGAACCGGTACACGACACCGAGCCCGACCGCACCGCGTCCGAAGCCGCCGCCGCTGAAGCCGCCGAGGCGGCGGAGGCGGCCGAGGCCGTGGAGGCCGCCGCGGAGCAGACCGTCCGCGACGCGATCAGCGTGCCCGACGTCCAGGGCCGCGCCCGCCGGGTCACACGCCGGTTCCCCCTGTTCACCAGGGACACCGCGCGCCCGGAGGGCGGTGGCCGTGCCGCGCCGGGTGACGCTCCCGCGCCCGCCCGGCAGTGGCCGATACTCACCGTGCTCGGGCTCGCCGCCCTGGGGCTGCTGGTCATCGCCCTCGACCAGTTCCGGGCCGGCACGCTGCTGATCGGGACGGCGCTGCTCGCCGGAGCCGTGCTGCGCTGGGTGCTCCCCGGGGTCGGCATGCTGGCCGTGCGCTCCCGGTTCACGGACATCGTCACCTACGGGGTGCTCGGCGGCGCGATAGTGCTGCTGGCGATGATGGCCCAGCCGCATCCCCTGCTGGAGATCCCGTTCCTCAAGGACACCCTGCATTTCACACTGAACAACTGAGGCACCCGGCCCCCCGCCGCCGGGTGACCCGCGGCCCCGGCGCACACGGGTACGGCGGACCGTCCCCTCCCCCGAGAAGGACGGTCCGCCGTCCCGCCCCACTCTTCTGCACCGCGGTCGGTCCGATCAACGCCTGTCAGAGCCCTGTGGCACGGAAGTGACCGTTCCGCTACGTGCTCGCGGCAGGACGGCGCGCGGCGGACCGCGCCGATGCCCTGGCGTGGCCCGGAAGACCCCGTGCGCCTCCGCTCCGGGAACTGAGATCCTCGAAGCACGCATCCCTGTGAGTAACCACCCCCGGGTACTCGTCAGGAGCCCCACGCGCGGGGGAGGCGCGGCGGACACGCGGTGGCACATCGGTACGGACCCGGGGGAGGAGGGGGAAGGAATGCCTCGCTGGAGGGCCTTGCCGGACGATCTCGATCCGCAGGTCAAGGAGTTCGCGGAGCAGTTGCGGCGGCTCGTGGACCGCAGCGGTCTCGGCGTCGCGGCGCTGGCCGACCACACGGGTTACAGCAAGACGTCCTGGGAGCGCTACCTCAACGGCAGGCTTCTCGCACCCAAGGGTGCGGTCGTCGCGCTGGCCGAGGTCACCGGGACCAGCCCGGTTCACCTGACGACGCTGTGGGAACTCGCCGAACGGGCCTGGAGCCGGTCCGAGATGCGCCATGACATGACCGTGGAGGCGATACGGATCTCCACGGCGCGCGCCGCGTCGGCGGGGACCGGGACGGTGGCCTCCCCGGCCCCGGCGCACACGGGCGGCAGGCCGTCGGCCCCACCGCCGTCGCCGGCACCCGCCAGGCCCGGCGTGACCGAACAGGCCGGGACCCGACCGGCCGGAAGCGGACCGGCGGTGCCGCGGTCCGCCCCGCCGGAGGACGCCGTCCCCGGCAAGGCCACCTCCGGCGCCTCCGGCGGAAACGGCGGGGACGGCACCGCCAACTCGTGGGGGGTTTCCGGGTACCGGGGTCCCTCGAGGTCCGGCGGCCGTCCGGCACCGGGTACGGCGGCGGCGTCCGGCGGTACCGCGCGGCCCGGACCGGCGACCCCGGACGCCGAGACCCCGTTCGGTCCGCAGGGTGAACCGCCGCGGGCCCGCGCACCCCGGCCGGCCGGTCCGGCGGGCGGACCGGGAAGCCCCGGCAGGTCCCGAGGCCCGGGTGGATCCGGTGCTGCCGGGGGCTCCGGCGGCCTGGGCGGCCCGGTGGGCGGACGACGGCTGGTGATGTTCGCGGCGGGCCTGGTCGGTGTGCTGGTCGTGGTCGCGGTGGCGCTGTTCCTCACCCGTGACGACGGCGGGAACGGCGAGGCCGCGCATCCGAAGGCGAAGCCGTCGGCCACCGCCACGCGGAAACTGCCGCCCGGGGTGAAGTGCGCCGGGACCGGCTGCACCGGCAAGGACGCGGAGGCCATGGGCTGCGCCAAGGACACCACCACGGTGAGCACGGTGAAGAGCGCGACCGTGGGCACGACGCTCGTCGAGGTCCGCTACAGCACGGTGTGCGGTGCCGCGTGGGGCCGTATCACCTCGGCGGCGCCGGGCGACCGGGTGACGCTGACCGCGGGCACGAAGAAGGTGTCGGACGGCATCACCACGGCCGGTGACACCATCGCGTACACCCCGATGGTGGCGGCGAAGGACGGCTCCGCGGCGAAGGCGTGCGTGACCCTGGCGTCAGGACAGCAGGGCTGTACGCCGTAGGGCCGTAGGGAAGTCCGTCCCCGTCCGGCATGAAGCGGTCGGCGGTGGGCACGCGCTCGGTATCCCCCCACGGGATTCCGGTCGTGTGCCGGTGCCCCGTCCGGCGGCCGCCCCTCCTCTCCCCTCTCCCGGACGGGGCGGCCGTCCGGTGTGCCCGGGGCATGGCGCGACCGGCGACAGGCGGTGTGCGCCGCACGACCCGGCTCGGCGGTCGTGGTCGTGGTTGTGGGACGGGCCACACGAGCCCGGGCGTCCGGTATCGGGGAGGCGCGCGATAGCCTGGCGGCCGGATCTCTCTTGACGCCAAGATATCGATCATCTGTGCAGGTGATCGCTCATCGCGGCGGCACCGGCCCTGGGCCGGCACCGGTCACGAGCCGGTACCGGCCCGGTCCGGGACGGGGGATCCCGTACCCCCGGGGCGGGGACGCCCCACCGCCAGCTGTCCTACGGAGAACGCCATGACCCGCACTCCCGTGAACGTCACCGTCACCGGCGCGGCCGGCCAGATCGGTTACGCCCTGCTCTTCCGCATCGCCTCCGGCCAGCTGCTCGGCGCGGACGTGCCGGTCAAGCTGCGTCTGCTGGAGATCACCCCGGCGCTCAAGGCGGCCGAGGGCACCGCCATGGAGCTCGACGACTGCGCGTTCCCGCTCCTCCAGGGCATCGACATCTCGGACGACCCGAACGTCGCCTTCGACGGCACCAACGTCGCCCTCCTCGTCGGCGCCCGCCCCCGCACCAAGGGCATGGAGCGCGGTGACCTGCTGGAGGCCAACGGCGGCATCTTCAAGCCCCAGGGCGCGGCCATCAACGCCCACGCGGCCGACGACATCAAGGTCCTCGTGGTCGGCAACCCGGCCAACACCAACGCGCTCATCGCCCAGGCCGCCGCGCCCGACGTACCGGCGGAGCGGTTCACCGCGATGACCCGCCTGGACCACAACCGCGCGCTCACGCAGCTCGCCAAGAAGACCGGCACCACGGTCGCCGACATCAAGCGCCTCACCATCTGGGGCAACCACTCCGCCACCCAGTACCCCGACATCTTCCACGCCACCGTCGCGGGCAAGAACGCCGCGGAGGTCGTGGGCGACGAGAAGTGGCTGGCCGAGGACTTCATCCCGACCGTCGCCAAGCGCGGCGCCGCCATCATCGAGGCGCGCGGTGCCTCGTCGGCCGCCTCCGCCGCCAACGCCGCCATCGACCACATCCACACCTGGGTCAACGGCACCGCCGAGGGCGACTGGACCTCCATGGGCATCCCGTCCGACGGCTCCTACGGTGTCGCGGAGGGCCTGATCTCCTCCTTCCCGGTCACCTGCAAGGACGGCGTGTACGAGATCGTGCAGGGCCTGGACGTCAACGAGTTCTCCCGCACCCGCATCGACGCCTCCGTGCAGGAGCTCTCCGAGGAGCGCGACGCCGTGCGCGCCCTGGGCCTCATCTGATCGTCGGCACCCTTCGCGGTGGGCCGTGTTCCGGTTCCGACCGGGACGCGGCCCACGCCTGTTTCCCCTGGTGCCGTCGTGAGCGGTGACGCCGCATGCGATCCGCGCTCCTCACGCGATTGCATCGAGCGGGTGATACTCGCTGTCCCCGTCCCTCTTGTCCCCCTATGCTGATGTGATGTCAGCTCGCTTTTCTGCGGGCTGAGTTCCACGCATCGGGGGATCCGTGTGAGCACCGCGTACCTGCCAGGGCAGCAGAATCCGGAGCCGGCGCCACGCCCTGTCGGCCCGGACGCCGTCGCGCCCGTGCCGCCGCACGCCAGTGAGGCCACGCGCCTGCTGTGCGCGGGCACCTATCTGGACGCCGGTTACCGCGACCGGGTGATCGAGCAACTCCATCTCCACATGCAGCGCTTCGTGGCGCCGTCGCTGGGACTGGACGCGGCCCGGGTCCTGGCGCACGCGCTGCGCGCCCGGCGGCGTGAACTCGGCTGGGCGGGCCTCTCGCTGGGGCTGTGGGCGGCGGGTGGCGCGCTGACCCGCGGTCTGGTCCTCTTCTTCCTCGCGCCCAGCGTCAGCCTGTGGATCGGGAGATGGATCAGGGGCCGTGCCGAACAGCCGCCGGTGTACCGCAGAGTGCTGGCCTTCTACTTCCGCTGGGGCGGGCGGCTGGAGTTCGCCGCCCTGTGCATCGGCACCGTCCTCGCCGCGTTCGGAGCGGGGGGCGGCGGCTCTTCCGTGGCCTCCTCGTCCGAACCGCCCAGTGCGTTCGATCTGATCACCTTCAAGGCCGGGACGGACGTGCTGGCGGGCGTGTTCAAGCTCTGGGAGGCGTGGGCGGCGATCGTCCTGCTCCTGCTCATCGCGGGCTGTGAACTCGCCGGCCGGATCGAGTTCGCCGCGAGCATGGCGGCCGAGCTGTCCCCGCGGCGATTCCCGGACGCCGCCGCCGACCCGGCCGAGCGGAGCGAAGGACAGCGCTTCCGCCGGCTGGCCCACCGCATCCGGACCGAGCAGCACGCACCCCTGATCATGTACGAGGAGGCACGTCCCTTCCGCGGGGCGGGCGAGGCCTACGACATCTGGGTGCTGTCCGTCGAACTGCGGCCCGACGAGATGAAGAAGCAGCAGCCGATCAGCAACCGGGCCGTCCTGGAAAGGATCCGGCCGTTGCTCGAACGGCTCCGGCTGCCCGCGGAGTACGCGGGACCCGGGGTGCGTGACCGGCTGCGCGCGCTGGAGATCGACGAGTGCGTGTTCCTGCCCGCCGAGGGGCTGCTGCGGCGCGACGAAGCGCCCTATCAGCCCCAGCAGTTCGAGTTCCACCGGGCGCAGGCGGTCGAGGAGGGCGCCGAGAAGCGGCGGCACTTCCTGCGGATCCGGGTCGGGGGCTGGGAGGAGGAACTGGTGGTCACCGTGTTCGTCCGTATCCACACCCAGGGCAGGATGCTGATGCTGGAGATCGCTCCGCATGTGCTCCAGCCGGTGCGCGAGGATTTCAAGGACGCCGACCGCGCGGCGCACCGTTTCCGCCACAACAACCACCTCGGCAAAGCAGTCTGGGCCCTCGCCCGGGTGCCCGGCTCACCGGCCCGCTGCATCGTCGTCATCGGCAGGATGGTGGCGTACCTCTGGCGGCAGCTGACCGGGGGCTACACCAACGCGCTGCCCGAAGGCCCCGCCCTGTCCGTGCGGGAACTGGGCGCGGCCGAGGCGGGATCCTTGTTCCACGAGATGGACGTCCTGCGGTACCTGAAGAGCATCCAGGACCGCGTCGCGAACGGTGTGCGGTCCGCGCTCGCCGAATGCGGTTACCAGACAGGCGAGTTCGTTCAGCAGGTCAACAACATCAGCAACGGGGGCGTGCACATCCGGGACATCTCCGGAGGCACCTTCGCCTTCGGCGACCACGCGCGTGTGTCCTCGTCCACTTCGCCGGCCCCGTCCGCCTCGACCCCTTCGTCCGCCGCGTCCACCCCCCTCGGCGGAGGCGGCGCCAAGCCGTAGAACGCCGCACGCCGAAAGCCGCACGCCGCGCGTCACAAGCCGAACGCCGAACGCCGAAAGGAGCCCGCGCCCATGGGGTCGGACGAATCCAGGATCAGCATCCGCGACATCTCGGGGGGCACCTTCGCCTTCGGCGACCACGCCCACGTCGAGAGCCACCACACCACCGGCGCGGAACCGGCCGACGAGACGTCGCGCGAACTGCTGCTCGCGGTGAGGGAGCTGCGCGCCGACCTGGCCCGGGTGCGGGCCACCGAGCAGACCGCGACGCTGGACGCGGCGCTCGCCGACACCGAGGACGAGATCACCCGCACCGGCCGGGCGGCCCCCACCCGCCGGGAGCGGCTGCGTGAACTGCTCGCCGATTCCCAGGCGCTGCTGACCGTCCTCGCCTCGGCGGGCGCGGTGGCCGGGCTGGTAGGGCTGTGAGAGGAGCACCGTGAGCGGGGGACCGAGACACTGGAACGAGGAGACCCAGCGCTGGGAGGACCCGGGCGGCGCCGCGGCCGTGAGCCCCCCGACGCTGCCGGGCCGGACCACGCCCCACCCCATGACGCCACCGACGCCGTCGACGCCACCGGCGGCACCCCCGGTCCCCCCGTCGTGGTACGACCCGGAGCCCGGCACCCCGCTCCCGGCCCCTCCGCTCCCGCCCGCCCCGGACACCGCCACCTGGCCGTCATCACCACCCCCGGACCCGGGCGGCACCCCGCCCGGCGGCGGCCACGGCGGGCGCCTCGTCCTGACCGTGATCGTCGGTGCCGCCGCGGCCGGAGTGGCCGTGAGCCTGGTCCTGACCCTGGTGATCGGTGGCGGCGGCAAGAACGACGCCCGTCCGAGGACCACCCCGACGGCCACCACGGCACACGCCTCCCCGACCCCGACCACGCTCCCGACCTCCACCACCCCGACCACGGCCCCGGGGTCCCCGGGCTCGCCGTCGGCCACGCCCACGGGCATCGCGACCGCCCCCTTCCAAGGCGGCGCCCGGCTTCCCGCGGGTTACGAGGCGTACCAGGACGACCAGGGCTTCCGGATCGCCCGGCCCAAGGGCTGGAGCCGTACCACCACCGCCTCGGTCTTCGGTTTCGCCGTGGTCAACTACCGCAGCCCGGACAGGAAGCAGCGTCTCCAGATCTACCAGGTGGAGGAGGCGTCACCGGACGCCTCGTTCGATCTCTTCCTGTCCGACCAGACCGCCAAGCCCGCCGGTTTCCGGTCGGTGTCCCGCGAGAACCTGGACACCGCGGACTTCACCGGCACCCGGGTCGCCTGGACGGCCACACGCATCAAGGGCGAATCGGACGTGGGCACCTGGCACGTCTACGACGAGCGCTTCGTGGCCCCGGACGGCAAGATCTACGCCATAGCGGCGTACGGCCCCGACACCGGCGGTCACCGCACCCGGGAGCTCCGGAACCTCACCACGGCACTGACCTGGTTCTGCCCGACCGGCGCGACCTGCGAGACCCCACAGGACTGACAGGACTGACAGGACGGGCACGACGGGCAGGACGGGCAGGACCGGAGGGGTCTCGTCCCGGGTCTAGGCCGCGGGCAGCCGGCGGGGAGGACCCTTCTCCGCCGCCCCCTCCGCGGGCGCCTCCCCGAACCGCGCCAGCAGCAGCGCCCCCGCCACCGCCACCGCGAACCCCAGCACCGCCAGCCAGGCCAGGCCCTCACGGGTCCGGTCGCCGAGCCACACCACACCCACCACCGCCGGGCCCACGGTCTCCCCGACGACCGTCCAGGCGGTGGCCGTCGTCACCGAACCCCGTTGCAGGGCCGAGGTGAGCAGCAGGAACGCGGCTCCGCCGCCGATCAGCAGGGCGTACACCGCCGGGTCGGTGAGCAGAGCGGGCAGGCGCAGCGAGTCGATCAGCCGGACCGCCACCTCCACCACCCCGAAGCCGAAACCGGCCCCGAGCCCCAGCACCAGGGACCGCGTCCGCCCCTTCAGCCGTCCCCCGAGCGGCGCGAGCGACAGCACCGCGACCGCCGTCGCCAGCACCGTGTACCGCAGTGCGGTGGTACCGCTCCCGGCACCCTCCGGGCCCGCCGCCAGGCCGAGCATCGCGAGCCCGGCGCACACCACGGCCACCGCGCCCCACTCGACACCGCTCAGCCGCACCTTCAGCAGCCGTGCCGCGACCACCGCCGTCACCGCGAGACTGGACGCCAGCGCCGCGCTCACCGCGTAGATCGGCAGCGACCGCAGTGCCGCGATCTGGAACAGGAAGCCGAGTCCGTCCAGCACGAGACCGGCGAGGTAGCGCCACTGGCGCACCGCCCGCAGGAAGAGCGCGGCGTCCCCGCCGCCGCTCCCGTCTCCTTCCGCGGCCACCGCTCGCGCCGCCCCCGCCTGGAGCACCGTCGCCGTACCGAAGCAGACCGCCGCGCCCAGGGCGCACACCATTCCGAAGAGCACGGACCGACTGTAGAGCGCGCCACCGCCCGCGACCGCCCGGTCGTGTCCTCTTCGCCCGGATCGTGGACGGCGGACCTGACGCTTCCGGAGCGGGCGATAGGCTGGCTGCGGGCCGTGACTGGCGCGCTGGGATGGGACGGACCATCGGGGAGCGGCCCGGCAGTGAACGATCGTGTGCCGTGCGCCTGGGCCGAACCGTGAACGCAGATACGTGAAGATGTGCACACGTCGTCCGGAGGTCCGTATGTCAGCCACTCCCGAGCAGCAGCCTCTCTCCGAGCAGTCCCCCGCCACGCAGCAGCCTGCCTCCCGGCAGTCCCTCTCCGCGGAGTCCACCGCCTTCCGCGCCGCGCTCGACGTGATCCGCGCCGTGGAGCCGCGCGTCGCCGACGCGATCGGGCAGGAGGTCGCCGACCAGCGCGAGATGCTCAAGCTGATCGCCTCCGAGAACTACGCCTCCCCGGCGACGCTCCTGGCGATGGGCAACTGGTTCAGCGACAAGTACGCCGAGGGCACCGTCGGCCGCCGCTTCTACGCCGGCTGCCGCAACGTCGACACCGTCGAGTCGCTCGCCGCCGAGCACGCCCGCGAACTGTTCGGCGCCCGGCACGCCTACGTCCAGCCGCACTCCGGCATCGACGCCAACCTCGTCGCCTTCTGGTCCGTCCTCGCCCAGCGCGTCGAGGTCCCCGCCCTGGAGAAGGCCGGTGTCCGCCAGGTCAACGACCTCTCCGACGCCGACTGGGCCGAACTGCGCCAGGCCTTCGGCAACCAGCGCATGCTCGGCATGTCCCTCGACGCCGGCGGCCACCTCACCCACGGCTTCCGCCCGAACATCTCCGGCAAGATGTTCGACCAGCGTTCCTACGGCACCGACCCGGCGACCGGGCTGGTCGACTACGACGCCCTGCGCGCCGCCGCCCGCGAGTTCCAGCCGCTGATCATCGTCGCCGGCTACTCCGCCTACCCCCGCCTGGTGAACTTCCGGCTGATGCGGGAGATCGCCGACGAGGTCGGTGCCACCCTCATGGTCGACATGGCGCACTTCGCCGGTCTGGTCGCGGGCAAGGTCCTCACCGGTGACTTCGACCCGGTGCCGCACGCCCAGATCGTCACGACCACCACCCACAAGTCGCTGCGCGGCCCGCGCGGCGGCATGGTGCTGTGCGACGACAGCCTCAAGGACCAGGTGGACCGCGGCTGCCCGATGGTGCTCGGCGGCCCCCTGCCGCATGTCATGGCCGCCAAGGCCGTCGCCCTCGCCGAGGCCCGGCAGCCGGCCTTCCAGGACTACGCCCAGCGCATCGTCGACAACGCGCGCGCCCTCGCCGAGGGCCTGATGCGGCGCGGCGCCACCCTGGTCACCGGCGGCACGGACAACCACCTCAACCTCATCGACGTCGCCGGCTCCTACGGTCTCACCGGCCGCCAGGCCGAGGCCGCGCTCCTCGACTCCGGCATCGTCACCAACCGCAACGCCATCCCGTCCGACCCCAACGGCGCCTGGTACACCTCCGGCATCCGCATCGGCACCCCCGCTCTCACCACCCGGGGCCTGGGCACCGCCGAGATGGACGAGGTCGCCGCCCTGATCGACCGTGTCCTCACCGCCACCGAGCCGGGCACCACCAAGTCCGGCGCGCCGAGCAAGGCCGCGTACGTCCTGGACGGGAAGACCGCCGACGAGATCTCCCGCCGCGCGACCGACCTGGTCGCGGGCTTCCCGCTCTACCCGGAGATCGACCTCGGCTGAGCCGCCCCCACCCGACGCGGGGGACCGCGCGGCCGTCCTGTCACGGCCCGCGCGGTCCTCGCGTGTTTCCCGTGCGTTCCTCGTGTGTGCCCTGCGTGTTCCCCGCGGACCGAGGTCCCTTCCCGCTCTGCGACAATGAAAAACATGGCCTCTGATCGACCCCGTGTGCTCTCCGGAATCCAGCCCACCGCAGGTTCGTTCCACCTCGGCAACTACCTCGGTGCCGTACGCCAGTGGGTGGCCCTCCAGCAGACGCACGACGCGTTCTACATGGTCGTCGACCTGCACGCGATCACGATTCCGCAGGACCCGGCCGAGCTGCGCGCCAACACCCGCCTCGCCGCCGCCCAACTCCTCGCGGCCGGTCTCGACCCCGAGCGCTGCACGCTGTTCGTCCAGAGCCATGTCCCCGAGCACGCCCAGCTCGCCTGGGTCATGAACTGCCTCACCGGCTTCGGCGAGGCCTCCCGCATGACCCAGTTCAAGGACAAGTCCGCCAAGCAGGGCGCCGACCGCGCCTCCGTCGGCCTGTTCACGTACCCCGTCCTTCAGGTCGCGGACATCCTGCTCTACCAGGCCCACGAGGTCCCCGTCGGCGAGGACCAGCGCCAGCACATCGAGCTGACCCGCGACCTCGCCGAGCGCTTCAACGGCCGCTTCGGCGAGACCTTCACCGTCCCGAAGCCGTACATCCTCAAGGAGACGGCGAAGATCTACGACCTCCAGGACCCGGGCGTCAAGATGAGCAAGTCGGCGTCCACGCCGAAGGGCCTCATCAACCTCCTCGACGAGCCGAAGGCCACTGCGAAGAAGGTGAAGAGCGCCGTCACCGACACGGACACCGTGATCCGCTACGACGCCGCCGGGAAGCCCGGCGTGAGCAACCTGCTCACCATCTACTCCACCCTCACCGGCACCTCGGTCGCCGACCTGGAGAAGCGGTACGAGGGCAAGGGCTACGGCGCCCTCAAGACCGACCTCGCCGAGGTCATGGTGGACTTCGTGACGCCGTTCCGGGAGCGCACCCGGCAGTACCTGGACGACCCGGAGACGCTCGACGCCGTCCTCGCCAAGGGCGCGGAGAAGGCGCGTGCCGTCGCGGCGGAGACGCTGGCCCAGACCTACGACAGGGTCGGCTTCCTCCCCGCCAAGCACTGAGACCGGAGCGCTGGGACCGAAGCACTGGGACCGGAACGCTGTGACCGGAGCGCTGTGACCGGAGCGCTGTGACCGGCACACCGGTCACAGCGGCCCCCGCGGTCACACCGGCCACACGCACCCCGGCACGTCCGGCACGTCCGGCACCTCCCGGACGGCGGAGCGGGCGCACACCACCCGGGCGCACGGCCGTACGCACGTCGTCGCACGGCCGTGCGCATGCCCTGCTCCCGAAGCGCCGCACATCACTCCCGCTGCGCCTGCCCACGACCCGGTCGTGGTCGTACAGTCGATGGCGGACGGCAAACAGCACAGACGACTCACAACTCACCGGAAACCGCCGGATCCCGTCGGACCGCCCCGGACCACACCGGAACGCACGGGGCCCGGCCGGCACGACGGAACCGGCACGACGAGAAGGAGACGAGACGTGGGGACCGTAACGATCGGCGTGTCGATCGCGGTTCCGGAGCCTCACGGCAGCCTGATCCAGGCGCTGCGCACGGGCTTCGGCGACGCCGCGGCTCTCGGTATCCCCACCCATGTCACCCTGCTCCCGCCGACCGAGGTCGCCGAAGACGACCTCCCGGCCATCGGGCGGCACCTCACCGAGGTCGCCCGCTCGGGACGCCCGTTCCCGATGCGGCTGTCCGGCACCGGAACCTTCCGGCCCATGTCGCCGGTCGTGTACCTCCGGATCGCCGAGGGCACCGAGTCGTGCACGTGGCTCCAGAAGCAGGTCCGTGACGCGTCGGGACCGTGCGCGCGGGAGCTCCAGTTCCCGTACCACCCGCACGTCACCGTGGCGCACGGCATCGGCGAGGCCGCCATGGACCGTGCCTTCGAGGAACTCGCCTCCTACGAGGCGGACTGGTCCTGCACCGGCTTCGCGCTCTACGCGCGCGGCAGCGACGACATCTGGCGCACCCTGCGCGAGTACGCCTTCGGCGGTGCGGTCGTGCCGCCCCAGATACCCCACCCGGACCGGGACCTCGGCCGGGACCGGGGCACGATCCCCAGCCGCTGAGCACACCCGTCCGCCGGACACCCCGCCGGGCGTACGGCCGGACATCCGGCCGCCGCGGCGGGAATCTCTGACCCGTTCGTGTCCCCGCAGGTCACACTTCCGCGCTTTCGGGGAACCCGCAGATCCGGGAAACCCGGAACCCGGGTTCCCGTGGACCGCGCGGAGGGCAGGACCGGATCATGGACTGGCTGAAGAGACTCCCGGTCGTGGGCCCCCTGGTGGCGCGCCTCCTGCTGACCCACGCATGGCGCTCGTACGAGCGTCTCGACCGGGTCAAGTGGACCCGGCTGGCCGCCGCGATGACGTTCATCAGTTTCATCGCGCTCTTCCCGCTGCTGACCGTCGCCGCGGCCGTCGCCGCCGCCACCCTCAGCCCCGGGCAGCAGCGCGACCTCGAGAGCAAGATCACCGAACAGGTGCCGGGCATCTCCGGGCAGCTGGACATCAACGCCCTGGTCCAGAACGCGGGCACCGTCGGCCTGATCGCCGGTGCCGTGCTGCTGCTGGCCGGCATCGGCTGGGTCGGGCAGGTGCGGGACTGCCTGCGCGCGGTGTGGGAACTGCCCGACCGTGAGGAGAACCCCCTGGTGGCCAAGGCCAGGGACGCGGGGGTCCTGGTCGGCCTCGGCGGTGCCGTCCTCGTCACCTTCGCCGCGTCCGCCCTGGGCTCGGCCGCCGTGGGCTCGGCCCGGGGGCTCGGCCTCGCCGAACACGGCTGGGGCAGCGTCCTGCTGCGCGTCGCCGCGTTCGCCGTGGCCGTCCTCGCCGACTTCCTGATGCTGCTCTACGTCCTCACCCTGCTGCCCGGCGTGGAGCCCACCCGCCGCCGCCTGTTCGTCGCCGCGCTGCTCGGCGCGATCGGCTTCGAACTGCTGAAGCTGCTGCTCAGCGGCTATATCCAGGGTGTCGCCGCGAAAAGCATGTACGGCGCCTTCGGGGTGCCCGTCGCCCTGCTGCTGTGGATCAACTTCACCTCGAAACTCGTCCTGTTCTGCGCGGCCTGGACGGCGACACCGAGCAAGGCGAGCGAACGGGGCGAGGCGGACGAGCCTGCCGACTCGGCCGAGCCTGCCGAGTCGGTCGAGACGGGTACGACCGGTACGACCGGTGAGCCCCGTGAACCCGGCGCGCCCGGTGACGTCACTTACGGCGGCGCACCAGGTCGGGCAGCGGCCACCGGCGGTTGACCAGGTAGCCGCCCGCCGCCAGCAGGACCACCACCCCGCCCGCTATCCCCGCCGCGATCCCCACGCCCCCGGAACCGTTCCCCGCCTGCGCCGCGGCCACCGGCGCCTTCGCGTCCCCGGCCGAGCCGCTCCCGCCGCCCGCCCGGCCCCCGGCCGCCGTGGCCCCCGGCTGCGGGCTCGCCGACGCCGAGGCCGCGGTGCCCCTGGGCGCCACCAGCGTGCCCACCGGAGTCACCTTCCCGGCCGCCTGGAACCCCCAGTCGAACAGCTTGGCGGTCTCCTTGTAGACCTCGTTGTGCTCCGCGGTCTCCGGCCTCATCACCGTGACGAGCAGCACCCGGCCGCCGCGCTCCGCCACCCCCGTGAAGGTGGCGCCCGCGTTGGTGGTGTTGCCGTTCTTCACCCCGGCGATGCCCTGGTAGACGGGTACGTCGGTGTCACCGCTCAGCAGCCGGTCGGTGTTCTGGATCTCGAAGGAGCCGCGGACCTTCTTGCCCTTCTTGTCCTTCTTCGTCTCGCCGGGGAACTGCGCCCGCACGGTCGAGCAGTAGGTGCGGAAGTCCTTCTTCTGCAGCCCGGAGCGGGCGATCAGCGTCAGGTCGTACGCCGACGACACCTGGCCGGGAGCGTCGTAGCCGTCGGGGCTCACCACATGCGTGTCGAGGGCCTGGAGCTCGTCCGCGTGCGCGTTCATGTCCCGCACCGTGTTCTTGACGCCGCCGTTCATCGCCGACAGCACGTGCACGGCGTCGTTCCCGGACCGCAGGAACACGCCCAGCCACAGATCACGGACGGTGTAGCTCTCGCCCTCCTTCACCCCGACCAGGCTGGAGCCCTCACCCATGCCCGCCAGATCGGCGGGCACCACCTCGTGCTCCTCGGAGCTGGGGAACCTCGGCAGCACGGTGTCCGCGAACAGCATCTTCATCGTGCTCGCCGGGGGCAGCCGCCAGTGCGCGTTGTGCGCGGCGAGCACCTCGCCCGACTCGGCGTCGGCCACGATCCACGACCGTGCGCTGAGCCCCTTGGGCAGCACGGGCGCCCCGGCGCCGAGCTCGGCCTGCGTCCCGGTCTGCCCGAGCCGGGTGCCGCCCACCGTCGACATGGCCGCCGGGGGAGTGGCCGAGGGACTCGTGGTCGGTTTCGGCGCGGCGAGGGCGGCACCGGGGACGGTGAGAACGAGGGACGAGGCGAGGGACAGCGTGGCGGCGGAGGTGAGCAGCGCGTGGCGGGTACGGGGCGTCATGGCGGTTATCAGGCGTCCGGTCGTGAGGGGGGTGGTGGTCAGGGGTGCGGGCACGTCCGAGAAGGTACCCGCCGTGAGCTCCGGGGCCACAACGCCCGCCCCACCCCGGCCGTGGAACCGGCCACCGGGCAGAGATACTGAACGTATGAAGCTCAGCCGCCCCGTCTCCTGGTTCCTGCTCGCCTTCGGGGCGTGGAGCTGGATCATCTGGGTCACTTTCGTAAAAAACCTCATCAAGGACAGCAGCGGGCAGGCCTTCCACGACGGCCACGCCACGGCGTTCTTCTGGGTCCATCTGACGCTGGCCGTCGTCTCCTTCGTACTGGGGACGGTCGTGGGGGCCATCGGGTTGCGCGGACTGCGCGCACTGCGCCGGACGTCATAGCGGGCCGCGGACAAAGTGGTCATCGTCTTCGTTCTCGTCGCGCTCCTCGTCCTCGCGGCCGTGGCCGCCCTGCACCGGTACGTGTGGAGCCGCCTCGTCCGCGACACCACCCGCGGACCCGGTCCCGCCCGCCGCGCCGGTACGGCGGTGTTCGTCGCCGGGCCGGTGCTGATGGTGGCGGCCCTGGTCGCCGAGCGGGCCGGCGCGCCCTTCTGGCTCCAGCGCGTCCTCGCGTGGCCGGGGTTCCTCTGGATGGCGCTCGCGCTGTACCTGCTGCTCGCCGTGATCGCGGGCGAGGCCGTACGGCCCCTGCTGCGCCGCGCGCTGGACCGCGAAGGCGCTCGCGCGCGGGAGGACGGTGAACCGGAACGGGAGCCCGTGACGACGCCGGCGGCCAGGGCGACCGAACCGACGGACGCGACGGAGCCCCCGGCCACGGACCCTCCGGCCGCCGACGCCCCGCACCCCGACGCCCCGGCCGCCGGGACACCGGCCCCCGCGCCCGCGCAGTCCGCGCCCGTGCGGTCCGCGCCCGCGTCCGCGCCCCGGCCGTCCGCCCCTTCCCGCCGCCTGTTCGTCTCCCGCGTCGTCGGCGGTGCCGCTGCCGCCGCCGCGGTCGGCACGGTCGGGCTCGGCACCTACGGCGTGCTGCGCGGCCCCGCCGTGAAGCGGGTCACCGTGCCGCTGGCCCGGCTGCCCCGCGCGGCGCACGGCTTCCGTATCGCGGTCGTCAGCGACATCCACCTGGGCCCGGTCCTGGGCCGGGACTTCACACGGAAGGTCGTCGACACCGTCAACGCCACCCGGCCCGACCTGATCGCGGTCGTCGGCGACCTCGTCGACGGCAGCGTGCGTGACCTCGGTCCGGCGGCAGCGCCCCTGGCCGGGCTGGAGGCACGGCACGGGGCGTACTTCGTGACCGGCAACCACGAGTACTTCTCCGGTGCCGCGCAGTGGATCGAGGAGGTGCGCCGGCTGGGACTGCACCCGCTGGAGAACGCCCGCACGGAGCTGCCCGCCTTCGACCTCGCCGGGGTCAACGACCTCCAGGGCGAGAGCGAGGGCCACGGACCCGACTTCGGCCGGGCGCTCGACGGCCGGGACACCTCACGCGCCTGCGTGCTGCTGGCCCACCAGCCCGTCCAGATCCACGAGGCGGTACGCCACGGCGTCGACCTCCAGCTCTCCGGACACACCCACGGCGGCCAGCTGTGGCCCGGCAACCTGATCGCCAAGGCGGCCAACCCGACCGTCGCGGGCCTCGCACGCTACGGCGACACCGAGCTCTACGTCACCCGCGGCGCCGGAGCCTGGGGCCCGCCGACGCGGGTGGGGGCACCGTCGGACATCACGGTGATCCAGCTGGCGTCGAAGCAGACGTAACAGCAACCCCGGCCACCCCCGACCCACCGGCCCCCTCTTCGCCCCGCACCCCGGGCGTTTCGGCGCCCCGCGCCCCGGGGGTCTCCGCAGGGCGGAGGTCGTGGCCGCCCGTCGGCAGGGTGACCGTGATCGCGAGTCCCTCCCCGGGGGCCGTGCGGACGCCCACCTCGCCGCCGTGCGCGTGGACCACGCCCTGCACGATCGCCATGCCGAGCCCGCTGCCCGCGCCGCCGCCCGCCCGGAAGAAACGGTCGAAGATCCGCGCCGCGTCGTCCTCCGCCAGCCCCGGGCCCTCGTCGGCGACACACAGCCGTACGACCCCGTCCGCCCGCTCCACGCCGAGCCGTACCGGCACCCCGGCGGCCGTGTGGACGCGTACGTTCGTCAGCAGGTTGCCCAGGACCTGGCGCAGCCCGGACTCGTCGGCGCGCACCAGCAGGGCACCGTCGGCGCGCACCGTGACCGGCCGTTCCGGCTGCTGCGCCCGCAGATCCTCGGCGGCCTCCCGTACCAGCCGGCTCACGTCGACGTTGCGGAAGCGCACCTCGGGCTGCTGGTCGAGCCGGGCCAGGGTGAGCAGTTCGTCGACGAGCCGCCCCATCCGGTCGACCTCGCCGTTCATCCGGTCCCAGGCCCGCTGCCGTTCGTCCCGCTCGCGCAGCATGCCCCGCTCGTACAGCTGGAGGTAGCCGCGGATCGCGGACAGCGGGGTGCGCAGCTCGTGGGAGGCGTCCGCGACGAACCGGCGCAGCTGCGCCGCGCTGCGCTCACGCGTCCGGTACGCCGACTCGACCTGGTGGAGCATCGAGTTGAGGGCGAGCCGCAGCTGCTCGACCTCCTGCGTCGGATGCCGGCTGGAGGGCACCCGCCGGGTCAGATCGCCCTCCGCTATCGCCGAGGAGGTCTCCACCATGTCCTCCAGCGGCCGCAGCCGGCGGCTCACCTCGACCATCGTCAGGCAGGCCAGCAGCCCCAGCAGGGCGGTGCCGACGGTCAGGTCGAGGCGCAGTGCCTTGGCTATGCCCTGGTGGAGGGCGTCGGAGGAGCTGGACATCTCGACGTAGGTGCCGTCGGCCAGCCGCACGGAGACGGCGCGGTAGGCGGCGCCGCGCACGCTGATCTCCCGGGGTTCGGAGGCGCGGGCGAGCCGCCCCGGGTCACCGACCGCGTCGGCGAGCGCCCGCTGGGAGCCGGACGGCGCGAAACCCGCGATGGGCAGGGCCGTGCCGTCTCCGTCGACCAGGGCGAACACCGAGTCGGGGCGCGGGCTGCCGGGCGTGGTGACGAACTTGTCCTGGATGACGGCGAGCGCGGCCAGCGAGTCGATCTGGTCCCGTGTCAGGGTCGTACTGCGCAGCGACTCACGGGTCTTGTTCAGATGGACGTCGATCTGGTCCAGCAGATAGTGCCGCATGCCCATCAGGCTCACGGCGGTCGCGACCACGATGCCGAGGGCGAGCAACGCCACGGTGGTCATGGTGAGTTTGCCGCGCAGCGAGTGGATGCCGTGCTTGCAGTGCAGCAGCGCGGGCAGCCTCATGCGAGGCCGCGGCGCCGGCGGCCCGGTGTGCGCCCGCGGCCGGAGCGGCCTCACGCCAGCCCGTATCCGACGCCACGCCGGGTGGTGATGACGGGCGATCCCGTCGGTCCGAGGGAGTCCAGTTTGCGCCGCAGATAGCTGATGTAGGTCTCGACGACGGTCGACTCGGCCGGGGCGTGCTCGTACTGCCAGACATGGCGCAGCAGTTGGTCCTTCGGCACGATCCGGCCGCCGTTGCGCACCAGGAACCGCAGCAGCGCGTACTCGGTGGGGGTCAGCTCCACCGTGCGGTCCGCGCGGCGCACCGAGTACGTGGCCTCGTCGAGTTCCAGGTCGCCGTAGCGCAGCGGCGGACGCTGCGGGAGGACGTCGTCCGGCCGGGTGCGGCGCAGCACGGCGCTGATCCGCGCGACGACCTCGTCGATGTTGAACGGCTTGGTGATGTAGTCGTCGCCGAAGCCGAGCGCGCCGACTATCTCGGCGGGCGAGTCCCGCGCGGTCAGGAAGACCAGCGCCAGATCCGGCCGCCGCCCGTGCAGTTCGCGGGCGAGGGCGCGCCCGTCGCCGTCCGGCAGCATCACGTCGAGCAGGGCCGCGTCCGGCCGGGTGCTCTCGGTGAGGGCGAGCGCCTCGCGGACCGTGCCCGCCGTCATCACTTCGAAGCCGTGGTAGCGCAGGGCGATGGCGAGGACGTCCGCGATGCTCGGTTCGTCCTCCACGACCAGCACGGTGCCTGGAGCCGTCATGCCCCCAGTATCGGATCCGCCACCGACAACGGGACAGGCCCGGTCTTTGGAGTTCCTTGAGAGTCATGGCGTGCCGCCTCCGCGCCCGCCCGGCGCGGCCGATTCTGGTGCGCAGGACCTGGGGGACCGACCGACCGCACAGACAAGGGGATCGAGCGTGGCGGCATGGGCACGATGGTGCTACAGGCATCGGCTGGTGGTCCTGTTGATATGGGTGGGGGCGCTGCTCGGACTGGGCTTCTCGGCCTCGTCGGCGGGCACGGAGTACGCGAACGTCTTCTCCCTCCCGAACACGGACTCCAAGAGCGCGTACGACCTGATGGAGAAGGCGTTCCCGGCGAGCGCGGGCGACACCGACACGGTGGTGTGGAAGACCGACGGCGGCTCGGTGCGGGACGCCGCCGTGAAGTCCCGTGTCCAGCCCGCACTCGACGAGATCGCCGGGATGAAGGGCGTCGGTGAGGTCACCGGCCCCTACGCGGGCGAGCGCGGGGCGGCGCAGATCAGCCGGGACGGGAAGATCGCGTACGCCCAGATCACCTTCACGGAACGCGCCAACTCCGTACCGAAGGAACTCGTGCAGGACGTCCTCGACACGGCGCGGCAGGCGGGCGGCGGGGGCCTCGACGTGGAGCTGGGCGGCCAGGCGATCCAGCGGGTGCAGGAGCCGCCGCAGGGCCTGTCGGAGTCGGTCGGCATCCTCGCCGCGGCCCTGGTGCTGTTCCTGGCGTTCGGGTCGCTGTTCGCGATGATGCTGCCCATCGGCATCGCCGTGTTCGGCGTCGGCACCGGCCTGTTCACCGTGCAGCTGCTCAGCCACACCACGGACATCCCCGACATCGCGCCGCTGCTGTCCTCGCTGATCGGCCTCGGCGTCGGCATCGACTACGCGCTGTTCATCGTCACCCGGCACCGGCGCGGGGTGCTGCGCGGCATGGACCCGGAGGAGGCGGCGGTCACCGCCCTCAACACCTCCGGCCGGGCCGTGCTGTTCGCGGGCGGCACGGTGTGCATCGCGCTCGCCGGGATGCTGGTGACGAACCTGCGCTTCCTGGACGGCGTGGTCATCGGCACGTCGGTCACCGTGGTGCTGAGCGTCCTCGCGGCCACCACCCTCCTCCCCGCCCTGCTGGGCTTCCTCGGCCCGCGGGTGCTCAGCCGCAGGCAGCGCCGCAGGCTCGCGGCCACCGGCCCGGAGCCGGAGCGGACCAGCGGCCCCGCGGCCCGCTGGTCGGCGACCGTGCAGCGCCGCCCGCGCTCGATCGCGGTGCTCGCCGTCGTGGTGATGGCCGTGCTCGCCCTGCCGGTCCTCTCGCTGCGCCTCGGCGCCACCGACCAGGGCAACGACGACGCGTCCACGACCACCCGCAAGGCGTACGACCTGCTCGCCGAGGGCTTCGGCCCCGGCTTCAACGGCCCGCTCCAGGTGGTGGTGTCCGCCGGCGACACCACCACCCTCGTCAAGGACATCCGGGGGACCGAGGGTGTGGCGCAGGCCGCCGCGCTGCCGCCCCGCGGGGGCGTGACCGTGGTCCAGGTCGTCCCGACCACCTCACCGCAGTCCGTGCAGACCGACGATCTGATCGACACGCTGCGCGACAGGGTGATCCCGGACGCGGGCGCGACGGCCCACGTCGGCGGTGTCACCGCCGTCTCCAAGGACTTCGCGACCGTCACCGGCGACCGGCTGCCGCTGTTCGTCGCCACGATCATCGGCCTGGGCTTCCTGCTCCTGCTGGTCGCCTTCCGCTCACTGGTCGTGCCGCTGACGGCCGCCCTGATGAACCTGATCGCCGCGGCGGCCTCCTTCGGTGTCCTCACCGCGATCTTCCAGTGGGGCTGGGGCCTGGACCTCCTCGGACTGGGCAAGGAGGGCCCCATCAACGCCTTCCTGCCGGTTATCATGCTGTCCCTGCTCTTCGGCCTCTCCATGGACTACCAGGTGTTCCTGGTCAGCCGGATGCACGAGGAGTGGGTCCACACGAGGGACAACGCCCGCGCGGTACGGGTCGGCCTCGCCGAGACCAGCCGCGTCATCAACAGCGCCGCGCTCATCATGGTGTGCGTCTTCATGGCCTTCGTCCTCAGCGGTGACTCCGGGGCGGCCATGGCGGGCGTGGGCCTGGCGGCGGCGGTCGCACTGGACGCGTTCGTGCTGCGTACGGCGCTGGTCCCGGCGGCGATGCATCTGCTGGGCCGCTCCAACTGGTGGCTGCCGCCGTGGCTGGAGAAGCGCCTGCCCCACCTGGCGGTCGAGCCCGCGGAGGACCCCTCCGGCCCCCACGGCGGCGGCAGCGGCGCCGGTGCGGGTCCCTCCACCGTCGTCCACGGCTTCATCCGCACCGCCGACGGCGACCCCGTCGAGGGCGCCACGGTCACCCTGCTGACCCGCGGGGGCCTGCGCCTGGACGAGGTCGGTTCGCTGGCCGACGGCTCGTACATCGTGGCGGTCCCGGCGCCGGGCGGCTATCTCCTGTCGACGACGGCGGACGCGTACGCCACGTCGGCACGGCGGATCGAGGTGCTGGACGGCCCGCTGGTCTACGACGTCGAGCTGGCGGAGGGCGGCGTGGACGCGGTGAACTGACCCTCAGGACACGGACCTCCCGCCGGGCCCGGATCACTTCCCGCCGGGCCCGGCGGACTTCCCACCGGGCTCAGGGGACTTGCCACCGGGCCCGGGCAGCACCCGTACCATCCCGGTCAGGCCCGGCAGGAAGTCGGTGAACAGCTCGTGCCCCTCCCGTACGAGGGGCCGCAGCATCCGGAACCGGGCCAGCGACACCGCCCGCGAGGCCAGCCGGGCACCCCGCTCGGCGAGCCGGTGGCTCTGCTCGCGGCCCGGGGAGCGGTCGAAGATCCAGTACAGCACGAGTCCCATCTGCGCCAGCCACATCATCTCGGGCAGCTCGTCGCGCAGCTCGTCGGGCACCTTGGTCTTCACGGCCCCGGCCAGCACCTCCCGGTGCACGGCGATCGCGGCCTCCCGCGCGGGCCCCGACTCCTCGGAGAACGGGCTGAGGGGGCTGCCCGGGTCGGCGGCGTTCTTGAAGAACTGGACGGCGAACTCGTGGTACGGCGTCGCGATGTCGAGCCACACCTTGAGCACCCCGGCGAGCCGGGCCTCCAGCTCGGTCTCCTGCTCCAGGATCGGCCGGACCGCCGTCCGGTGCTCGGCGGCGATCCGGTCGTAGAAGCCCTGGATCAGGTGTTCCTTGCCCTCGAAGTAGTAGTAGGCATTACCGGTGGAGACCCCGGCCTCCTGGGCGATGGCCCGCATGGTCGTCTTGTCGTACCCCCGTTCGCGGAACAACCGCATGGCGGTCTCCAGGATCAGCGCGCGGGTCTGCTCGGACTTGCTGGGACCGTCGTTCGTGGGTGGCACGCCGGGAAGCCTAACCAGTCACGCCGGACGCCTCCCGCCGCCGGTGCGGACGCGGACGCCCGAGCTCGGGCCGCTTGGTGTAGTCGGTGAACCCCAGGACGTTCCCCCAGGGATCGGCGACCTCGACGACCCAGCCGGTGGACACGGAGGCCGGCTCGTCGAGCGCCACGACCCCGGCACCGGCCAGCGCCTCCGCGGCAGCCCGCGCGTCCGGCACCTCCAGCCACACCCGGGGCGCGGCCCAGGGCGGCGGCCGGTGCCCGAGGGCCTCCTCCACCCGCAGCAGCACGCCCGGCGTCTCGCCCCCCACGCCCAGCAGCGCGATCCCGGCCTCGTCGAACCGGAAGCGCACGGTGAACCCGGCCCGCTCGTAGAATCCGACGGCCTCGCCGAGGTCCCCGACGGGCAGCAGCACGTTGTCGAACCCGAGCAGCTCGTACGACCCTTGCTCTGACATACCGTCAGATTAGGCACCGGGGACCGCCGGCGGCGGCTGACATGCCGTCGGCGCTACAGCGGAACCACACCTCTGAGGCATGATGACCGCACCGACATCGAACGATGACCGCACATCCCCGGTCTTCACCCGCTCAGGAGCAGTCCCCGTGTCCGAGACCCCGCCGCCCCCGCAGCAGCCCCCGTACGACCCGAACGCCTCCGGCCCCCAGCCCGGCTACGGCTACCCGGGCCCCCAGCCGGGGTACGGCCAGCCGGGCGCAGGCCCCCAGCCGGGGTACGGCCAGCCGGGACCCCAGCCGGGGTACGGCCAGCCCGGCCCCGGATACGGCTACGGCCCCGGCCCCGGCGCCCCCTACGGGGCCCAGCCCCCGTACGGCTTCACCCCGCCGGACCCGTATGCCCCCTTCGGCTACGACCCCTACGGCCGCCCGTACTCCGACAAGTCCAAGATCGTCGCCGGTGTCCTCCAGCTCCTCCTCGGCACCCTCGGCGTCGGCCGGTTCTACAAGGGCGACGTCGGCATAGGCATCGCCCAGCTGTTCACCTGCGGCGGTTTCGGCATCTGGGCCCTGATCGACGGCATCCTCCTGCTGACCGGCGACAGCCACACCGACTCCCAGGGCCGGATCCTGCGTGGCTGAGCAGAGGCCCCGCCCGGCCCCGCTGCCGGCCCTGCTGCGCGCCCCGGCCACCGCACCGGCGGCGGTGCTGGCCGCGGCCGCGGCGGGATCGGCGTACCTCTACACCACCAACCCGCACCAGCCCGGCCACCTCCTCCCGGCCTGCCCCTTCCGCCTGGTGACCGGCTGGCTCTGCCCGGCCTGCGGCGGCACCCGGATGGCCTACGACCTGATGCACGGCCACTTCACCCAGGCCTGGCTGGACAACCGGCTCCTCCTCCTGGCGTCCCCCTTCGCCCTGCTCCTCCTCACCCGCTGGACGGTGGAAGGCCTACGGGGCCGCACATGGCACCCGGCCCTGAGCCCGAGGACCCAACTGGCGGTACTGACGGTGGCGGTGGCATGGACGGTGACCCGGAACGCGGTGTAGCGGCCCCGCCTCCGAGCCGTGCGGGGGCAGCGGCACCCCCGCACAGCTCGGCACCCCCCGCATCCCCGTCGCTCCGTCTCACCCGATGGCGATGCGTGTCTTCCAGGCGCTCGTAGCGCCGATGATCTCCGTGCCGGACCCGGCCAGGACGGTCTTGCCGCCCACGTAGAACCGCACGGAGCCGTCGGACCGTACGGTCCATATGTCGGGGATGCCGTCACCGCTGATGTCGGGTGTACCGATCAGCAGGGGGATGCTCGTGCTGGACCATCCGGACGCGCCGTACACGGTGTCCACGCCGCCCGAGGAGTTCGCACCCGTCGCCAGTGAACTGAAGTCGACCCCGCCGCCGCTCGCGGCGATGCCCTTGCGCAGCATGAGCTGTGAGGAGACGTCGGTTCGGTAGACGATGTCGGTGACTCCGTCGCCGCTGACGTCCATGACGGTCACCAGATCACGCTCGGTCCACGGGGCGGATGTCAGGCGGACGGCCTGGTCGATGGTGGCACCGTGGTAGCCGGTGAAGGCCCACAGGGCGTCGCCGACGGTGGCGAGGAAGTCGGTGCGGCCGTCACCGGTCATGTCGCCCGCGGCGACGATCTGGGTGAGGCTCGACGGGCTGGGCGCCCCCTCCGGCAGCAGGATCTCCCGGCGCTTGTCGATGTCGACCGCCCCATAGCCGTCCCCGGGGTAGACGAAGAGCTTGCCCTCGACCCGGACGACGAGGTCCTGGAGGCCGTCACCGCCGTAGACATCACCGTTGTGGGTGATCAGGGCACCCTTGAAGTGCCCTGGGGGAGCGGCGACGAAGGGCGGCAGGTCGTCCCCGTCGGGATCCTTGGCGGGATTCCCGCGGTAGGCGCCGGACATCGAGTAGTCCAGATCGCCGGTCCCCTTGGTCAGGTCGGTGTTGTCGGCCTGGGAGGGATACAGCGCCAGATTGCCGCCCTCGGTCACGACCATGAGGTCGGCCATCTTGTCGCCGGTGAAGTCGCCCGGGGCGTCGACCTGGTCGCGGGGGGAGACGTAGAAGAAGTATTTCGTCGGGTCCGACACGTTGCCGGCACCGTCGACGGTGCGCACGTAGAGCACATTCGGACCAGCGGTCGGTGGCTTCGCGCCGGAGAGGGTGGCGCTGACGCTGGTGGCGGTACCCGCTGTCCGGTCGAGGTGGAACGGATAGCTGGGGCTGTTGAAACCGTACTCGTACCGGACGACATCGGTGCTGAGGGCCCGCACGGTGAAGGAGCCTGGGGTGCCGAACGGCTTCGCGCTCCAGTTGGCGTCGTCGGCGTCGTTCCCGAACCCGTTCTCGCTGCCGTCGGCATCCGGGAAGTCGGTGGAGCTGACCTTGGGCGGCCGGGGTGCGGCGGTGTCCAGGACGAACCGGCAAGGAGTGCCGGACGGTGCGTAGGACGACGAGCTCCCCGCGTCGTCCAGGGCCCTCACCCGCCAGGAGTAGAGGGTGCCGTTCTTGAGCTTGCCGGTGGAGAAGGTGGCCGTGCGCAGCGCGGTGCCGGTGTCACCGCCCACGGTCTTCTTGCCGTCGGACCCGAGCAGATCCCCGGTGCTGTCCCAGTTGCCCGTCGGCCAGAGGTCGAAGTCGAGATAGTCGAGATTGCTGTCCTTGTCGGTCCCCTTGGCGGTGAACGTCAGATTGCCGGAGCCCATGCGGACGTACGGAGTGGTCGTGGTGCATTTGGCGTCCGGACCCAGATCCAGGGAGCCGGAGACGATGGTGGGCTTGCGGTTGTACGTCAGCTCCAGGACGGGCGCGTTGTCGCCGTCGGCCTGGAACTTCTTCCACGCGTACTGGGAATCCTCGTCGCGGGCGCGCATGCCGAAGGTGATGGTGTCGTCACCGGCGTCGGCGGCCTTCTGCGCGCCCTTCTGAACGTCGAACGCCTCGTAGGCGTCCCGGCAGCTGCTGGATTTCCAGCCGTGCGCGAAGCTCTTGGTGGCCAGTTTGTTGCCGTCGTTGAGCCGTGGCGCGTTGGACCAGTTGGTGTGGGAGTCGATCTCGCCCGTGAGGTGCACGCTCATCGAGCGCTCACTGCAGGACCACGAGTAGGTCTCGAGCATGCGCAGCTTGGCGCTGGTGATCTTCGTGCCCTTCAGGTTCTTGTCGAACGTGATGTTGAAGAACGACCGGGAGGTGCCCCAGGTGTCGGACTCGAAGCCGACGCGGGCTTCGTGGGTGCCCCCCTTGTTGAAGCCCTTGCCGTTGTAGAAGGTCGCCTTGGGGAAGCGGTTGTAGGCGGTGGTCCAGTTCTGGATGTGCTTCTTGACCGACGGGTCGATGAAGACCGGATAGGTGGTCGCGGGGTCGGCCAAGAAGTCCTGGTCGGGCGTCAGCAGCCACTTGCCGGCCGACAGGTCGGTGTCCACCAACGACCCCAGCGAGTCGGGTGAGGGCCCGTCGAGCGAGGGCAGGCTCAGCGTCGCGGCCGAGCCCGTCTGGGAGGGGTCCGGAGTCGGCTCGGGCGGTGCGGACGGCAGCGGGGACTCCGAGACGGTGGGTTCGGGACCGTCGCTGGCCGAGGGGAGGACTTCACCCTCGGGATCGCTCTGCTCGTCGGACTCGACGGGGTCACCGGAAGTCGGCGAGGGGCTGTCGCCGGCGGTGGGATCGACGGAGGAGGCGCTGGGCTCCGGGGCTTCCGGCGCGGTCGGCTGGGCCGTCGTGCCCACCCCGCCGTCGCTGACGGCCGGTTCACCGCTGCTGTCCCACATCAGAGGGGTGGGCGAGACGGCCACCTCGTCACCGGAGGCGTTCTCGGCACCGACGATGCCGGAGCCGGGGTCGAGACGGAAGGTGAGGTCGGCGGAGTGCAGGCCGTACGCCAGCTGCCGCACATGGGGATCGGAGGCCGCCTGCCGGTTCTTGAGCACGATCAGCTGGGCGAATCCGTCGTCGTCGGCGGTGAGGACGAGGTCGCCTCCCGGGAAGATGTCCGGGTACAGGGCGCGGTTGCCGTCGATGACCGGTGCGGGAACGGTTCCGGGCCAGGTCAGCTGGATGTCGTGGTCACCGACGTGCAGGGTGACCAGCGGAGTGCCGGTGTCGCCCGCGGCGGCCTTCCCCAGCAGGGAGACCCGGCTCACGGCCGAGCGGGAGGAACGCCGTCCGCCTTCGCCGCGGGAACCCGCCGAGAAGACCACCCGGGTATTGGTGGCCCGGGGCTCCCAGCCCTCCTCCGTACGGTGAAGCCCCGGGTCGATCTCCTTCCACGCGCCGCCGACCTTCGCGCGGACGGGGGAGGAGTACAGCCTCTTCATCATGAGGCCGTCGGGGCGGGCCCAGGTGGTCGAACGCGCGGTACGGGCGGCTGTCACCTCGACGTTCCTGCCGGTCCGGGCCGCCCGTGTCAGCGCGTCGGACTCGGTCACGGTCTTCACCCGGCGCTGGTGGCCGGCCTCGTCCCGCGAGGTGCCACCGTCCATGCGGTACCCGGCGTAGACGACTCCGGTCGTGGTGAGCACTGCGGCGAGCAGCGCCGCGCCTGCCCTACGGCCAGGTACACGGCGCGAGTTGCGCGTCATCGGGCGTGGTCCCCTTCCCCCTCGTTCCCCCTGGGCCCCGGCGTGGGACAGGCCGTAGCCGGGCGAGCCGATGATGACCCATGAGGAATCTGTCGTCACCCTGTGGCGATCTTGTGCGTGCGGGATCAGGGCGGGGCGCGTGTTCCGAGGGCCTGGGTGTCGTGTAGCGGTCGCCTCTGCCGGAGGTAAACAAACAGCAAGTCGCACACGGTGCTGAATCATTACTTATCCCGTGAAAATGACCCGCCCTTTATCGGGTAATGACCGCGCCTGCCCTAAAGGCGATCAAAGGAAATGTCATCCCACGTAAAGCGCTTTCTGACGGCTCAGGCATTTCACTCCGTAACGAGTCGTTACGTACCGTGATGATGATCACATCGACTGGTCGGCCCTGGTGCTCCCTCACAGAGTGATCACAGAATCCTCACTGTCTGATACGTCGTCACGCGTGGTCCGTCTCACCGGTCCCGCTCCGAGTGGTCCGGGGGGACCTCGCCGTGCTTGATCGGTTTGCGCATGTCCCAAAACGGCGAGTCGCCCGCACTGCCGTGCCCGTCACCGCAGCCGCTCTGCTGCTGGGGCTGTTGCCCGCGCAGGCGTTGGCGCTTCCCCCGGATCCGGCGAAGGCGGAAACCGGACGCGAATCCCTGACGCTGGAGGACCTGGAACGCGATCTCCCGATCCCGGGCAAAGCGTTCAGCCGGCACCTCAGCACACTCAGGGCCGACCTTCCGGAGGAGCAACTCACCGCGCCGAGCGGCACGACCAGCCCGCCCTCGAATGTCCAGGGCTCGGTCACGTTCACCACGAGCACGACGACGCAGACGACGGCCCGCACGGCCACGGCCGACGCCGGCCAGACGGCACTCACCCCCGTCGGAAGCCTGCCCGTCAGCCTGGGGCAGGCCCCTGACCAGCCAGCACCGAGCGGCACATGGCAGGTCAGCATTCCCGATCGCTCTTCGTCGGTCAGCCAGGGTGTGGACGGGGCCGTCATCGTCGTGCAGGCACCCGACACCGGGGCCGTGCCTGTCTCCGTGAAGCTCGACTACGCCAGGTTCGAGAACCTCTACGGCGCCGACTGGGCTTCCCGGCTCCGTCTGGTCCAGTTCCCCGACTGCTATCTGACGACGCCGGACGACGAGGCGTGCCAGCATTACGAGGAACTCGAGACGACCAACGACTCCGCGTCCGACTCCGTCACGGCGACCGTCGACCCGGCGGCAGACGCCGCGATCAGCTCAGCGTCTGCCGGGACTTCCGTCCCGTCCGGCTCAGGGGTTGCCCAGGCGGGCTATCGGCGTTCCGGCTCCGCGACCGTTGCTGCCGCGGGCGGCAGCACGGCGGTCGTGGGCGCGTTCGACTCGGGCGGCAGCGTCTCCGGGACCGGCGGAGGCGGCACCTTCAAGGCCACGGCACTCGCCTCCGACGGCAAGTGGCAGGCGGGCGGCTCGTCCGGCGCGTTCACCTGGTCCTATCCGCTGGCACTGCCGGAGGCGCCTGCGGGGCCCGCTCCGAAGATCTCCCTCAACTACAACTCCCAGGCGGTGGACGGCCGTACGGCGGTCTCCTCCCCGCAGGCCTCCTGGATCGGCGAAGGCTGGTCCTACGATCCCGGGTACATCGAACGGCGCTACCGCACCTGTCAGGACGACCGCAAGACGCTGACGGCCGGTACGCCCAACAACGCGGCGAAGAAGGACAAGACGTCCGACCTGTGCTGGGTCTCGTACAACGCCGTGATGTCCCTGAACGGCAGGACCACCGAGCTGGTCCGCGACGCCTCCGCGGGCAGCGACCCCGAGAAGGACACCGAGCGCTACCGCCCTCAGGACGACGACGGCACCCGCGTGGAGCACCGGGTCGGCGGCAGCAACGACGACGACAACGGTGAGTACTGGGTGGTCACCACCACCGACGGCACCCAGTTCTACTACGGCCTCGACAAGGTGGGCGGTGGCCGGGCCGACACCGACTCGGTCTCCACCGTGCCGGTCTTCGGCAACCACCCCGGAGAGCCCTGCCACGCCACCGCCTTCGCCGACTCGCGCTGCGGAACCGGCAAGCAGCAGGCATGGCGCTGGGGGCTGGACAAGGTCGTCGACGTCCACGGCAACGTCATGGTGGCCGACTGGAAGCAGGAGACCAACTACTACGCGGTCCGCAAGAAGTTCAAGACGCCCGAGCAGTACGACCGTGCCGCGTACCCGGTCTCGATCGACTACGGCATGCGTGCGGACGACCTCACCAAGCCGGCGGCCACCGTCACCTTCGGCGTCAAGCAGCGCTGCCTGGCGTCCGATTCGGCCTGCGACGCGGCGAACTTCGCCAAGACCGGCGACCCCGGCGCCTACCGCCCCTGGTGGGACACCCCCGGCAACCTGAACTGCAAGTCCACGTCGAAGCTGTGCCCGGCCTTCCCGTCCTTCTGGACCCAGCTTCGGCTCGACACGGTGACGACGAACGCGGGCCGGGCCGGACAGGCCGGCCTCGGGAAGGTGGACGTCTACACCCTGCACCAGTCCTTCCCGGAGGACTGGTACGACACCTCTCCCGGCCTCTGGCTGAACTCCATCACCCGCACCGGCTACGGCCCCGGCGACACCACCGGAATCCCGCAGTCCAAGGACGGCGTCAGCTTCGCCCCGTACACCGTCGGCACCACCTCCCCCCTCCACGCCCGGCTGAAGGACCGCCAGCTCCCCAACCTGGTCAGCAAGGGCAAGAACGACCAGAACCCGGGCTTCACCCGGCCGCGCATCGGCACCGTGTCCACCGAGTACGGCGGGGACATCGAGGTGGAGTACACGGGCGGCTGCCAGGCCGAGCCCGCCACCGACAAGGGCAAGGACAACGACGAGACCTGCTATCCCGTCCGCTGGTCACCCGACGGCGACGAGCGAACCCCGGCCAAAGCATGGTTCAACAAGTACGTCGTCGACTCCGTCACCGAGACCGACAAGGTCACCTCGCACGGCAAGCCGATCGTGACCAGGTACAAGTACTCCGGAGCCGCGTGGGCCAAGAGCGACGACGAGTTCCAGCGCCCCGCCCTGCGTACCTACAGCGACTGGCGCGGTTACCGGCAGGTGGCGGTGACCAAGGGCAGCGAGTCCACTTCCGAGCAGGGTGATCCGCAGTCCCAGTCGTACTCGGTGACCCGCTACTTTCTGGGCACCGGCGGCGAGGTCAAGGACTCGACCGGCACCTACACCCTCCTCGCGGACGACAGTCCTCAGTACGCCGGGATGACCGCCGAGGCCATCACCTACCGCGACTCCGACGGCCAGATCACCAACCGCACCCTGAACTACCCGTGGTCGAAGCAGACTGCTTCCCGTCCCCGTGAGAACGAGGACGGCACCGACGCCGACCCGCTGCTGGCCCACCGCACCGGCATCAAGCGGACCGACGCCGTCCAGACAGTGGACAGCGACGGCAGCTGGCGGGCGGTGCGCACCCTCACCACGGTCGACGACGACTACGGGCTACCGATCCAGGTCGAGACGGCCGTGGTCGAGCCCTCCGGCAGCGGCGAGAAACTGTCCGACCAGACCTGCACCGTGACGTCGTACGTCCACAACACGACGGCATGGCTGATCGGCCTGCCGAAGGAACAGCGGTCCACCGGCACTTCCTGCGCGAACTACCCCGATGCCGACCCGGCGACGCAGCTCACCTCGGCCACGCGCAACACCTACGACGGCCTCGCCTACGGTGCGACCCCGACCAAGGGCCAGGTCACGTCGGTGGCCGAGATCAACGGCGCGGGTACGGCCTACGCCACCGCCAGCGACGTCACCTACGACGACCTCGGCCGGGTCCAGACGGTCACGAAGCCGGCCGAGGGCACCACGCGGACGGACTACGTCCCCGACAAGGGCGGTCCGGTCACCGGGACGAAACTCACCGACGCTCTCGGTCGCGCCACGACCACCACCTTCGACCCGGGCCGCAGCCTGCCGCTGACGGTCACCGACCCCAACGGCCGAGTCACCCGCAGCGAGTACGACGCCCTGGGCCGCCTGGTGAAGGGCTGGTCGGCCTCCCGCTCCTCGGGTGGCAAGTCGCCCGACGTGATGATCGACTACGCCCCGGCGGTCGCCACGAGCAGCGAGAACCGCCCGGCGGCGGTAACCGTCAGCACCCTCAAGGACGACGGTTCGTACGCCACGGGGATCACCCTCTACGACGGCCTGATGCGCCAGGTCCAGCAGCAGACGGAGGCGCACGGCCCCGGCCGCGTGATCACGGACATCTCGTACGACGACCACGGCCTGCCCGACGAGCAGACCAGCGCCTACCTGGCCAAGGGCGAACCGGACACGACACTCTTCGCACCTCGGTCCAAGTCCTTGATCCCCGCCTGGACCAAGCACCGCTACGACGGCCTGGAGCGCGAGGTCCGCGCGTCGGTCTACCAGGACGCGGACTTCAAGTACGCCACGTACACGACGTACGACCTCACCAGCACCTATGTCGACCCCCCGGGCGCGACGGCACCGAGGACGCGGACGTACTACGACGCCCTCGGACGCGTCTCCTCCGTCAAGTACTACGCACAGGGCCCGTCGTCGTCGACCGCCACCCGCGCGACGGCCTACGCCTACGACGCCCGCGGCAACCGCAGCACGGTGACGGACCCGGCCGGCAACGTCTGGTCGTACCTCTACGACGCGCGTGGCCGCCTCACCTCCGCCACCGACCCGGACACCGGCACCTCCTTCACGTGGTACGACGCCGCCGACCGCCCCAACCACACCCAGAACGCGCGCAAGCAGGACACCTACACCGAGTACGACCTCCTCGGACGTGTACTGAAGGTACGTCAGGGCTCGACGACGGTGACCCCGTCCGTGGAGTACACCTACGACGACGCCCCCGGCGGAATCGGCCAGCCCGCAAGCTCCAAGCGCCACACGGACAGCGGCGACTACGTCAGCACCGTCACCGGCTACGACGCGGACTACCACCCCACCGGCACGTCGACGGTCATCCCCTCCAACTCTCTGACCACCGGCCTGGCCGGCACGTACACCTACGCCTACACCTACACGCCCACCGGCAAGCCGCAGTCGGTCACCCTTCCCGCGGCGGGCGGCCTGGCGCGGGAAAAGGTCGTCACCCGCTACGACGGCGACGGCCTGCCGGAATCCACCTCCGGCCTGACCTGGTACACGGCCGACGCGACGTACTCGCCCTACGGCGAACCCCTGCGGACGGTCTCGGGAGCCCAGCCCTACCGCCTCTGGACGACGAACTTCGTCGACCCGCACACGGGCCGCCTCCAGCGCACGGTGACGGACCGCGAGACCGCCGGTCCGCACCGCGTCGCCGACGCCTACTCCTCCTACGACACCTCCGGCACGATCACCTCCAGCGCCCGCAAGCTCACCGACGCGGCGGGCGACACGTGGGACAACCAGTGCTTCACCTACGACGTGATGGGCGAGCTGGTGCACGCCTGGACGTCGAACATCGCGCCGGACGGCAGCGGCAAGGGCTGCAAGTCCGCCGACGGCACCCAGTGGGGCTACCGCACCGACTACGCGCAGTCGTCCGGCCCGGTGACGGACGCCCCCGACACGGCGAGCGACGCGACGAGCCCGGACAGCTCGCTCACCACCACCCTGGCGGCAGCGGCCCCCGCCACCACGACGACCTCCACGGACGCGACGGCCTACCGGCAGTCCTACACGTTCGACTGGCTCGGCAACCGCGCCACGATGACCGACTCCACCTCGGCGGTCACGTACACCTACGGCTACGGAAAACCCGCCGCAGGGGGCACGACCACCCAGCCGCACACCATGACGGGCGTCAGCTCCAGCCCCTCCGGCAAGGGCGGCGCCTACACCTACGACGACTCCGGCAACACCCTCGTCCGCGGCCTGGCCACCACGACCCAGAACCTGGTGTGGTCGCCGGACAACAGGCTCGACTCGATCACGGACGACGGCAAGAAGACGACGTACGTCTACGACGCGAGCGGCAACCGTCTCCTGGAGAACTCGCCGTCGGGCTCGACCCTCTACCTGGGCGAGACGGAACTGACGACGGACGCGACGGGCCTGCTCGTCCGGGCCTCCCGTTCCTACGGCCAGACCGGCGCCCCGACCGTGGTCCGCACGGCGACCAACGGCTCCACCACGGGTCACAAGCTCGCGGTCCTGCTGACCGACCAACTGGGCACGGCGAACACATCCGTGGATCTGGCCAGCGGCCAGACCGTCACCCGCCGCGCGTACAAGCCGTACGGCGAGACCCGCGGCACCAAGCCCACCGCCTGGCCCAACAAGCGCAGCTACCTCGGCGTGGGCATCGACGACACGGCCACCGGCCTGACCCACCTCGGCGCCCGCGAATACGACCAGAACACCGGCCATTTCCTCTCCGCGGACCCGGTGATCGACATCACCGACCCGCTTCAGATGAACGGCTACGCGTACGCGGACAACAGCCCCATCTCGCAGAGCGACCCGTCGGGGCTGTGCATGCGCGATATCTGCGGCGACGGTGTTCCGGTAGCGGGGGACCCGAAGCGCAACGGCTACACCGGCCAGCGCAAGGGCGAGAAATCCTGCTCGTTCTGCAACGGCCCGAAGACCAGCTACCACTACGACCCGGCGGAAGTCTTCCCGGGCGTCAAGGTGTCGACGAGCTGGAAGGGTCGCAAGGAGTTCATCCGGATCTTCACCCGGTACGTGACCGAGTACGCCAACGGCGGCATCCTCCCCGATTACCTGACCGACGGGGTGACGAACCCGGAAGCAGCGCAGGAACAGCTGGGGTGGTGGGGTCTCAGCACCTGCTACGAAATGCGGTCGTGCTCGGGGAACTTGATGAACAAGTTCCGCAGCATGTCGATGGGGTTCGGGGTAAGCATCAGCGCCATCGCCGGCAGCCCGTTCCACCCGGGTGTGGAGGCGCCCCCGGGGGCCGAAAGGGCCGGAGGCGCTCGGGGAGGCTGCAAGTGCTTCCTGGCAGGGACGAACGTCCTGCTGTCCGACGGCACCACCAAGGACATCGAGGACATCAAGCTGGGGGACAAGGTCCTGGCGACCGATCCCAAAACCGGTGAGACGGCCCCGAAGAAGGTCACCCGCCTGATTCGGACCGACGGTGACAAGTACTTCAACGAACTCTCGATAGCCACGAAGCAAGGCATCGAAAAGCTCACCGCGACCCACGAGCACCCCTTCTGGTCCCCGTCCCGGAACGACTGGGTCCCGGCCGGGAGACTCAAGCCGGGCATGACCCTGCGCACCGAAACCGGCCACACCGTCATCATCACGGGCAACCGGTCCTACACAAAGCACGCACGCACATACAACCTCACGGTTGACGACCTGCACACGTACTATGTGCTGGCGGGGGCCACGCCCGTACTCGTTCACAATTCAACACCGTGCCCTACCGCCATCAATCTTGGTCCGCGCCCCTCCGGCGTCGGTAACGATTGGGTGGGTCGACGCGCTGATAACGGAAAGGGGACTGTGTGGCAGAAGTCCGGGTCGGCCGGAAATTCTGACATGGTTCGTGTAATGGATCCGACCGGTAGGTATCCGAATGGCTATGTGCGCTTCCATAACAAGAGCGGCCAGCCGATCGGCCTCGATGGAAAGCCGGGTTCGAAAGCAGATACGCATATCCCCATGGAGCCCGATGGTACTTATCCGCTTCCGGCGGGGTGGAAGACATGAATCTGAACCTGCGGGGTCAAGCAGTCACCCGCGTCTGCTTCGACGCGGCTCTCACGGTCCTGACCAGTGGAGATTACGAACTGCGCGTTGAGACTGAGGCGATTCTTCAAGTTTCGGCGGAGGATCATGTGTATTTCGATCCAGAATCCCCGGCCGTTGTTGCTTCCCATCTCGTCGGGCTGGTCCGTGACGTGATTACTGTGGCTGAGGCGGGAAGCGTCGGTGATCTCGTGATCGAATTTGAAAGCGGCATGAAATTGACTGTCCTGCCGGATGAGGAGTACGAGGCCTGGGGGATTGTCGGGCTTAAGGGGAAGCGTGTGGTCTGCATGCCTGGAGGGGAGATTGCGGTGTGGAATGGTGAGTGATATGCGACTGTAACCGGAAAACCTGATCTCGCTTTCCTTTTACGAACTGTCGGTGCGCCGGCCGGACCGTGCGTGGGCGAGATCCGTTGCCGTCATCGCCCACTGTCCGGGCGGTCGCTGGGCTCACTCGGTGGGTTCGGCACAGGGCCGAGGTCGCCGTCGGGGTCGCGCGTGAGGATGGCGTGGAGTGCTGGGTCGGCGTGGACCTCGGCGCTGTGCCGCCATTGGGCCAGCAGAAGGGCGATGGGTGCGAGGTTCTCCAGTGCGGCGGCTCCGCGAGCGGTGTCCACCAGCTCGCCGAGCATCAAATCGACATCGTCCTCGGGGAGGAAGACCGACCAAGGCAGGGCATCCGGCAGCGCCTGGCGCAGTGCGGCGGTGTTCTCGGTCCGGAGCAGCCCGGCCAGTAGGCGGGCGGTGAAGCCGACGACGGTGGAGTCCTGTTCCAACTGGTCGGCGCGGATCAGGGCCAGGTCACCCGCGTCGCGTCGCCGCAGGCGTAGTGCGCGGACTGCGTCCAGGCGCCGGGCGGTGGCAGCGGGGTGATGCAGCAACTCGCTGAAGGGCACGTCCCCGTAGGCCGGCGTCATGACATCCACAGTAGCTCGGATGTCCTCGACGCCGTTCGGTGACTTTCATGCCGGGATTTGACCAGCTGTTGACTTGATCACGGTACGGGAACGAAAGTTCGATCGCCTTCCCGGGGTCCCGGGTGTGTCCCTAAGCTCCCACGTCACGGGGGGATGATCGTGCGGGATCGTCGTGTGGTGATTCCTCCTGGGCTGGTGCCGGGGCTACCCAACCCGGCCGTGCCGTCTCTCATCTGACTGATATTCCAGGAGCACCTGCCATGACCGTCCCCACTCCCGATGCGCCCTACGGCTTCGACCCGCAGGGTCGTCCGTACTCCGACAAGTCCAAGATCGTCGCGGGTATCCTGCAGATCTTCCTCGGCGGCCTCGGCGCCGGGCGCTGGTACGTCGGCAACACCGGCGTGGCGATCGCCCAGCTGCTCACCTGCGGTGGCCTCGGGATCTGGGCGCTGATCGACGGCATCATCTTCCTCACCAGCAACGACCGCACCGACAGCAAGGGCCGTGTGCTCAAGGGCTGAGGCAGTGGACGGACGAGGGCCCGCTTCCCGGGGTCGGGAAGCGGGCCCTCGTGTGTCGTCCGCCGGGTGAGGTCAGAAGCGGCGGGTGATCAGGGCCTTCTTGACCTCGGCGATCGCCTTGGTGACCTCGATGCCGCGCGGGCAGGCGTCCGTGCAGTTGAAGGTCGTGCGGCAACGCCACACGCCGTCGCGGTCGTTGAGGATCTCCAGGCGCTGCTCGCCCGCGTCGTCACGGCTGTCGAAGATGAAGCGGTGCGCGTTGACGATGGCGGCCGGGCCGAAGTACTGGCCGTCGTTCCAGAACACCGGGCAGGACGATGTGCAGGCGGCGCAGAGGATGCACTTCGTGGTGTCGTCGAAGCGGGCGCGGTCCTCCGCCGACTGCAGGCGTTCGCGGGTGGGCTCGTTCGTGTCCTTGGTGACCAGGAACGGCATGACGTCCCGGTACGCCTGGAAGAACGGGTCCATGTCCACGACCAGGTCCTTCAGGACCGTGAGGCCCTTTATGGGCTCGACCGTGATCGGCTTGGACGGGTCGATGTCCTTGATCAGCGTCTTGCAGGCGAGGCGGTTCTTGCCGTTGATCCGCATCGCGTCGGAGCCGCAGATGCCGTGGGCGCAGGAGCGGCGGAAGGTCAGCGTGCCGTCGAGCTCCCACTTGATCTTGTGGAGGCCGTCGAGGACGCGCTCCTTGGGGTCGATCTCGAGCTGGAAGTCCTGCCAGACCGCCTCCGCCGCGACCTCCGGGTTGAAGCGGCGGATCCGGAAGGTGACCGTGATGTAGGGAGAGGCGGCGGAGTCCGCCTCGACCTTGTCCAGAACGGGGGTTGCCATCAGTACTTACGCTCCATCGGCTGGTAGCGGGTCTGGACGACCGGCTTGTAGTCCAGGCGGACGGACTCGGTGCCGTCGTCGCCCACCTCGCGGTACGCCATGGTGTGGCGCATGAAGTTGACGTCGTCGCGGTTCGGGTAGTCCTCGCGGTAGTGACCGCCGCGGGACTCCTTGCGGGCGAGCGCGGAGACCGCCATGACCTCGGCGAGGTCGAGCAGGTTGCCCAGCTCGATGGCCTCCAGGAGGTCGGTGTTGAACCGCTTGCCCTTGTCCTGGACCGCCACGTTCCGGTACCGGGCGCGCAGTTCGGCGATCTTCTCGACCGCCGTCTTGATGGTCTGCTCGGTGCGGAACACCATCACGTTGGCGTCCATGGTCTCCTGCAGCTCGCGGCGCAGGGTCGCGACCCGCTCGGTGCCGGTGGAGGTGCGCAGCCGCTCGATCTGCTCCACGACCAGGGACGCCGGGTTCTCCGGGAGGTCCACGTACTCGGCGGTCCGGCTGTAGTCCGCCGCGGCGATGCCGGCCCGGCGGCCGAATACGTTGATGTCCAGCAGGGAGTTGGTGCCGAGGCGGTTGGCGCCGTGCACCGAGACGCAGGCGACCTCACCGGCGGCGTACAGGCCGGGCACGACCGTGGTGTTGTCCGAGAGGACCTCGCCCTGGACGTTGGTGGGGATGCCGCCCATGGCGTAGTGCGCGGTCGGCTGGATCGGGATCGGGTCGGTGTACGGCTCGATGCCCAGGTAGGTGCGCGCGAACTCGGTGATGTCCGGGAGCTTGGCGTCGAGCTGCTCCGGGGGGAGGTGCGTGAGGTCGAGGTAGACGTGGTCGCCCTCGGGGCCGCAGCCGCGGCCTTCCCGGATCTCCGTGTAGATGGAGCGGGACACGACGTCGCGGGAGGCGAGGTCCTTCATGACCGGCGCGTACTTCTCCATGAAGCGCTCGCCGTCCTTGTTGCGCAGGATGCCGCCCTCACCGCGGGCGCCTTCCGTGAGCAGGATGCCCATGCGCCAGATGCCGGTCGGGTGGAACTGGAAGAACTCCATGTCCTCCAGCGGCAGCCCGCGGCGGTAGACGGCGGCCTGGCCGTCACCGGTGAGGGTGTGCGCGTTGGACGTCACCTTGAAGAACTTGCCGCAGCCGCCGGACGCGTAGATCACGGCCTTCGCCTGGAAGACGTGGATCTCGCCGGTCGCCAGTTCGTAGGCGACGACGCCGGCCGACCGCTTGACGCCGTCGACCTCGGTGATCAGCTGGTCGAGGACGTAGAACTCGTTGAAGAACTCCACGCCCTCCTTCACGCAGTTCTGGTACAGCGTCTGGAGGATCATGTGACCGGTGCGGTCGGCCGCGTAGCAGGAGCGGCGTACGGGGGCCTCGCCGTGGTTGCGGCTGTGCCCGCCGAAGCGGCGCTGGTCGATGGTGCCGTCCGGGGTGCGGTTGAACGGCAGGCCCATCTTCTCCAGGTCGAGGACGGAGTCGATGGCCTCCTTCGCCAGGATCTCGGCGGCGTCCTGGTCGACCAGGTAGTCACCGCCCTTGATGGTGTCGAAGGTGTGCCACTCCCAGTTGTCCTCCTCCACGTTGGCGAGCGCGGCGGCCATGCCGCCCTGCGCCGCGCCCGTGTGGGAGCGGGTGGGGTAGAGCTTGGTCAGCACGGCGGTGCGGCTGCGCTTGGTCGACTCGATGGCGGCGCGCATGCCCGCGCCACCGGCGCCGACGATGACGGTGTCGTACTTGTGAATCTTCATGAGTGGTTGCCTCAGCCCCGTGACTAGCGGATGTTCGGGTCGAAGGTGAAGATCACCAGCGTGCCCAGCAGGACGGTGAACACCGTGGCGGTGTAGAGGAGGGCTTTCAGCCACAGCCGGGTGTTCGCGCGCTCCGCGTAGTCGTTGACGACCGTACGGAGACCGTTCGCGCCGTGCAGCATCGCGAGCCAGAGCATCAGCAGGTCCCAGACCTGCCAGAACGGGGAGGCCCAGCGGCCCGCCACGAACGCGAAGCCGATCTTGGAGACACCGCCGTCCAGGACGAGCTGGATGAGCAGGTGGCCGAGGACCAGGACGACCAGGACCACGCCGGACAGGCGCATGAACAGCCAGGCGGCCATCTCGAAGTTGCCCCGGGTGGACTTCGGGGTCTTCGCGGTGCGCTTGCGCGGTGCCTCGATGAGCGGGGCCGGGTGGTCGGCGTCGTAGTACGACGCGCTCTCGACGGGGCCGATCCCGGAGGCGGGGGACTCAGTGGTGGACATGGGCGTCAGCTCCCGAACAGGACACGAGCGGCGTGGCCGAGGACCGGGTAGATCGCGCCCGCCATCAGGACGACCCAGACGGCGACGACGGTCCACAGCATCTGCTTCTGGTAGCGCGCGCCCTTCGACCAGAAGTCGACGGCGATGACCCGCAGGCCGTTGAGCGCGTGGAACAGGATCGCGGCGACGAGTCCGTACTCCAGCAGCGAGACGATCGGCGTCTTGTAGGTGGCTACGACCTTGTCGTAGTCCTCGGGCGAGACACGGACGAGCGCGGTGTCCAGCACGTGGACGAACAGGAAGAAGAAGATGAGGACGCCGGTGACTCGATGAGCCACCCAGGACCACATTCCTTCCCGTCCGCGGTACAGCGTTCCAGCCGGCACGGAAGAACCCTCCGGGAGCGGGGACTGAGGGCCGCGCCGGCTTCGGGGTCGGTCGGGCCCGGCCGGGGCGGTCCACCGGCCCCCAGCATCGTAGCCAGCCGCTGGGCGCCCGCTCAGTGGGGGGCTGGTTGTGTGATCCAACTGGCACCGAACGAGTGAGGCGCGCCGGGCGGTCTGCGGTGCGGTGTCCGGTTATGGGTGGGGTCGAAGGGGGTCAGTCACCGGGCATCGGGGCCAGCGCATGGCCCAGTCGGGCCCTTGCCAGGCGGCGCAGCTGTTCGGCGGCGACGGCGCGTTCCTCGTCCGGATCGTTCGCCAGCCGTGACCGGATGCCCTCCAGGGTGCGGTCCAGGGCCTCCTCGGGTGCCACCTCGGCCAGACAGATGACGAACGGATGTCCGAACTTGGCCGCGTACGCCGAATGTGCCGCGCTCAGGGCCGTGCGGGCCGCGAGATAGGTGGAGTACGTCGGGCGTGGCGGGCCGACCGTGCCCGCGCCGTCCGGCAGGGGCTCGCGGCCCAGCGCCGCCGTGACGTCCTCGGGCGTCAGGTCGTACGCCGCCTCGTCCGACGCGGCGAGGAGGGCGGCCAGGTCGGGGTAGGGGCGGTGGGCGGCCATCCGGTCGGCCCACCGGGGGGAGGGCAGACAGGCCAGCAGGGTGCGGCGGGCCTCGTCCGCGGGCGCGGTGTTCAGATCGGTGAGCGTCACGTGAGTGTCGGCGGGGGATCCTGTGGGAGATGTGGTGCCATGGTACCGATCTCGGTCGCATCCTGTCCCTCGAATGCCTCGATTTCACCCGGATGGGAGAGTTTCCGAACGTGAGGTGGACGGTCGGCCGCGCCATTGGGCTTAGGTTGGCGGGGTGAGCCAGCACAGGCGCCGGCCCCCGGCGAAGACGGCGAAGACGGTCCAGCGACGACGCGCGGTCGTCGGCGGAGTGTTCGTGGCGACCGTCGCGCTCGGAGCGGGTGTCGCGCTCGCCTTCTCCGGAGGCGGCGGCGGAGCCTCGACGGACACGGCGGGCGCCCGGCCCCCCGGCGGCTCCCCGTCCGCCCACGACACCGCGGACGGCGGGCTCGCGACGCCCGGCCCCACCCGCTCCTATGCCCTGTCCTCGGCGCCCCGCGTCATCCCCGCCGTACGCAGCCACACCCCGGCGCGCGGCCCCGGCTGGCGGCCCTCCAGGTCGTACCGCGTGGTGGTGAGCGACCCGAGGCTCGCCGACGAGGGACGGCTCGTCGCCGGTGAGCTGGGCCTCGCCTACGCCGGGCGGCGCACCGACACCCGCCCCGGCGACGTACGGCTGGCGCTCGGCGGCGGTGGCGACGCGGAGTCGTACACCATGACCGTGCGCGGCGGCGGGGTCAGCATCAGCGGACCCTCCGACGCGGGCGTCTTCTACGGCACCCGCACCCTCAAACAGGAGGTGCACGGCGGCGGTACGGCACCGGAGGGCGTCGTGCGGGACACACCGGCCAAACCGGTGCGCGGCTTCATGCTGGACATCGCCCGCAAGCACTTCACCGCCGGCTGGATCGAGGACCGGGTACGGGAGCTCGGCGACCTCAAGTTCAACCAGCTCGGTCTGCACTTCTCCGACGACCAGGGCTTCCGCATCGCCTCCGCCTCGCACCCGGAGATCGTCTCGGCGCAGCACCTCACCAAGGCCGAGGTCGGGAGGATCGTCGCCCTCGCCGCGGCCCGGCACATCACCGTCGTGCCCGAGATCGACTCCCCCGGCCACCTCGGCGCCGTCATCGCGGCCCACCCCGACCTCCAGCTGCGCAGTGTGCGGGGCACGGCGCCGCGCGGCACCGTCGACATCTCCAAGCCGGCCGCCGCGAAGATCGTCGACGACCTGCTGAAGGAGTACGCCGGTCTGTTCCCCGGCGGCTCCTGGAACCTGGGCGGCGACGAGTACCAGGCGCTCGTGACGAAGGACCCGGCCGCCTCCTACCCGCAGCTGGCCGCCGCGGCCCGGCGCAGGTACGGCCCCTCCGCCACCGTCTCCGACCTGACCACCGGCTGGCTCAACGACCGGGCCGCCACCGTCCGCGCCGCCGGGCACGCCACCCTGCGGGCCTGGAACGACGGTTTCTTCCGCACCACCTCGGTCACGCCCGCCAAGGACCTCCAGGTCGGCTACTGGACCGGCAGGGAGTACGGCGCCCGGCAGCCGCTGGAGTACCTGAGCGCGGGGCGCAAGGTCGTCAACTACAACGACGCGTACCTCTATTACGTGCTCGGCCAGCCCAACAACTTCGTCTACCCGACGGGGCAGCGCATCTACGAGCAGTGGAACCCGCGGGTGCTGCGCGGCGGCACGGCGGTGCCGTCCCGCTACGACGGGCAGATCCTCGGCGGCTCCTTCGCCGTGTGGTGCGACCTGTCCCGCTCCCAGACCCAGGACCAGGTGGCCGCGGGCATCCGGATGCCGCTGCGCGCGGTGATCCAGAAACTGTGGGACCCCGGCACGCCCGGGATGCCGTGGGCGGACTTCCGCAAGCTCGCGGACCGGCTGGGCTGAGCCTTTCCCGGCCGGGCTGAGATTTTTCCGGCCGGGCGCCCGACTCGCCCGCGGCGGGCGCCGAACTCCCCCCGTCCCGGCATGGATTCACCGGTTCCGGTTGTGTACGGCGGGCGAGCGACCGTGCGTGACCGGTGATTTTATGCTCTGAGCGAACGTCTGGCGGGGGGATCTGCCATTGGCCGAAAACCGCTTCTTCCGTATGCTCGGCCGACCCGGCGCGGTGCTCCGTGATGCTCACGGTCCGTCGCGCCCGGTAAGCGAAGTGCGGGCTCCGTACCGGAATGGCGCCCCGTCGAGGGAGGCGTGCATGAATCTGGTGGACCTGGTCGCAGAGGCCGACGAGCGGGGACTGGCCGCGAGCGGACTGGCTTGTCTTGATCGCTGCGTGCCGCTGCTCGGCGGTGACGACGACCTGCTGCGGCCGCTGTGGAGCTGCCTGACCGGCGAACCCGGCAGCGGCGACTGGGGCGAGCTCCTGGACGAGGTGCGCGCCAGGCTCGTCGCGGAGGGCGCCGACGGCGCGGACGGAGGCGCTGACGCCGGTACCGGTGACGCCGGTGACGAGGCCGTGCTGCTGGCCCGCGCCATGCTCGCCGCCGCCCCCGCCGAGCGCACCCCGGACGAGCTGCGCACCTGGGCCGACGCCTGCTCGGTGACCTCGCTGCGCATCCACCGGCTGCTCGACCCGGCCGGGGGCTCGCGGGCCCCGGTCGACGGGTTCCGGGAGGGCGGCACCGAGGGCATGCCACCGCTCGTCGCCGTCGAACTGCGGCGCCAGACCACCGTCCTCGAACTGCTCGCCGAGCACGGGGCGGCGGGGCTGCGGCCCGCCCTCGAGGTGTGCACGGAGGGCCGCCGTGTGCTGCGCGCGGTGGTGCACCGCCGGGCACGGAGCCGGGCGTAGGCGGGACCGACACCGATACCGGAGCCGGGACCGGGACCGACACCGGGTCAGGGACCGGTATTTCCGTGGTTCCCGTGGTCCTGCGGCACCGGTCGGAGCGGTGCTCCGGGCGCTGTCACGGGAGCAGCAGCCACTTCACCACCGCGTCGCCGCAGGTCGTGGTCTGCCGGTAGAACGCCGTCAGGTCGGCGTGGGCCGCTTCGAACAGCCGGCGCGTACGCGGTTCGGCGGGGGCTCCGCCGTAGCGGGGCATGAGGTCCGCGCGGGCGAGCTGCCACAGGGAGTCGAAGTCGGCCGCCCCGAGGAACGCCGAGATCCGTGCCACCTGGGCCGCGGTGAGCAGCAGGAACGGCGGTTCGGCCTGGTCGGCGGTGTACACCGGGCGGCCGCCGAGGATCACCTGGGCGCGCGGGCCCTCCTCGTCGTGGTACGGCGGGGCACCGGCGTACAGCAGATCGTGATCGAGGTAGTGCCGGTCCAGCAGCCCCTCGCGACGGCGGTCGACCCGGAGACGCACCGTGTCCCAGTCGTCCTCGAACAGCTTCCGCATCCAGTTGGCACTGTTGCGCAGCGCCGACGGGGGCACCGCGCGCAGATGGAAGTACGTGTTCATCACCCTGAGGAGCGCACGGGGTGGGCCGGGCATCACTTCCGCCGTGAAGGCGCAGGTGCGGGCGCTGCGCGGTGGGCGCGCGGTGGACGGACGGCATGGGCGCGGTGGGCGTGTGGCGGCTGTGTGGCCGTCGTGCGGCGGAACGGCGGCGGAGTTGCGCCGGTCCTGGGCGGATTCCGGATCCCGGGTGACGATTGCGCCGCTGACCTCGCTCTTCCGTATGTGACGACTGTGACGGCGTTTCAGGAGAGCAGGGGCCATGCCGCGGCGAAGCCGGTGCGGTGGGCGGCGGACATGGTGGCGACCATGCGCGAGGGCGCGCGGCTGTACCTCGACTACTCGGCGCAGAGCCTGTGGCGCGTCGACCGGGTGATCGAGGACCTGCGCCGGGAGGGCACGCCCCGCCAGGCGGTGGACAGCGTGCTGCGCGGGTTCGGCGCGTACACCGGCGAGGTGATCGCGCGTCAGACCGGCGGCGAGTGGGTGAGCGAGGGCGAACACCGGCTCCGCACCCCGGACGGCCGGCTGTGGGACCCGATCGACGAGGCCCACCGCTGTTTCGCCGGACACGGATCGCTGAGGCTGCTGTGCCGGGACGCCACGGACGTGCCACGGACGCGGTGACACGGCCGCCGTGACACGGCCGCCGTGACACGGTGACGCGGTGAGCGGGCACCCGGGCGCGGCGCGGGCAGGCAGCGGCGGACGGGCAGCGGCGGACGGGCGGGCGCGGGCAGGCGGGGGCGGCGGGCACCGGCGTGCGGGAATCGTCCGGGGCGCGCCGGCGCAGCCGTGGCGGAGCCCTCGCGGAGGCCCGGACGCACGGCAAAAACGAGGCAATAAGAGACGGTGGCGTTCCCAAACGGCCGGTGCCGGGCGCAGGATGACTGCATGGCCGACACTCGTCGTTGGTGGGCGCTGGTTGTCATCGCGCTCGCCCAGTTGATGGTCGTGCTGGACATGACCATCGTGAACATAGCCCTCCCGTCCGCGCAGCGCGCGCTGGACATGTCGGACGGGAACCGCCAGTGGGTGATCACCGCCTACACCCTCGCGTTCGGCGGTCTGCTCCTGCTCGGCGGCCGGGTCGCCGACCTGGCGGGCCGCAAGAACACCTTCATGATCGGACTCATCGGATTCGCCGCCGCCTCCGCGCTGGGCGGCGCGGCGGCGAGCGCGGGAATGCTGTTCGGCGCCCGTGCCCTGCAAGGTGTGTTCGCCGCGCTGCTCGCACCCTCCGCGCTGTCGCTGCTCGCGACGACGTTCACCGACCCCAAGGAACGCGGCAAGGCGTTCGGCATCTTCGGTGCCATCATCGGCGCCGGTGCCGCGATCGGACTGCTCGCGGGCGGTTTCCTCACCCAGTATCTGGACTGGCGCTGGTGCCTGTACGTCAACGTCCCCATCGCCCTGGTCGCCTTCGCCGGCGCCTGGGTCCTGCTGGTCCCCGGTGAACGGCACCCGGACGCCCGTTTCGACGTACCGGGCGCCGTGCTCGGCTGCGGCGGGATGCTCGCGCTGGTCTACGGCTTCTCCGAGGCCGAGTCGCGCGGCTGGCGGGACGGCCTGGTGCTCGGGCTGCTGTTCGGCGGCCTCGCGCTGCTCGGGCTCTTCGGGCTGTGGCAGACCCGGGCGCGGGTGCCGCTGCTGCCGATGACGGTGGTGAAGGACCGGCAGCGCGTCGGCGCGTTCCTCACCGTCCTGCTCGTCACCGTCGGCATGTTCGGCGTCTTCCTGTTCCTGACGTACTACATGCAGGGTGTCCTCGGATACTCGCCGGTCAGGACGGGCGTCGCCTATCTGCCCATCACGGTCGGCATGGTCACCGGCTCCACCCAGGTCGCCGCCCGGCTGCTGAACCGGGTGCCGCCCCGGCTGCTGATCGTCCCCGGGCTGCTGCTGGCGGCGGCCGCGCTGGCGCTGATCGCCCAGGTCGGCGTGGAACCCGCGTACGCCTCGCACATCCTGCCCGGGATGCTGATGCTCGGCCTCGGCATGGGTACGGCGATGATGACGTCCGTCTCGCTGGCCACCGGCAGCGTCGCGCCCCGGGACTCCGGCGCCGCGTCCGCGACGTTCAACACGGCCCAGCAGGTGGGCGGCTCCATCGGTACGGCGCTGCTCAACACCATCGCCGCGAGCGTCACCACCCGCTACGTCACCGCCCACGGCGGTCCCGGCACCGACCGGCGGCTGCTGGGGGCCCAGGCCACGGTGCACGGCTTCAACGTGGCGACCTGGTGGGCGATGGGCGCGCTGCTGATGGGCGCCCTGATCGCGGGCACCGTCATCGACGCGCCGCACGCGCCGGTGCCGCACCCGGCCGACGAGCCGGTGCCGCAGCCGGTGGAGAGCGCGCTCTGACACCGGCACGGGTACCCGAGCCCGTACCCGTGCGACCGGTCGGGGCCGTCCGCCCCCTGTACGTGACCGTTCCGGGTCCCGCCTGCCGAGCGGGACCCGGAACGGTCTTCGCGTGTCCGCGGGGCCCCGGAAGGAGCGGCGGGCCCGGGGCGCGTCCGGAGGAACTGTGACACTTGTGTGAGCTGCGACGCTGTTGACCGTGGGGGCCTGCGGTGCCGGACACCGGACCGCAGGGTGCTGAAGTGCCCCGGGTCCGCCGCCGACCGGACGCGGGCTTCCGACAGACAGCTCGGTACGGACGAGGACGGTTCTTGGGCCACGGAGGGGTACCGCGTCGCGCGCAGGCGTACGACGGGGAACTGGGCGCGGCGGTCGCGCGGGCCCAGGAAGGTGACGAAACGGCTTTCGCGGTCGCCTACCGGCTCGTGCAGCCGGGGCTGCTGGGCTACCTGCGCGGCATCGTCGGCGACGACGCCGAGGACGTGGCCTCCGACGCGTGGCTCGAGATAGCCCGCGACCTGGGCCGGTTCCGGGGCGACGGCGCGGGCTTCCGGGGCTGGACCGCCACCATCGCCCGGCACCGGGCCCTGGACCATCTGCGCCGCCAGAAGGTACGGCCCCGCTCGGCGGGCGTCGAACCGGAGCTGCTGGACCTGCCCGGACCGCACAGCACGCACGAACAGGCGTTCGAGTCGATGTCCACGGAGCACGCGCTCGGCCTGGTCCGCGAGCTGCCCCGCGACCAGGCGGAGGCGGTGCTGCTGAGGGTCGTCGTGGGGCTCGACGGTCCTGCCGCCGCCCGGGTGCTCGGCAAACGCCCCGGCGCGGTGCGTACCGCCGCCTACCGGGGACTGAAGGGACTCGCCCGCAGGCTGGGCGTCGAGGCGCCGTCGGACAACGGTGCGACGAACAGAGGTGTGACGGATGGGACCCCCCGGACGCTGGGGGAGTCGAATTGAACAGTCACGGCGGGAAGCCGTACAGATCCAGTGGCGCGCACGGGTCGCGGCGGCCTGACAGGAACGGGAACGGACGGACATGGGTGATCGGCTGAGCGGTGACGGGGTGCCGGACCGCCGGCGTGCGCACCCCGGCGGTCCCGTGCCCGGTGCCCGGCGGGTGACGGCCGACGGCGGACTGGAGGCACTGCTCGCCGCGGCGATCCGCGTCGACGAGGTGGACCCCGCGGCCGAGCGGCGGGCGGTGGCCGCGTTCGGCGCCGCCCGGGACGCGGGCGCGCTCACCGCGCGACCCCGCGGCCGTGACGACTGGCGGCCCCGCGCGGCCCGCCGCGGCCGCCGCTCGCTCAGGGTCACCCTGTCCGTGGCCGCCGCCGGACTCACCCTCGGCGGCGTCGCCTACGCCGGTATCGGCGTCGCGGGTTCCAGGAGCGCGGAGGCCCACTCCGGCCGGGACGGCGCGGCGCGCCACTCGGCCGGCGCCCGGAGCACCGCGGCCGGTGTGACGCCGGACGCGGCGGCCCCGTCCGGCTCCGCGCGGGCCGAACACCCCAAGACCGCCCAGGACACCGAGGCCCACTGCCGGGCGTACGAGCAGGTCAAGGAGCACGGCAAGGCGCTGGACGCCACGGCCTGGCGGCGGCTGGCCGACGCCGCGGGCGGCACGGCGAACGTCGAGGCGTACTGCGCGGCCCGGCTGGCCGGGGCCGCGGGGGACAAGGCCGCCGGGAACTCCGGCACCGCCCCGGCACCGGCGGCCGACGCGAACCCCCGGTCGACGGCCGACGGCAACGCGAACGGCGGCGCCGGCGGCAACAGCGGAGCGAACGGAACGAACGGCACGAACGGCAACAGCGGAGCGAACGGCTCGGGCGGCGCGAACGGGAACGCCGGGCAGAAGGCCACCAAGGCTCCCGCCGGGCAGTGAGCCCGGGACCGGGCAGAGGACCTGATCGCGTCGAACGGAGTCGCAGGACCCGCCCCGGGGCCGCGGCCGGCGGTGCTGCCGAGGCGACGGCCGGGGCCGCCACCCCCCACAGGAGAGGCCCCGGCCGCCGCGCGGCACGGGTCGCGCGGCGGCCCGTATCCTCTACAGCGCCGTAGGTGCGTTTTCTGTCACACCCCGCCTCGATCCGCGTTACGTGCATGGTGAACTGATCCGGACAGACGTGGACGAAGAACGGACTGAGGTCGTAACGTGCCCTTCTCGCCGAGTGCGGGAAGGCCGTCGATCTGAGACGGGACCGGGACGGACGGCCGCCTCGGCTCATTCGGGGGCGCCGGACGGGGCCTAGAGGGGCATGCGGGTGCTGGGGGACGACGCGGAGCTGACCGCCGCGGTGCTTGCGGCACAGGACGGGGACGAGACCGCGTTCCGTACTGTGTACCGCGCCGTGCACCCACGGCTGCTCGGGTACGTGCGCACGCTGGTCGGCGAGACGGACGCGGAGGACGTGGCGTCCGAGGCATGGCTCCAGATCGCCCGGGACCTGGACCGGTTCTCCGGCGACGCGGACCGGTTCCGCGGCTGGGCGGCGCGGATCGCCCGCAACCGGGCCCTCGACCACGTCCGGATGCGCGGCCGCCGTCCCGCGATCGGCGGCGACGAGACCGAGCTGACCGGCCGGGCCGCCGAGTGCGACACCGCGGGCGAGGCCATCGAGGCCCTCACCACCGACCGCACCCTCTCCCTCATCGCCCAGCTGCCGCAGGACCAGGCCGAGGCGGTCGTGCTGCGCGTCGTCGTCGGTCTCGACGCCAAGACCGCGGCCCAGACCCTCGGCAAACGCGCCGGTGCCGTCCGCACGGCCGCGCACCGCGGTCTGAAGCGGCTCGCGGAGCTGCTCGGCGCCGATCCGGAAGCGGCCGGTGTGCTCGGCGCCGTGCCGCCCCGGCGAGAACCGCGGGACCGCGCGGTGACGTCCGCCACTGTGACGCATCCGCGTCCGCGGACGCAGAAGGACATGTGATGGCCGACGAGCAGTACAGATGGCTGGACGGAGAGACGGCGGAGCTCCTGCTGCGCGGCGACTCCGTGAAAGCCGTCGGATCCGTCGACCCGTCGGCCCGTGACCAGGCAGAACGGCTGGCCGGGACCCTTGGCGCACTCTCCGTGCCGAGCACCGCGACCGAGGGTGAGCTGCCCGGGGAGGCGGCCGCGGTCGCCGCGTTCCGCAAGGCCGCGGAAGCACGTACGGCCGAGCCGGCGCCCGGCCCGTCCACCGGCCGTGACCCGTCCGGTGACGTCGGCCTGGTCCGCATCGGCCGCCCGGAGCGCTCCGCCGGCCGCCGTGCGCGCTTCCGGCCGAGCCGTCCGGTACGCCTCGGGCTGGCCGCCGCGCTGCTGTTCGGCTCGGCCGGCGGCGCCGCCGCGCTGGCCGCGACCGGGGTGATCCCGGGACCGTTCGACGACTCGGAACCCGGCCCCGCCGTCACGGTCCCGGCCGCCGTCACCCCCGACCGTGCCGAGGGCTCCACCACCCCGGACGGCGCCGCCACCGGCGGCCCCGGCACCTCCCCGACCGGCGCCGGTGCGACCGGCGGCCCCGGCGGTGGTACGGGCCGGAAGGGCTCCTCCGCCGGCCCGGTTCCCGGCGTCACCGGGCCGTCCGGCGCCGGCGTGAGCGGCCGGCAGGGCGTGACCGCCGCCTGCCGCGATCTCCGGGACGGCAAGAACCTCGGTGCCGGCCGCACCCGCAAACTGGAGGAGGCGGCGGGCGGCGCCGACCGGGTGCCGGCGTACTGCCAGGACGTCCTGCGGTCCGCGGGCGAGAGCACCGGCTCCCCGAACGGCCAGGACACCGGGAACGCCACCGGGAACGGCGGCGGCCAGGGCAACGGCAACGCGGGCGGCAACGGCAACGGTGGCGGCCAGGGGGAGCAGGGCGACCAGAACGGCGGCGGTGACGACAACGGCCCCATACGTGAGGGCCACGGCGTCCGCCGGCAGGACGTGACCGCCGTGACGCCCTCCCCGGCATCGTTCGCCCCGCCCGCGAGCCCCTCCGCCCAGGCCCCCTCCGCACCGGGGGCGCCCGGCACCGGCGTCCCGTCGCCGGAACCGACGTACAGCGCCCTCTGACCCTTCCGGCCCGCTGCCCGCCGGTTCCGACCGCGCCCCCGCCGCGGTGATACCCCCCACCGTATAAGTCCCTGACCTGCGGGGACGTGTCTTCGAGCGGATTCCCCAGATTTTTTTCCGGCAGGGTGTGACGTTTTCCGCCCCGCCCACGCAGTACTGAGTGAGCCGACTGGTCATCGGCCCTCGCACAGAGCCGGGGTTCCCCCCGTACCTACGGCTCGTGCACATGGCGCGGGCGGGACACGTTCCCCCGGTCCCGCCCGCGCCCCACACCGTCCCGCTGCCGCCGCTCATGTCTCTCCCACCCCGCGCCGGCCCCCGCCCCTGGTTCCGATGCCCGCCCCGGCGTGACCGGGTCCGGATCCCGGGGCATGGTGGTGGGGTGGCACGGTGGTGAGCGGCCCCGGCCGAGGGCACCGCACGGAGGGAGCCGGACGATGGCGACGACGGCACACGCATCGGAGTCGGGACTGCCCGTCGAGCCGGTGTACGGCCCACGGGCCCTCGCGGACTGGGACCCGGCGGCGAAACTGGGCGAGCCGGGCGCGTACCCCTACACCCGGGGCGTCTACCCGACGATGTACACGGGCCGCCCCTGGACGATGCGCCAGTACGCCGGGTTCGGCACCGCCGCGGAGTCCAACGCCCGCTACCGGCAGCTGATCGCGAACGGCACGACCGGCCTGTCCGTGGCCTTCGACCTGCCCACCCAGATGGGCCACGACTCCGACGCCCCGATCGCGCACGGCGAGGTCGGCAAGGTGGGCGTGGCGATCGACTCGCTCGACGACATGCTGGTGCTGTTCGGCGGCATCCCGCTGGACCGCGTCTCCACGTCGATGACGATCAACGCCCCCGCCGCCCTGCTGCTCCTGCTCTACCAACTGGCCGCCGAGGAGCAGGGCGTGAGCGCCGGCCGGCTCACCGGCACCGTCCAGAACGACGTGCTCAAGGAGTACATCGCGCGCGGGACGTACATCTTCCCGCCCCAGCCGTCGCTGCGCCTGACGGCCGACATCTTCCGGTACTGCGGCGCGGAGATGCCGCGCTGGAACACCATCTCCATCTCCGGTTACCACATGGCGGAGGCGGGTGCCTCCCCGGCGCAGGAGATCGCCTTCACCCTCGCCGACGGCATCGAGTACGTCCGTACGGCGCTCGCCGCCGGGATGGACGTGGACGACCTCGCGCCACGGCTGTCGTTCTTCTTCGTCGCCCGTACGACGCTGCTCGAAGAGGTCGCCAAGTTCCGGGCCGCGCGGCGCATCTGGGCGCGGGTGATGCGGGAGGAGTTCGGCGCGAAGGACCCCAGGTCGTGGATGCTGCGCTTCCACACCCAGACGGCGGGCGTCCAGCTGACGGCGCAGCAGCCGGAGGTGAACCTGGTCCGGGTGGCCGTACAGGCGCTGGCCGCCGTGCTGGGCGGCACCCAGTCGCTGCACACCAACTCCTTCGACGAGGCGATCGCGCTGCCCACCGACAAGAGCGCCCGCCTCGCCCTGCGCACCCAGCAGGTCCTCGCCCACGAGACGGACGTGACGGCGACGGTGGACCCGTTCGCGGGGTCGTACGCGGTGGAGTCCCTGACGGACGGTGTGGAGGCGGCCGCGCTGGAACTGATGGGCAGGGTCGAGGACATGGGCGGCGCGGTCGCCGCGATCGAACGCGGCTTCCAGAAGGCCGAGATCGAGCGCAGCGCGTACCGGGTCGCCCAGCAGACGGACTCCGGGGAGCGGGTCGTCGTCGGCGTCAACCGCTTCCGTCTCGACGAGGAGGAGCCCTACGAGCCGCTGCGCGTCGACCCGGCCATCGAGACCCGGCAGGCCGAACGCCTCGCCGCGCTGCGCGCCCGCCGTGACGCCGCCGCGGTCCGCTCCGCCCTGGGCGCCCTGCGCAAGGCGGCCGAGGGCCGGGACAACGTCCTGTACCCCATGAAGGAGGCGCTGCGCGCCCGCGCGACGGTCGGCGAGGTGTGCGGCGCGCTCCGCGAGGTGTGGGGATCGTACGAACCGGGCGACGCCTTCTGAGCGGGGCGACGCCGTCCGGACCGGGTCGGTCGTGCGCTGTCGGCCGGTCGGTGGAATTCGATACGGAATGTCGTACCCCCGTGCGACACTCCTTGCCATGTTCGGTGTCGTCGATCTCCCCACCTATCTGGCAGGGCTCGTCCTGATCGTGCTCCTGCCGGGGCCCAACTCGCTCTACGTCCTGTCCGTGGCCGCCCGCCGCGGGGTGCGCGCGGGATACACCGCCGCGGCCGGGGTCTGGTGCGGGGACACCGTGCTGATGACGCTGTCCGCCGCCGGGGTGGCCTCGCTGCTCAAGGCCAACGCCGTGCTGTTCGGGATCGTCAAGTACGCGGGAGCCGGGTATCTGACCTGGCTGGCGGTGGGCATGCTGCGGGCCGCCTGGGGGATGTGGCGGGCGCGGCGGGAGCAGCGGGCCGCCGCCGGGGACGAGCCGGCCGCGGCGGCTCCGGCCCAGGAGCGGCCCTTCCGCAGGGCGCTGGTCGTCAGCCTCTTCAACCCCAAGGCGATCCTGTTCTTCATCGCCTTCTTCGTGCAGTTCGTCGACCCGGCCTACGCCTACCCGGCGCTGTCCTTCGTCGTCCTCGGCGCCTTCGCCCAGCTGGCCAGCTTCCTCTACCTCAGCGCCCTGATATTCGGGGGCACCCGCCTCGCCGCCGCGTTCCGCCGCCGCAGACGCCTCGCGGCGACGGCCACCTCGGCGGCGGGCGCGCTGTTCCTCGGCTTCGCGGTGAAACTGTCCCTGGCCAGCACATAAGCTCGGAAGATCGCTTGGTCAAGTAAGCCTTCTCTGCCGCTACCGGGCGTGACGCGGAGCTCCCGGCGCCTGCCCTGTTACGGGTCATACCGGCACAGTCCGCGGGGTGCCGATCTTCGCCGTGGAGAGAAAGAAGGCGTGCGTTGCGCGCCGGTTCGGCGGCTGTTCACCCCTGCCGGTCCGAAAAGATGTTCACGGAACACCTGCTCGATCCGTGAGGATCTTGTCGTCCGACAAGACGGCGGGGCGACAGCCCCGCGGGCGAAAGGTCTCCTGGCATGAGCAAGAAGTCCTGGGCCGCAGTGCTGACGGGTGCGACGGTCGTCGCGACTCTCTCGATGGGGGCGGGAACGGCGTCGGCCGCCGCGGACGCCTCCTACATCTGGCAGAACGGCAAGAGCGGCAGGTGTCTGTCCATCGGGAGCGGCGGCAGCACGGCCGACGGTGCCAATGCCGTCATCTACGACTGCAACGGAGGGGCCGAGCAGTACTGGACCTACTACACGTCGGGTGAGCTCGTGAACGCCAAGAGCGGCAAGTGCCTCTCTCTCGCGAGCGGCGGTGGCACGGCCAACGGCACCGAGGCCATCCAGTGGACCTGCAACGGAGGGGCCGAGCAGGCCTGGAGCTACTCCGGCGCCGGGGAGTTCGTCAACCTCAAGTCCGGCACGTGCCTGTCCACCGACGGCGGCGGCGGAACGGCGAACAACACCAAGGTCATCATCTGGAGCTGCAACGGCGGCTTGGAGCAGAACTGGTACTGAGCACACCGGCACCGACGGGCCGGTGAGAGCGCGGGGGTGGCGGGGCCGGGACCGGCCGCCGGCGCCCCCGCGCGGGCGTGGACGCCACCCTTGGCCGTTCCGTCACCCCTCGTTCATCTGGCGGCCGGGGGAGGTTCGATTTCAGGCGTCGAACGTCTTTTACCGTCACGGGACCCGTCCTTGAGAGAGCCCAGGTGTTCGCGTGACCAACCGCCCCCCGAAACTGTCCGTGATCGTCCCTTGTTTCAACATTGAGGCATACATATCGGACACCGTGACGAGTCTTGTCAACAACACCCGGGACGACTTCGAGTTCGTCTTCGTCGAGGACCGGTCGACCAAGGACAAGACGTACGAGGCGCTGCTGGAACTGACCAGGCGGCTGAAGAACGGCCGGGTGATCCGGCACGAGCAGAACGGCGGTCTGGCCACCGCGCGCAACACCGGGATCGATGCCGCGGAGGGTACCTACCTCACCTTCCTCGACGGTGACGACTGGCTCGCCCCCGGCTATCTCGCCGATCTGGTCGGCTGCATCGAGCGGTTCGACGTGGACTTCGTACGGACCGACCACGTCCAGGTCACCGGCGTCGAGCGCAGCCTCCAGCGGGCCCCGGAGGGCCGCAGGCACACCCCGCTCGACCCGCGCAGCTCGATCCTCCCGGTCGACGACACGACGATGGTCGACTACCCGTACGCCTGGGCGGGCGTCTACCACCGGCGGCTCCTCGACCGCGGGATGCTGCGCTTCCACGACGGACTGCGCACCGCGGAGGACCGCCCCTGGATCTGGGACCTGCACCGCCGGGCGGAGTCCTATGTGACCGCCAGCCTGCGCGGGGTCTTCTACCGCCGGGGTGTGGCCAGCTCGCTGACCCAGATCGGCGACGTCCGTCAGCTGGACTTCTTCCGCTCCTTCGACCTCGTGCTCAAGGAACTCGCCACCGACCCCGAGGCCGGCACCCTGCGCAAGAAGGCACTGCGCAACTACTGCGTCGTCATAGCCCACCAGCTCCTGGACCGCGGCCGCTTCGAGCGCAGTGTCGCGGGGCGGCTGCGGCAGCTCGCCGCGGAGGCGCTCGGGCGGATGACCGAGGAAGAACTCAACGAGGCGCTCATCGGCATGGGCGAGGAACGCGTCCACACCCTGCGGCGCATCCGCGGCGGAATGAAGGGAGTCGCGGCATGAGCGGCACCACCGGTACGACCCAGATCTTCTTCTCGGCCACCCAGTACGCGGCCGCCACCGTCACCGCCGCCCTGCGCGCCGGTCTCTTCGGTCCCCGCTCCGAGCACCGCCGCATCCTGGTCGTCAGCAACACCGCCGCCGTACCCGAGGTCGGCACCCCGCTGGACCGGATGCCCGGCTTCGAGAAGCTGCGCCCGGAGTTCGACGAGGTGCGCTCCTGGAACGAGTTCATCTCCCCGCACCACCCGGCCGGCTGGTCCCCCAGGGCCCAGGACGCGCTGCTGTGGGAGAAGGCCGTACGGCTCGCCTGGGATCTCGGCGACGACGAGATCGAGATCGCCTGCGAGTCCATCCAGGCCAATCCCTCCCGCGCGGTCGCGGAGATCTTCGCCGACAGCCCGATCCACGTCTACGCGGACGGCCTCATGAGCTACGGCCCGACCCGCAACCGCATCCCGCACGGGATGAGCAGCCGTATCGCGCGCGTCCTGCACCTCGATCTGATACCCGGGCTGCGCCCGATGCTCCTGTCCGAGTACGGCGTCCCGTCCGAACCCGTCCCGAAAGACGCCATCGTCGAGGTCCTCGCGCAGATCGGTGCGGAGGGCGCGGGCATCGTCGCCGACCGGACACCCGGCGAGAACCGCCCCACCGCCGTGCTCCTCGGCCAGTACCTCTCCGCGATCGACTTGATCACCCAGGAAGAGGAGGAGGCGCTGCATGTCCGTATGCTGCGCGCCGCCGCCCGGGCCGGGCACCGCAGCGTGCTGTTCAAGGCCCACCCCAGCGCGCCCCCCGTCTACGGCAGGACGCTGACGCAGGCGGCGGAGGAACTGGGGGTGCGGCTGACCGTCCTGAGCGAACCCGTGCTCGCGGAGACCGTGTTCGCCGTCCTGAAGCCGGACCTGGTCATCGGCTGCTTCTCCACCGCCCTGATGACCGCCGCCGCGTTCTACGGCATCCCCGTCGCCCGGGTCGGCACGGACCTGCTCCTCGATCGCATCACACCGTACGAGAACAGCAACCGCGTGCCCCTCACGATCATCGACGCGGCCCTCCCCGACGCGGAGCACGGCAGCGTCGGTACGCCGCTCGAACTCGACGCCCTGGCCGACCGGCTGGCACCGCTGATCCGTACCGTCGGCTACTGCATGCAGTCCCGCAAGCACCCCGGACTGCACCACGAGGCGAGCGCCTGGCTCACCGCCCATCTCCACCGGCATCCGCACTACTTCAAGCGGCGCCGGCTGACCACGCTGCGGCTGCCCGGCGGCAGCACGGTCCGTGCCGAGGCACTGCGCCGCAACCCGACGGTCCGCCGGGTCGTCCGCCGTATCCGCGCCGCCCAGTCCTGACCGGCCGGCGCATCCCGGACCGGCCGCCCCCGCCGCACCGTCGGATCCGCCGCACCGTCGGATCCGTCGGGGCGGCCGGTCCCGTCATTTCGCCGGCCGGGCCGCCGGCAGGACCAGCGCACGCTTGAGCCGGGGCCCGAACGGCTTCTCCACGAAGCGGTGCATCAGCCAGGCCAGGGCCAGCAGACCCGTCACGGACAGCGCCAGCGTCGGGTAGGCGCCGAGACCGAACCCGCGGTGCAGCACCCGGATGGCGAACCAGCCCAGGTGCTCGTGGATCAGGTAGAACGGATACGTCAGCGCGCCCGCGATCGTCAGCCAGCGCCAGTTCGCCCAGCGGGTCCAGCCCAGCGCCACCACCGCCACGCTCGCGAAGGACAGGAAGACGATCGCCTGGATGACATGCGGGTCGCGGTGGAAGTCGCCCTGCATCCCCGGGTGCCACAGCGCGGTCACCGAGTAGCGCTGCCCCAGCAGGAACGACATGCCCACGATCCCCCACAGCAGCAGATCGCTGCCGTGGCGGTGGATCAGGTACAGGGCGAGACCGCCGATGAAGTACGGCGCGTGATCGCGCATCACCACTTCGTCGGTGATCGGAAGACCGGCGACCCGGGCGAGGGGACCCGCCAGCGTCCACAGGATGCAGAAGATCACCACACGGCGGTAGGTGACGCCCCGCCAGATGACGAAGAGGGCGAAGAGCACGTAGAAGCGCATCTCCACCCACAGTGTCCAGCACACCCCGAGCACCCGGGGCGAGCCCATGGGCTGCTGGAGCATCGTGAAGTTCAGCAGGAACTCGTCGGAGCGCAGCGGGTGCACGACCACCGGCAGCAGAAGGGAGGCGGCGCCCACGATCAGCAGCGCCGCCCAGTACGCCGGGTACAGGCGCGCGACGCGGGAGCGGAAGAAGTCGCCCAGTGACCGGCCCCAGCTGCTCATGCAGATCACGAAGCCGCTGATCACGAAGAAGAACTGGACGCCGAGGCAGCCGTAGGTCGCCGCTCGGGACAGCGTGGGGAAGACCTGGCTGGGGGACTGGTGCCAGGACGCGCCGATCTCGCCGTTCTTTCCGGCGAAGTGGTAGAGGCAGACCATCAGGGCCGCCAGCAGCCGCAGCCCGTCCAGGGTGCGCAGCCGGTCCGCCGCGCGCGGGCGGGGGGCGGAACCTCCCGGGAGCGCCGTGCGCCCCTTGGCCCCCGGGGCCCGGTCCGTGGGTGCCAGGGTCAGGTCAGCCGCATTCATCGAGGCTCTTTCTGGGCGTGTGTGCAGGGGAGGTGCGGAAGAGGCGACGCTACGGACCGCCGGCAGATCACAGGGAATCCGGCACCGACCCACAGGTGTCGCGCATATGGCGCATGGATGAACAAGCGACCGAGGGCCGGGCGTCATGGGGGGAAACACCGCACGCCCCCGTTCCGCCAGGGAACGGGGGCGTGAACAGCGGGGGCCGTCAGCGCCGGGACAGCGCCCTGGCGCGGCGTGCGAGCCGGCGCACGGTGGCGTTGCGCGGGATGAACGCCAGCTGCGCGGGCACGGCACCGGGCAGGGCCAGCGAGGTCAGCCGGCGGCGCTTGAAGTACCGCCAGGTGGCGTGGTTGAGATGCCGTGCGAGATAGCGCTCGGCGTCGCCGCGCAGATGCGGGTAGATCCTGGACTGCATGGCGAAGCCGACCGCCTTGAGCAGCTCGGCGAGTTCCTCCACCCGCTGCGGGGTCGGCATCGACCAGCCCGTCACCGCGTCCCGGTCGGCCAGGTCGGGCAGCAGCGCGTCGACGATGGTGACCGGGACGCGGTTGCTGTTCTGGTACGGGGTGAGACGGGCCAGCAGGCCGTGCGTCCCGGTGGTGGCGACGGGGATGCCGTACAGACCCGCCGCCGTGAACAGGGCGGTGGAGAAACAGCCGACGACCAGGGCGGGCCGCAGCCGCTGGAACGCCACCTCGGCGAGCACCGGCCGCTCCAGCAGGGTCAGTTCGACACCGAGCCGCGCCGCCTCGTCCTCCAGCGCCCGTGACCAGCGGGCGGGCGCCACCGGATGCGGTTTGAACACCAGGCGCCGGTGTCCGAGCGCCGCGGTGCCCCGCACCATACGCAGATGCAGTTCCTCCTCCTCGGCGTCGCTGAGGATGTCCAGCGCCGAGAGGTACTGACCTAGCAGCAGCGCGGGCCGCTCCGTACCGTCGGCCGTGCCCGTGCCGTCGGCTGTGCCCGTGCCGTCGGCTGTGCCGGAGCCGGAGCCGTCGGCTGTGCCGCTGCCCGGCAACTCGGCTTCTGCTTCGGCGAGTTCGCCGAGCACCTTGCGGAACGCCTCGGCCGGCACCAGCTCCGGCGCCACGCCGAACTCGGTGAGCAGCAGGGGGGTGAGCCCGGGGACCAGATCGAGGTGCAGCAGCCGGTCGATACGGGTACCGACCAGCGGATCGATCTTGTCGCGGGTGGGGCCATAGCTTATGAGGCCGTCCGCGTAGACGTCGACGGGTGCGCCGGTGAACATCTGACACAGCGCCAGCGCCGGATTGACCTGGACGGACTCCACGGTGAGCCGGATCGCGTCGTCACCGAGGTTCCACAGCAGCCGCAGATACCGCTCCCACATCGGGACGTCGTCGCCGCGGGGGCTCCAGCCGCTCGGGTGGAAGGGGCTGATGGTGTCGTTCCAGGACAGCACCCCGTCGAAGCGCTCGGCGACGCGGCCGAAACCGGGCATCGTGTCGAGGGACGGTGACGTCTCGGGGCTTGCCGCGTTGTTGGTGACGAGCAGCAGCCGCCGGTCGGCCGGCGCGAAGAGACCGGCGTCGAGCGCGGCGCACAGTGTCGCGGCGCCGTAGAGGGTGGACGCGCAGAAGACGTGGGTGGTGCGGGGCATCAGGCGACCGCCGTCCTGGCGTTCACCGGCCTGCGCTTGAGACGGCGCAGCCGGCTCGCCCGCTGGGGGTCCATCGAGTCCATGACCTCTGCCAGCACGTCCTGCGGCAGTCGTTTCAGGGCGGCCGCGCTGAATGCGCGCAATTGTCGGGCCACGGCGGGTTCGAACCTCTCGATCGATCCGAGGTGGTGGGCCATGATGGCACAGTAGGTGCGCACTGCTTTCGGCAGCAGCCTGTCGGCTTCGGGGTCCTGCGCCGTTTCGTCGATGACCTGGTCGAAGGCGCGAATGAAATCGAGCTGCCGCACATCGCCGATCTGGGTGAGCGACGAGCTGACGCCGCGCCGGTAGTACACGCCGAGCAGGCCCACCGCGGCGAAGGAATCCGCCTCCCGGTGCAGTTTCCAGATCCACGGCCGGTCCTCCGCCGTGCGCAGTCCGTGGGTGAAATGCAGCAGCCCGCGCTCGATCAGCCTGCGGTGGTAGACACCGGCCCAGGCGTACGGGTAGTCCACCGAGGTGGACCGGTCGGCGGGCAGGATCGAGTCCCGCGGCCTGAGCACCACTCCCCGGCGGCCCTGCGGCACCCGGTTGACGGTGCGGGCCCTGGCGGTGCACTGCACATGGTCGGTGCGCACGAAGTCGCAGCCCAAGTCCTCGATGGCGGCAAGGAGTCTGGGGTAGTAGCCGGGGGCGAGCCAGTCGTCCCCGTCGAGGAACGTCAGATACTCGCCGCGGGCCCGGTCGATGCCGGAGTTGCGCGCGGTCGCCAGTCCTCCGTTCCGCTCGTGCCGGACGAGCACGGCGCCGGGCAGCTCGCGCTCGGCCCGCGCGAGGATTTCCGGCGTCTCATCGTGCGAACAGTCGTCGACGAGAATGAATTCGAAGTCCTCACGTGTGTTCGCGCGCAGGCTCTTCAGCGTGTCTGGCGCATATTGCTGGACGTTGTAGAAGGGCACGATGACGGAGAGCTTGACCACGTGACAGACGCTAGAGGGCGGCCCGGGATCCGTGCTGACCGATGGGTGGATACCGGGTGAACCACACGTGTCGAAGCTGTGAACCAGATTTCTTTCCTGTGTTCCCCGGGCCCGATTCGCCGTACGGCGATGTGTTGTTAACCTTTTGTTGAGTTCGGGTTGGGCCCGACCTAGAAATTGCTTCCTACGGTCTTCGACGTGCCAGCAAGTGCAACGAGGACCCAACGGACAGCCGTACTCGCCGATTCCGACACCCGGTGGAAATGGGGCGCGCTCACAGCGAAGCGTGTCGTTCCCGCCGATTCGGACATGCGGCTCGACGGCTATCTGCTCCGCGGACGCGCCACACCGACCGCCCGTCAGCTCCAGGAGGTCGGCGTCCACGCGGACTCGCTCCGCGAGGTCACCGCCGTCGAATTCCTGCGGACGATGAGCGAGGAGACGTACGACGTCGTCGTCCTCTCCCTGGTCGGCGGGGGAGTGCAGGCCATGCTGCACGGGCTGCGGCACACCTGGGCGAGCGCCGCCGAACGGCCCGTCGTCGTCACCGGGTACGTCGGCGTCGTCTACGAGAAGCTCGCCGACGGACTGCTGCTGCGCCACGGCGCCGACCTCGTGCTCGCCAACTCCCGCCAGGACGCGGAGCGTTTCCGCGCCGTGTACGAGGGGGTCGGCGCCGACGCGTCCGCGGTGACCGAGGTCGCCCTGCCGTTCCTCGGCGGCGCTCCCTACGTTGGCCCGAACGACCCCTTCACGGTGGTGTTCGCCGCCCAGCCCTCCGTACCGGAGAGCCGCAAGGACCGCACCTACCTGCTGGAGCGGCTGATCCGCCACGCCCGCACCCACCCCGACCGCGAGGTGCTGCTCAAACTGCGCTCCAAGCCGGGCGAACACACCACCCACATCGAGGAACTGCCCTACCAGAAACTGGTGCAGAACCTCGACGCACCCGCCAACTTCCGCCTGGTCTACGGGCACATGGGCGAGGTCCTCGACCGCACCGACCTCCTGGTGACCGTCAGCTCCACCGCCGCCCTCGAGTCGCTGCACCGCCGGATCCCCACCGCCGTGCTCACCGACCTCGGGGTGCGTGAGGGGCTCGGCAACCACCACTTCATCGGCTCGGGCTGCCTCACCTCCTGGGACCGCCTCGACGCGGGACACCTGCCCGAACCCGACCCGGAGTGGGTCGCCCGGCAGGGCGTCGCCGCCGACGGCGAGTACGCCACCGTCTACGACACGGCGCGCGAGCGGATCACCAAACTGCTCGCCCGCCCCGGCGGACTGCCGCCCCTGAACCCCTACTACACCCCCGCGACCGCGCCCGGATACCTGCCGGGCATCCTCGCCCGCCACCACCTCGGCCCCGACGGCGCCCCGCTGCCCGGCGCGCCCGCCGCCGACCGGCAGCCGGGACCGGTCCGCCAGATCGTCCGCCGCGCGGCCCGCGGTGCCTACCGGCACGGCGTCCAGCGCGTCGCGCCGGTGATCCGGCGGATGGGCGAGCTGTGACAGCCGTGCTCCCCCGGCGGGGAGACGACGGAACCGAAGGAGCAGAGCCGATGTCCGACTCCCGTGCCGGCCAAGGCGCTTCGCAGCGCCGGGTGCTCGCCGTGATCCCCGCCCGCGGCGGATCCAAGGGCGTGCCCCTGAAGAACATCGCCCCGGTCGGCGGCGTACCGCTGGTCGCCCGCGCGGTCCGCGAGTGCCTCGCCGCCCGGCATGTCACCGACGTCGTGGTCTCCACCGACGACCAGGCCATCGCCGCCGCCGCCCGGCACGCGGGCGCCGAGGTCGTGATACGCCCCGCCGCCATCGCCGGCGACACCGCCACCTCCGAGTCGGCCGTCCTGCACGCCATGGACGCCCACGAGGAGCGGCACGGGGCCACCGTGGACGTCGTCCTGCTCGTCCAGGCCACCAGCCCCTTCCTGGTCCGCGAGGAGATCGACGGCGTCGCCGCCGCGGTCGCGGAGCAGGGCGCCGACACCGCCGTCACCGTGGCCCCCTTCCACGGCTTCGTCTGGCGCGACGCCGCCGACACCCCGGCGAGCGTCGACCCGCAGGCCGTCACCGCCGTGGGCGAGGCGGTCGCCGCCGCCAACTCCGCGGTGATCGAGGGCGGTTACGGCGTCAACCACGACAAGTCCTCCCGCCCGCGCCGCCAGGACCGCCCCCAGGACCTCCTGGAGACCGGCGCCGCCTACGCCATGGACGCGGCCGGCTTCCGCAAGCACCTGCACCGCTTCTTCGGCCGTACGGAACTCGTCCGCACCGACCCCGCCCGGGTCCTGGAGATCGACGACCCGCACGACCTCGCCCGCGCCCGCGCCCTCGCCCCGCTCTTCGACGCCGGCCGGCCCGATTCCCTCCCGACCGCCGACGACATCGACGCGGTCGTCCTCGACTTCGACGGCACCCAGACCGACGACCGGGTGCTGATCGACTCCGACGGACGGGAGTTCGTCTCCGTGCACCGCGGGGACGGCCTCGGCATCGCCGCCCTGCGCCGCAGCGGCCTGACGATGCTGATCCTGTCCACGGAACAGAACCCGGTGGTCGCCGCCCGGGCCCGGAAACTCAGGATCCCGGTCCTGCACGGCATCGACCGCAAGGACCTCGCGCTCAAGCAGTGGTGCGAGGAGCAGGGCATCGCGCCCGAGCGCGTGCTCTACGTCGGCAACGACGTCAACGACCTCCCGTGCTTCGCCCTCGTGGGCTGGCCCGTGGCGGTCGCGAACGCCCACGACGTCGTCCGCAGCGCCGCCCGCGCGGTCACCACCGTGCCCGGCGGCGACGGCGCGATCCGGGAGATCGCGGGCTGGCTCCTCGGCCCGTCCCTCGACGCTCCCCGCACGTCCGCCCCTTCCGAGAACCCCGCCCAGCCCACCCAGTGAGGACCCTCTTTTCATGAGCACCAACTCCCGTCTGCGCACCTTCGGTTCCCGCGAGGTCGGCCCCGGCAGGCCCGTCTACGTCTGCGGCGAGATCGGCATCAACCACAACGGCGACCTGGAGAACGCGTTCAAGCTCATCGACGTGGCCGCCGAAGCCGGCTGCGACGCCGTCAAGTTCCAGAAGCGCACCCCGGAGATCTGCACCCCCCGCGACCAGTGGGACATCGAGCGGGACACCCCGTGGGGCCGCATGACCTACATCGACTACCGCCACCGCGTGGAGTTCGGCGAGGACGAGTACCACCGGATCGACGAGCACTGCAAGGAGCGGGGCATCGACTGGTTCGCCTCCCCGTGGGACACCGAGGCCGTCGCCTTCCTGGAGAAGTTCGACGTCCCCGCCCACAAGGTGGCCTCCGCCTCCCTCACCGACGACGAGCTGCTGCGCGCCCTGCGCGCCACCGGCCGCTCCGTCATCCTCTCCACCGGCATGTCCACCCCGAAGCAGATCCGGCACGCCGTCGAGGTCCTCGGCTCCGACAACATCCTGATGTGCCACGCCACCTCCACCTACCCGGCGAAGGCCGAGGAGCTCAACCTCCGCGCGATCAACACGCTGGAGAAGGAGTTCCCGAACGTCCCGATCGGCTACTCCGGCCACGAGACCGGCCTCCAGACCACCCTTGCCGCGGTCGCGCTCGGCGCGGTCTTCGTCGAGCGTCACATCACCCTCGACCGCGCCATGTGGGGCTCCGACCAGGCCGCCTCCGTGGAACCGCAGGGCCTGCAGCGCCTGGTGCGCGACATCCGCACCATCGAGGCGTCCCTGGGCGACGGCGTCAAGAAGGTCTACGACTCCGAGCTCGGCCCCATGAAGAAGCTGCGCCGCGTCACCGGCGTGGTCGCCGAGGCGGAGATCGCCGCAGCGGCGGGCGAGCCGGTCTCGGTTTGAGACCGGACCACTCCGGATTACGGGACGGTCTGACGAGGATGAGCACCCGCGCCGGCACCACGGCCGGCAGCACGGCCGGTTTCACCCCGCACACTCTCGCCTTCGTCGAGAGCCCGGTACAGCTCCTGAACGTGCTGGAATGGGCCCACGCGCACGCCATGGGGACCGCGGGGGCCGCGGAGACCGCGGAAAGCACGGGTGCCGCAGTGCCGCCCGGCACGTCCGGTGCGCCCGGCACGTCCTCCGGCACCTCTGGTGCGTCCGGGGAGTCCTGTGCGTCCCGTGTGTCCCGTGCGCCGGAGGACGGCTCGGGAACGGGCGGGGCGGCAGAGGCGCCCGGGGTGCCTGAGGCAGGCCGGGTGTCTGGTGCCGCCGAGACTTCCGGTGCGGGGCTCACCCTCGTCGTCCTGTCCCCCACCGACCCCATGACCCGGGGCCAGCTGCGCCGGATGGCCGAGCTGGCCCGGGACGAGGGGTACGAGGTCCGCTGGGAGGAGGCGCGGGGCGGTCCCGCCGCCCCCTTCCACACCGTCGGTGGTCTGACGCCGCTGCTGAGGCGGGTCGGCCGGGTGGTGATGGGGGACCCGTTCTCCCGCTACGTCCAGCTGCTGCTCACCATCACGCGGGCGCGTGAGCTGGTGGTCGTCGACGACGGCACCGCCACGATGGAGTTCGTCGCACAGCTCGCCCGGGGCGAACGCCTGGTGCGCTGGCACCGCAAGGGCGGCCGCCCCGGCCCCCGCGACCTGCTGTTCGCCCCGGTGTCGTCCTCGGCGCGGCGCCGGCTGACGCCCGGCCGGCGGCGCCGGGTGGAGATCTTCTCCTCCATGCCCATCGACAGCGTCCCGGCGGGTGTGACCGTCACCGCGAACGACTTCGCCTGGACCCGCGCCCGGTTCGGCCCGCCCCGCATCACCAAGGGCGCCGACATGGTGGGCACCTCCCTGGTGGAGACCGGCGTCGTCGACGGCGACCGCTATCTCGACGCCGTACGGGGCCTGGCCAGGGCGCACGGCGCGACCCGCTACTTCGCGCACCGGCGGGAGAGCGCCGAGAAGCTGCACCGGCTGGCGGTCGAGACCGGCCTCGAGGTCGTCCGCCCCGATCTCCCGCTGGAGCTCATCGCCCGGCGCGGGCCGATCGGCAGGACGGTCCTCAGCTTCCCGTCGACCGTCGTGCACACCCTGCCGCTGGCGCTCGCCGGAACCGGCGTACGGGTCGCGGTGTGCGACATCGACCCCGCCTGGCTGACGGAGAACGCCTCGCCCCGGGCCCATGGCTTCCTCTCGGACGTCACGGGAACCGCCCGGGACGTGCACCGGCTCCCGGCGGTGGCCACGGCGTAGGAACCCCGGCCCCCGGAGGGGCTCTTCGGCGATCAGCGTCCGCGGGCGAGCACGAAGCCCCGCGGGCGCTTCTCGTCGCCCCAGGGCTCCCGGTGTACCCGGGCCAGGACGTGGAACCCGGTGTCCGCGAGCAGAGCGCCGATGGTCTCGGGGGTGCGCCAGTGGTAGTCGAGCGAGATGGCGTGGCCGTAGCGCTCGTCGAGGTGGACATGGCGTTCGCCGGAGTCCTCGGGCACCGTCTGGAAGGCCAGCAGCACATACCCGCCCGGGACCAGGACGCGGTGGAACTCCGCGAACGCCGACGGCAGATGGCGGTCGGGGACGTGGATGGTCGAGTAGAGGGCGAGGACGCCGCCGAGCGTCCCGTCCGGCAGGTCGAGGGCGGTCATCGAACCCACGTGGAACCGCAGCTCCGGATGCGCCTCGCGGGCCGTCGCCACCATCTGCGGCGAGACGTCCACGCCGAACACCGGGAGACCGAGACCGGCCAGGCGGGCGGTGACGTACCCGGGGCCGCTGCCGATGTCGGCGACGGGGGCGTCGGAGTGCTCCCGCACCAGCTCCGCGAAGGTGCCGAGGAGGGCGCGTTCGAGGTGGGCGGTCGGTCCGGCGGTGCTGTCGGGATGCTCGGCGGTGTAGTCGCGCGCGATGGTGTCGTAGGCGGCGCGGGTGGTGTCGAGGAACCGGGGATCTTCGGCGGAGGATGCCTGTCCGGCGGGGGTCGCGGCGGTCCGGGGCCCGGTGACCGCCGAGGCCGCGTCCCGCGCCGCCACGGGGGCCGTACCCGGAGCCGCCCCGGGCGTCCCGGTGGTGTCGGGCGCCGTCCTGAGGGTGCCCGCGGTCCCGGGCACCCCTGCTGTTCCGGCCGTGCCGGTCGTGCGCGCCGTGCCCGCTCTCCCGGCCGCGCCGTCGGTGCCGCCGCCGAGGGGCTCGGCCGTCCCGGGGGCCCCGGCCTGCGCGGCGGGCGTCGTGGCCGACGAGCCCGTGACGGTCGCTGTGGCCCGCGCGGCGGCCGTGATGCCGACGGAGGCGGCGGAGGCCGTGTCGCCGGCGGTGGTGGCCGGGTCGGCGGCGGGGGCCGCGTCGGTGGTGGCGGTCGTGTCGGGCACGTTCGTCGCGTGGGTCACGGGCCCGCACGCTACCCGGACGGCCGAACCGCCGTCCGCGGTTTTGCCGCACCGCGCCCGCAGCCGCCCCCGCCCCTCCCCGGCGTGGCGCGATCCCGGCTGGTGGACGGCTCGAGCGGGCCTTCAGTGCCGCGTGGTATCCCAGGAGAACGACGGAGCAGAAGTACAGAAGAGCAGCACAGAGCGACGAAGAGCAGCGAAGAGCACAGCGAGACGGGTGCCGGAGTGTGGCGGAAGTCACTCACCGTGGATTCCATGATCGACTCGGCCTGGGAGGCGCGAGTTTACCCATCTCATCCGGCAGCCATGCCTGGGACGGCCAGTTTTTCTTCCCCTGAGGGGCTGAAGTTTTGCTGATCACGGGTCAGCCGGCCGCCTTGGCGTCCTACCCTTCAGAGGGTGAACCAATTGATGTCCCGAGAGTCCGAGGCCGAATCGCCCGGGGACGCAGCGCCCCTCCCCGGCATCCTGAGCGAAGAACTGTTCGCCGAGCTCGTCGCGTTCCGGCGCGACCTGCACATGCATCCCGAACTCGGCAACCAGGAGTTCCGCACGACGGCCGTCATCAAGGCGCGCCTCGAGAAGGCGGGCCTCCGCCCGCGCGTACTCGGCATCGGCACCGGTCTCGTCTGTGACATCGGAGACATCGGGGACACCGGGGCGGACGGGAGCGCCGCGTCCGGCACCCCCGTCCTGGCCCTGCGGGCGGACATCGACGCGCTGCCGATCCCCGACGCGAAGAGCGAGTGCCCCTACCGCTCCACCGTGCCCGACCGGGCCCACGCCTGCGGCCACGACGTGCACACCACGGTCGTCCTGGGCGCCGGTCTGGTGCTCGCGCGGCTGCACCGCGAGGGACGGCTGCCGCGGCCGGTGCGCCTGGTGTTCCAGCCCGCCGAGGAGGTGCTGCCCGGCGGTGCCGTGGACGCCATCGCGGCCGGCGTGCTGGAAGGGGTGGGCGGCATCCTCGCGGTGCACTGCGACCCCCGCGTCGACGCCGGGCGGATCGGTCTGCGGCAGGGCCCCATCACCTCCGCCTGCGACCGCCTGGAGGTCGCGCTCGACGGACCCGGCGGCCACACCGCCCGCCCGCACCTCACCACCGACCTGGTCACTGCCGCCGCCCGGGTGGTCACCGACGTGCCCGCCGTGGTCGGCCGCCGCGTCGACACCCGCGCCGGTCTCGCCGTCACCTGGGGCCGTATCGAGTCCGGCCACGCGCCCAACGTCATCCCGCAGCACGCCGAACTGTCCGGAACCGTACGGTGCCTGGACATCGAGGCGTGGCGCACGGCGCCGGACATCGTGGTCGCCGCCATCGACGAGGTGGCCAACCTGCACGGCGCCAAGTCCGAGATCAACTACGTCCGCGGGGTGCCGCCGGTGGTCAACGCCCCCGGTATGACCGAGCTGCTCCGGGACGCCCAGACCCTGCGGCGCGGCGCGGCCACCGTGGAGGACACCGAGCAGAGCCTCGGCGGCGAGGACTTCTCCTGGTACCTGGAGCAGGTCCCCGGCGCCCTCGCCCGCCTCGGCGTCCGCACCCCGGGCGAGCGCACCGTCCGCGACCTCCACCAGGGCGACTTCGACGCCGACGAATCGGCGATCACGGTCGGCGTGGAGCTCTTCACGGCGGCGGCGCTGATGTACGCGGCGGACGCCTGACACCGGTGCGTCGGCAGGGGACGCGGAGGTGCCCGATCCGCACCTCCGTGTCCCCTTGTGTCATCCCCTCGTAACCGGGTTGCGCCGCCTGTAACCGGAGGTCGGCACGAATCGGTAACGGCCGGGCGGAACCCCGTTCCCCTCCCCTTCTACGCGCGTTACTGTGCGCCGAAATCGCCTTCAGCGGCGGCCAGTTGGGGACGCGGTCCGGTGACGGTGCCGTGGGGACGAAGGGGTACTTGCTGTGCGTCTGATCTCTCGGAGGAACTCTCGCAGGACGGGGTTCTCCCGCGCCGCGGTGACCGTGGCCGTCGTCGCCCTCGCGGCCGCCGGATGCGGCAAGTCCAGCAGCGAGTCCGCACCCGCCCCGTCCAAGGACGGCAAGTACGCCGGCAAGGGCATAGGCCTGGCCTACGACATCGGCGGCAAGGGTGACCAGTCCTTCAACGACGCCGCCTACCAGGGCTTCCAGAAGGCCGAGAAGGAGTTCAAGATCGGCGGCCGGGACGTCGAGCCGCAGGACAACGAGTCCGACGCCGACAAGATCCAGCGCCTGGAGACCCTGGCCAAGTCGGGCTACAACCCGATCATCGGCGTCGGCTACTCCTACGCCCCCGCCGTCAAGGCCGTCGCGGCGAAGTACCCGAAGATCACCTTCGGCATGATCGACGACTCCACGATCAAGGCGGACAACGTCGCCGACATGGTCTTCGCGGCCGAGCAGTCGTCGTACCTCGCCGGTGTCGCCGCCGCCTCCGCCACCAAGAAGGACCACATCGGCTTCATCGGCGGCGTGGACATCCCCCTCATCCACACCTTCGAGGCGGGCTTCGACCAGGGCGCCAAGTCGGTCGACCCGAAGATCAAGATCGAGTCGCAGTATCTGACCCAGACCGCGGCCGAGGGCGGCTTCGCCAGCCCCGACAAGGGCAAGGCCGCCGCCCAGGGCCAGCTGGACGCCGGCGCCGACGTGATCTACCACGCGGCGGGCCTCTCCGGCCAGGGTGTCATCCAGGCCGCCGCGGCCGCCAAGGCGTGGGCGATCGGTGTCGACTCCGACCAGTACCAGCAGTCCGCGCTGGCCGCTTACAAGGACCACATTCTCGGTTCCGCCCTGAAGAACGTCGGCGGCGCGGTCTACGACCTCGTCAAGTCCGTCGTCGACGGCAAGCCGGAGAGCGGACTCGTCGAGGGCACCCTCAAGACGGGCGGCGTGGGCTTCGCCGACACCAACCCGAAGTACCAGGCCATGAAGGACGTGGTGGCCGCGGTCGAGAAGGCCAAGCAGGACATCATCACCGGCAAGGTCACGGTCGCCGCCAAGTAGGACACGCCCGACGGGCGACGCCCGGCCGACCGCCACGACGGCGCCGACCACGAGGCGGCGGCCGGCCGACGGACAGGACGGCGTCGCCGGTGAGGTCGCGGTCGCCGATGCGCGGGACCTCGCGGACGGCGAGGTCACAGCCGTCGGCCCGGGGGAGGAGGCTCCGCCCGGGCCGGTCGGGCAGGGTTCTCCCCGCCGTGCCCCTTGCCTCGCGCGAGGGGCACGGCGCGTTCCGTACTCTGGGAGTCGCTGCGGCCACAGCTCGGTAACGGACCGGACAGATGGGTTTTTCCCGCTCGTCTACGCGCGTTACGCTGCGGCGGAATCAGCGCCTGGTAAGGGCGCATGCACAAAGGAGCAACTTCCATGCACCGGGTGTCCCGAATCGCGGTTGCGGGCATCGCAACCGCCGCCCTTGCCGTCACCGTTTCCGCATGTGGCAGCTCGTCCAGCGAGTCCACCGGCGGAAGCGGGAAGTCCAAGGGCATTGGTCTCGCGTACGACGTCGGCGGCAGGGGCGACCAGTCGTTCAACGACTCCGCCTATGCCGGTTTCCAGAAGGCGGAGAAGGACTTCGGCGTCAGCGGCCGTGATGTCGAGCCGCAGGACAACGAGTCCGACGCCGACAAGGTGCAGCGTCTGGAGACGCTCGCCAAGTCCGGCTACAACCCGGTGATCGGCGTGGGCTTCGCCTACGCGCCGGCCGTCAAGGAAGCCGCGGCGAAGTTCCCCAAGGTCACCTTCGGCATCATCGACGACAACACCATCAAGGCCGGCAACGTCGCCGACATGGTGTTCCACGAGGAGCAGTCCTCCTACCTCGCGGGTGTCGCCGCCGCCCTCACCACCAAGACCAACACGGTCGGCTTCATCGGCGGTGTGGACGTCCCGCTGATCCACAAGTTCCAGGCCGGCTTCGAGCAGGGCGTCAAGGACACCAAGAAGAACGTCACCGTCAAGTCGCAGTACCTGACCCAGACCGCGGCCGAGGGCGGCTTCTCCAGCCCCGACAAGGGCGAGACCGCCGCCGAGGGCATGATCGGCGACAAGGCGGACGTGGTCTACGCGGCCGCGGGCCTTTCCGGCCAGGGCGTCATCAAGGCCGCCGCCGCGCACAAGGTGTGGGCGATCGGCGTCGACTCCGACCAGTACAACCAGGCGGCGCTGGCGAAGTACAAGAGCTCCATCCTCACCTCGGCCCTGAAGAACGTCGAGGGCGCGGTGTACGACCTCGCCAAGTCCGTCATCAAGGACAAGAAGCCGCTGAGCGGTGAGGTCCGCGGCTCGCTGGAGAACGGCGGCGTCGGTCTGGCCGACTCCAACCCGACCTTCAAGAACAACGCGGAGCTGCAGGCCGCGCTGACGAAGGCCGAGGCCGGCATCAAGAGCGGTTCCATCACCGTCAAGTCCTCCTGACCTCCGCACCGGAGCACAGGGCGGCACGCTCGGCACAAGGTCACGGGGCGGCCGGAGGCCCATCCGGTCCGCCCCCGGCCGGAACGGCGCTGTGGCAGCGGCGTCATGGAGACGGAACGGGGTGTGGGGAGGATTCTCTCCCCGCGCCCCGTCTGCGCGGCAGAATGCTCGGGACGGATCGAGACTGAAAACGATCGATCCGGACCGGGTTTATTTAAAGCAGGGGCGCTACGCGCGTAGAGTGGCCCCTTTCCCCAGGAGAGTGCGCCATCGACGCGTCCAGCAGCCCTCCGCTCACCGCCGGATCGACCGTCGCGGTGGAGCTGACGGGAATCACCAAGAGGTTCCCGGGTGTCGTCGCCAACAGCGACATCCACCTCTCTGTCCGAAAAGGCACCGTGCACGCCCTGGTCGGTGAGAACGGCGCCGGCAAGTCGACCCTGATGAAGATCCTCTACGGCATGCAGAAGCCGGACGAGGGCACCATCGCCGTGGACGGCCAGGAGGTCGTCTTCCACAGCCCCGCCGACGCCATCGCCCGCGGCATCGGCATGGTGCACCAGCACTTCATGCTGGCCGACAACCTCACCGTCCTCGAGAACGTCGTCCTCGGCAGCGAGAAGCTCCACGGCATCGGCGCCGGCGCCCGCAGGAAGATCAAGGAGATCTCCGACCGCTACGGCCTCGGCGTCCGGCCCGACCTGCTGGTCGAGCACCTCGGGGTCGCCGCCCGGCAGCGCGTCGAGATCCTCAAGGTCCTCTTCCGCGGCGCCCGCACCCTCATCCTCGACGAGCCGACCGCGGTGCTGGTCCCGCAGGAGGTCGACGCCCTCTTCGACAACCTGCGCGAGCTGAAGGCCGAGGGCCTCGCCGTCATCTTCATCTCCCACAAGCTGGGCGAGGTGCTGTCGGTCGCCGACGACATCACCGTCATCCGGCGCGGCACCACCGTCGGCACCGCCGTACCCGCCGAGACCACCCCGCGCCAGCTCGCCGAGATGATGGTCGGCAGCGAGCTGCCGACCCCGGAGACCGCCGAGTCGACCGTCACCGACCGGGCCGTCGTCGAGGTCAGGAACCTCACCGTGTACGCCGCGGGCGCCTCCCTCGGCGAAGCGGCGGAGCCCGAGCTCGCCACCACGCGGGGCGGCAGCACCACCGCGGGCAGCGTCCTCACCGAGACCGCCCTCACCGAGACCGTCGTCGTCACCGACGGCCCCAAGCGGGTCCTGGACGACGTGACCTTCACCATCCACGCCGGTGAGGTCATGGGCATCGCCGGCGTCGAGGGCAACGGCCAGACCGAACTCGTCGAGGCGCTGATCGGCCTCAAGGGCGCCGACTCCGGGCAGATCCTCTTCCAGGGCGAGGAGATCACCTCCTGGGCCACCCGCAAGCGCCGCGAGAAGGGCATCGCCTACATCCCCGAGGACCGCCACCGGCACGGCCTGCTGCTGGAGTCCCCGCTCTGGGAGAACCGCATCCTCGGCCATGTCACCGAGCGCCCCAACGCCAAGGGTTTCTGGCTCGACCCGAAGGGAGCCCAGGACGACACCCGGCGCATCGTCGAGGAGTACGACGTACGCACCCCCGGCATCGACGTCACCGCGGGCTCCCTGTCCGGCGGCAACCAGCAGAAGCTGATCGTCGGCCGCGAGATGAGCCACGACCCGAAGTTCCTGATCGCCTCCCACCCCACCCGCGGTGTGGACGTCGGCGCCCAGGCCGCCATCTGGGACCACATCCGCGCCGCCCGCCGCGAGGGCCTGGCGGTGCTGCTGATCTCCGCCGACCTCGACGAGCTGATCGGCCTGTCGGACACCCTGCGCGTCATCTTCGACGGCAGGCTCGTGGCCGACGCCGACCCGGCCACCGTCACCCCCGAGGAGCTCGGCTCCGCCATGACCGGCGCCGCGACCGGCCACCTGGAGCACACCGAAGACGGCGCCGAAGCAGGCGACGAAGCCGCCACCGAGGACGAGGACCGATGAAGAAGTTCGACAAGGAGCGGGTGCTCCTCGCGGTGGCCGGACCGGTCATCGCGATGGTCCTGGCGATCGCGCTCACCTCGATCGTGCTGCTGGCCTCCGACCGCAGCCCCATCGAGCCGTACCGGCTGATGCTCCAGCAGCTGTCGTACTCCGACGTCCAGGTGCTGATCATCAACCAGGCGTCGCTGTACTACATCGCCGCCATCGCGGTCGCCCTCGGCTTCCGCATGAACCTGTTCAACATCGGCGTCGACGGCCAGTACCGCCTCGCCGCCGTGATGACCGCCGTGGTCGGCGCCAACGTCAGCCTGCCCGCCGCGCTCCAGGTGCCGCTGCTCCTGCTGGTCGCCATGCTCACCGGCGCCTTCTGGGCCGGTATCGCGGGCGTCCTGAAGGTCACCCGGGGCGTCAGCGAGGTCGTCGCGACCATCATGCTGAACGCCATCGCCACCAGCGTCATCGGCTACGTCACCCTCGCCGACGTGTGGGGCGTACGGGTCGGCGACAACATGACCACCGGCACCATGCACAAGTCCGGCTGGATCCCCGGCATCAGCATGGGCTCCGGCGCGGGCGAGATCTACGGCCTGGTCTTCCTCGCGGTGCTGCTCGGCGTCCTGTACTGGGTCGTCCTCAACCGCACCCGCTTCGGCTTCGACCTGCGCGCCACCGGCGCCTCCGAGACCGCCGCCGCGGCCTCCGGCGTCGACGCCAAACGCATGGTGCTGGTGTCCATGCTGATCTCCGGCGCGGTCGCCGGCCTCGCCGGCCTGCCGCTGCTGCTCGGCGACACCCACACCTACAGCCTGAGCTTCCCGGCCGGCCTCGGCTTCACCGCCATCGGCATCGCCCTGCTCGGCCGCAACAACCCCGGCGGCATCGCCCTGGCCGCGCTGCTGTGGGCCTTCCTCGAGAAGGCGTCCCCGGCCCTCGACTTCGCGTCTCCGACCCCGTACGAGAAGGAGATCGCCACGATCATGGAGGGCCTGATCGTGTTCGCGGTCGTCATCTCCTACGAGGCCGTACGGCAGTGGGGCCTGCGCCGCCAGCAGAGCCGCGTCGGCGCCGAACTCGCCGCGGCCGCCCAGAACAACTCCCAGACGAAGGAGGTGGCGGCCTGATGTCCACCGCGACCGTGGCCGAGCCCAAGGCCCAGCAGCCCGCCCGGGGCAGCCGCCGGCTCTCGCTCCCCGTGCTCCTGCTGGTCATCGCGGGCGTACTGGTCCTGACCTCGATCGTCCGCCTGATCACCGGCGCGGACGGCATCACCTCCACCGGACAGATGTCCACCGCGCTGCGGCTGGCCGTGCCCATCGGCCTCGCCGGCCTCGGCGGCCTGTGGTCCGAGCGTTCCGGCGTCGTCAACATCGGCCTCGAGGGCATGATGATCCTCGGCACCTGGTTCGGCGCCTGGGCCGGCTACCAGTGGGGCCCGTGGACCGGCGTCGTCTTCGGCATCGTCGGCGGTGCGCTGGGCGCGCTGCTGCACGCCGTCGCCACCGTCACGTTCAACGTCAACCACATCGTCTCCGGTGTGGCGCTGAACATCCTCGCCCTCGGCACCACCCGCTACCTGTCGAAGTTCACCTTCGCCGACGCCCCGCAGGGCTCCGCCAAGCAGTCCCCGCCGATCGACTCGCTGGGCACCTTCGACATCCCCGGCCTGTCGACCTGGCTGACCGACCTCAACGACAAGCACTGGTTCCTGATCTCCGACCTCGCCGGCCTGATCGGCGGTCTGGTCACCGACCTGTCGCCGCTCACCGTCATCGCCGTCGCCCTGGTACCCGCCACCTGGTGGGTGCTGTGGCGGACCTCCTTCGGCCTGAGGCTGCGCTCCTGCGGCGAGAACCCGGTCGCCGCGGAGTCCCTCGGCGTCAACGTCTACAAGTACAAGTACATCGCCGTGGTGATCTCCGGCGGCTTCGCGGGCCTCGGCGGCGCGTTCCTGTCGATCGTCGCGTCCAACGTCTACCTCGACGGCCAGACCGCGGGCCGCGGCTACATCGGCCTCGCCGCGATGATCTTCGGCAACTGGATGCCGGGCGGCCTCGCCCTCGGCGCGGGCCTGTTCGGCTACACCGACAGCCTCAACCTGCGCGGCGGCACGGTCAACGTGCACGCGCTGATCCTGCTGCTGGCCATCCTGCTGGTGTTCGGCGCGGCCTACCTCGCGTGGCGCAAGAAGTACGTCCCCGCCGTGACGACCGCCGTGGTCGCCGTCGGCATGTTCCTCTGGTACTCGTTCACCAACGAGGTCCCGCGCCAGGTCGTCTCCGCCACCCCGTACCTCGTCACCCTGCTGGTGCTGTCGCTGTCCGCGCAGTCCCTCAGGATGCCGAAGGCGGACGGCCTGCCGTACCGGAAGGGACAGGGCAAGTGACCGCCGCGGCCGGCGCCGACCGGGACGGCCGGGACGGCCGGGAGGGCTGGGACGCCCTGCGCGCCGTGGCCCGCGAGGCCATGTCCCACGCCTACGCGCCGTACTCCGGCTATCCGGTCGGGGCCGCCGCACTGGTCGACGACGGCCGCACGGTCTCCGGCTGCAACGTCGAGAACGCCTCCTACGGCCTCGGCCTGTGCGCCGAGTGCGGGCTCGTCTCGGAGCTTCAGCGCACCGGCGGCGGCCGGCTGACGCACTTCACCTGCGTCGACGGCGACGGCCGCAGCCTCGTACCGTGCGGGCGCTGCCGCCAGCTGCTCTACGAGTTCGGCGGCCCCGGCCTGCTGCTCGACACGCCGGCGGGCATCCTCCCGCTCTCCGAGATGCTGCCCCAGGCCTTCGGCCCGGACCACCTCACCAAGTGACCCCCGTGACTCCCGCGCGGCCCCTCCGAGACACCCCGCCCCGGAGGGGCCGCACCCTTCGCACCCCCCAAAGGACCCCCCTCATGGCCATGGACGCCATCTCCGTCATCCGCACCAAGCGGGACCGCGGTGAGCTGACCGACGCGCAGATCGACTGGGTCATCGACGCCTACACCCGCGGCGAGGTCGCCGACGAGCAGATGTCCGCGCTCGCCATGGCCGTCCTGCTCAACGGCATGAACCGCCGCGAGATCGCCCGCTGGACGGCGGCCATGATCGCCTCCGGCGAGCGCATGGACTTCGCGTCCCTGTCCCGCCCCACGGCCGACAAGCACTCCACGGGCGGTGTCGGCGACAAGATCACCCTCCCGCTCGCCCCGCTCGTCGCGGCCTGCGGCGCGGCCGTCCCCCAGCTGTCCGGCCGCGGCCTCGGCCACACCGGCGGCACGCTGGACAAGCTGGAGTCGATCCCCGGCTGGCGCGCCCTGCTCTCCAACGAGGAGATGCTGCACGTCCTCGACACCACCGGCGCGGTGATCTGCGCGGCCGGCGACGGCCTCGCCCCCGCCGACAAGAAGCTCTACGCGCTGCGCGACGTCACCGGCACCGTCGAGGCGATCCCGCTGATCGCGTCGTCCATCATGTCGAAGAAGATCGCCGAGGGCACCGGCTCCCTGGTCCTCGACGTGAAGACCGGCACCGGCGCCTTCATGAAGACGATCGAGGACGCCCGTGAGCTGGCCGCCACGATGGTCGGCCTCGGCACCGACCACGGCGTACGGACGGTCGCCCTGCTCACCGACATGTCCACGCCCCTCGGCCTCACCGCCGGAAACGCCCTGGAGGTCCGCGAGTCCGTCGAGGTCCTCGCGGGCGGCGGCCCGGCCGACGTCGTCGAACTCACCCTCGCCCTGGCCCGCGAGATGCTCGACGCGGCCGGTCTGAAGGACGCCGACCCGGCGAAGGCGCTGGCCGACGGCTCGGCGATGGACGTCTGGCGCCGCATGATCGCCGCCCAGGGCGGCGACCCCGACGCCGGGCTCCCCGTGGCCCGTGAACAGCACGTCGTCACCGCCCCCGCCTCCGGCGTCCTCACCCGCCTCGACGCCTACGGCATCGGCGTCGCCGCCTGGCGCCTCGGCGCGGGCCGCGCCCGCAAGGAGGACCCGGTGCAGGCGGGCGCCGGCGTCGAACTCCACGCCAAGCCCGGCGACCCGGTGACCGCCGGTCAGCCCCTCCTCACCCTCCACACCGACACCCCGGACCGCTTCGCCTACGCCCTCGCGTCCATCGAGGGCTCCTACGACATCGCGGCCCCGGGAACGGCGTTCACCGCGTCGCCGGTGGTGCTGGAGAGAATCGCCTGATCAACCCCCTGACCAGGGGAAAACTCTTTCGGGTGAACGGGATCGGTGGACCTCCGCCGATTCCGTTCGGCATGCTGGGATCGGTGACGCACCGATTGGAGACCGCCATGAGCGCACTCACCGTGAGCCAGGACCCCGAGCAGAGCTGGGACGACCTCGTCCGGTTCTGGGAGGAGATGGAATGGCCCGAGGGCAGCAAGGTGGAGATCATCGAGGGGATCATCACCGTGTCACCTGCGCCCGCCTACCGCCACAACCTGATCGCGGCCCGCATCCAGCGCCGTCTGTACTCCGTCATCCCCCAGGACTGGGAGATCTTCCAGACCCTGGCCATCGCCGTACCGTCCCGCCTCGGCATGCTGATCCCGGACCTGGTGGTGGCCCCGGCGCATGAGGACTCCGAGGCGGAAACCCACATTCCGGCAGCCCTGGCCGAACTGGTCGTCGAGGTCACCTCCAAGTCCAACGCCCGCCACGACCGCGTCAGCAAGCCTGCGGCCTACGCCAGTGCGGGTGTCCCGCTGTACCTCCTGGTCGATCGCTGGGCCCCCGACGGCCCCACCGCGATCCTCTACGGTGACCCGCAGGGCGACGTCTACCGCCCCCTCGTCACCGCCAAGTTCGGTGAGCCGATCAAACTCCCGGCCCCCTTCGACCTGGTCATCGACACGAGCGAGTTCCCAGCCGCATAGCACCGCCGGCCACCCCCGATGAGTAGTGCCTCCTCCTGCGGTCTACCGCAGGTGGATGCCAGGACACCCGCTGTGCTCGTGCTGCGACGGCACCTCGCCGTGGACGAGGGGGCCGGGCTCTGTGACGAGGTGCGGGCACTGCTCGCACGCGGCGGCACCGGGGTCGTCATGGTGGAGGCCGCCGGACTCGGGCAGGCCCGGCTGCGGCACGTCGACGTGCTGGCGCGCATGGAGCTGGCCGCTCGGCGGGGCGGGGGGCGGATACGGCTCCGGAACCCCGGTGGGGACCTACGCGCGCTGCTCGGTCTCGTCGGGCTGCGGATCGAGGTGGAGGGGGAGGCCGAACAGGGGGAACCAGCGCGCGGTGTCCAGGAAGAAGTGGAACCCGGTGAGCCGGCCCCCTGATATCTCCAGCACCTGGATCGACCACGGCGCGAAGCCGCCCTCCTCCGGGTCCGGCTTGTACTGGGCGAAGCCCGGCAGACCGTTCACCTCGACCGGCAGCAGGCGTGAGCCCGCGCAGGCGGAGCCCAGGGTGGTCATGAAGCCCGTGATGTCGGCGTGCCCGGTCAGCCACAGGTCGAACGGCGGCATCGTCATCACCGCGTCCTCGTGCAGCAGCGCCGTCAGCGCGGTCATGTCGTAGCCCTCGAAGGCCGCCACATAGCGCTCCAGGAGCTTCTGCTGCTCCTCGTCGAGAGGGTCGGAGACGGCGGCGAGCTCCGCCCGGTCCGAGCGCTCGGAGAGCGTCGCACGGGCCCGCTGGAGCGCGCTGTTGACCGACGCGACCGACGTGCCCAGCAGCTCGGCGACCTCGCTCGCCCGCCACGCCAGCACCTCCCGCAGGATCAGCACCGCCCGCTGCTTCGGCGGCAGCGTCTGCAACGCCGCCATGAACGCCAGCCGCACCGACTCCTTGGCGACCGCCGCCTCCGCCGGGTCCTCCCGCGCCGGAAGCATCCGGGCGTCCGGCATCGGCTCCAGCCAGGTGCTGTCCGGACGCGGCGCGAGGGCGGCCCGCGCCAGCGGGGTGGACTCGCCGAGGTCCACCGGCCGCGCCCGCTTGCTGCCCGCCGTGAGCATGTCCAGGCAGACGTTGGTCGCGATCCGGTACAGCCAGGACCGCAGACTGGAGCGGCCCTCGAACCTGTCGTAGCCCTTCCACGCGCGGATCAGGGTGTCCTGCACCGCGTCCTCCGCCTCGAAGGCGGAACCGAGCATCCGGTAGCAGTACCCGGTCAGCTCGGTCCGGTGCTTCTCCAGCGCGGCCTCCAGGCCGTTGTCCGTCCCCGTCGTCGTGCTCGTCGTCGCGGTGCCGTCGCCCATCGTCCACTCACCCCGTGCACCCGTTCCCTGCGGCGCCTGTGCGCGCCCGTCCCAGCCCTTCGGAAGCTACCCCAGCCCACTGACAATGGCCTGCGCAGCCGGAGAAGACACAGGTCAGGGACGGTAGGCCAGAGGTGCCACACGAAGACGCCGCCCCGCCGGTGAGGGCGGGGCGGCGGGAGAGAGGCGTCGCGGGGCTGCCGGAGCGTCAGCGGGCGGCTGCCGTCGCCGGTACCGGCCGGGGCCGGGCGGCCAGGCGGGCGGCCCGGGTGCCGAGGGCGGTGATGGCCACCACGCCCAGCACCGCGAAGACGCCCATGCCCACCGTGCCGGACCAGCCCGACGCGTGGAACGCGATCGCGCCCACCGTGCTGCCGGCGCTGGAACCGATGTAGTACGACGACGTGTACAGCGCCGAGGCCTGCGCGCGGCCCGTCTTGGCCGTCTTGCCGACCGCCGCGTTCGCCACCGCGTGACCCCCGAAGAAGCCCGCCGTGATCAGGACCAGGCCCAGCAGGATGAGGGGGAGCGGACCGGCGAGGGACACCAGCAGACCGGTGGCGGTCGTACCGGCCATCAGGTACAGCGTCCCCCGGCGGCCCAGCCGCCCCACCAGACGGCCGGACGCCGACGCCGACGCCGTACCGACCAGGTACACCAGGAAGATCGAGCCCACGAACCCCTGCGGCAGGGAGTACGGCGCCGCGGTCAGCCGGTAGCCGATCACCGTGTAGACGCCGCCGAAGACCGTCATGAACAGCGCGCCGATCACGTACAGGCGGCGCAGCAGCGGGTTGGAGAGGTGCTCGCGGACCGAGCGCGCCAGGACGCGCGGCCGCAGCGAGCCCGCCGTGAAGTGCTGCGGCTCCGGCAGCAGCAGCCGGAAGGCCACCGCGCACGCCACCGCGACCACCCCGATCACACCGACACCGGCCCGCCAGCCCCACAGCTGCGCGACCCAGCCGGTGATGACCCGGCCGCTCATCCCGCCGACACTGTTGCCCGCGATGAACAGGCCGATCGCGGAGAGCAGCGCCTTGGGCCGGACCTCCTCCGCGAGGTACGCCGTCGCCGAGGCCGGAAGCCCGGCCAGCGCCGCGCCCTGGACGACCCGCAGCGCCACCAGCGTGCCCAGCGAGGGCGCGAACGGCACCAGCAGACCGACCGCCACCGCGACCGACATCGCGGCCGTCATCACCGTACGGCGGCCGAAGCGCTCGGACAGCGCGCTCATGGGGAGCACGAACAGCGCCAGGCCGCCCGTGGCGCCCGCGACGGTCCAGCTCGCGTCACCCGGCGCGACCGCGAACTCCTTGGAGATCAGCGGCAGCAGCGCCTGTGTGGAGTAGAGGAGCGCGAAGGTCGCGACACCCGCGAGGAAGAGCGCGAGACTCATCCGGCGGTAGCCGGGGCCACCGGGGGCCATACGGGAATCGGTGGTGCCGGGGGCGGTGGTGTCGGAGGCAGGGACGGCCGGGTCCGGGTCCGCGTCCACGTGGGTGGGCGCCCCGGTTCGGGCGGAGGACATGTCTCGAAGCTATGTACGCACCGTGTCATCCGTCCAATGCACGAATTCGCGATAATCGTTCCCATGGCGCATCAGCACAGCCCACAGCCTCGGCTGTCACCGGGTAGTAACGTACGAGACACCTCAAACAGGGCCGGTCGGCCCGCTACGGTGGGCCACTCCGGTACGGCCGACCGGCCCGGTGAGACCGACCGGCCGGAGTCGGTGGACCTGGTGCGGGTGCTCGCCCCGCGGCTCGCCCACTTCGCCGCCGTCGCCCGCACGGAGCACGTCACCCGTGCCGCGCAGGAGACCGGCGTCCCGCAGTCGACGCTGTCCCGGGCGATGGTCCGCCTGGAACAGGACCTGGGCGTCGACCTGTTCGCCCGCCGTGGCCGCACGGTGTCCCTCACCCCCGCCGGCCGTACGTTCCTCACCTCCGTCGAACGTGCCCTCGGCGAGATCGGCCGCGCCGCCGAGGAGGTCCGCGCGGACGCCGACCCGGCCGGCGGCAAGGTCGCGTTCGGCTTTCTGCACACCATGGGGGCCGAGACCGTGCCGGGCCTGCTGCACACCTTCCGCGCCGAGCACCCCCGCGTCCGCTTCACCCTCGTCCAGACCTACGGCGAGGCCATGATCGAGGGGCTGCGCGCGGGCGACCTCGACCTGTGCCTGACCTCTCCGGTCCCGGAGGCCCCCGACCTGTTCACCCGCCGCCTGGACGAGCAGAAACTGCGGCTGGTCGTCCCCGTGGACCACCGGCTCGCGGGCCGCCGCCGGATCCGGCTCGCCGAGGCCGCCGACGAGATCTTCGTGACCCTGGAACCCCGCTACGGGCTGCGCCGCATCACCGACGGCCTCTGCGCGGAGGCGGGGTTCCGGCCGCGGGTGGCCTTCGAGGGGGAGGAGGCGGAGACCCTGCGGGGCCTGGTGGCGGCGGGGCTCGGCGTGGCGCTGCTGCCGCCGCCTCCGGTGCCGCGGCCGGGGGTGGTGGAGCTCACGGTCACGGCACCGCGCGCGGTACGGGAGATCGGGGTGGCCTGGCTGGAGGGCCAGCCGGACACCGGGCCGGTGGCGGCGTTCAAGAGGTTCCTGCTGTCGAAGCGCGGCAGCCTGCTGCCCGACTGACGGACGCCGGACCGCCGGCCCACGCCGGACGGGCTGACGACGGACGGGCCGACGACGGACGGGCCGACGACGGACCGGCCCACGACGGACCGGCCCACGACGGACCGGCCCACGACGGACCGGCCCACGACGGACCGGCCCACGACGGACCGGCCCACGACGGACCGGACGACCCCGTCACCGGACGATCAGCGGTACAGCTTCTCCCCGAACCCCACCGCCAGCGGCATCCTCAGTCCCAGCGGCGGCGGCGCGGCGAGCGCGTCCTGCACCGGGCGGGACAGAGATCGGCCGAAGAGCGCCCCCATGACGAAGTCCGTGGCGAGGGAGACCACTTCGGCCCGGTACTGGTTCAACCCGTGTCCGTCGGAGTGCACTTCGAACCGGCACACCTCACGGTTCGCCTTCTTCGTCCGCTCCGCGAGCCGGAACGACAGCTCGGGATCGGTCCGTTCGTCGTTCGTGCCGTGCACGATCAGCACACGGCGCCCCACGAGCTGCCGCACCGGCTCCGGCGGCGCCGCCATGTCGTCCTCGGGCAGCCAAGGAGCCATCGCCACCACGGAGTTCACCGCGTCATGGCCACCCGCCCGCAGCGCGGCCCGGCCGCCCATGCCGAAGCCGACCAGACAGACCGGGACGTCGCCGTACCTGCGGAGCACCTCGTCGGCGGCCCACTCCGCGTCACGGGCGAGATGGGCCTCGCCGCCGTTCCAGCCCCGGTACCGGTAGTGCACGACATGGGTGGCCAGCCCCTCGTCGCGCCCCGCCCGGGCCAGCCGGCGCCCCAGCGCCCGTACCAATGAGACCGCCGTCACGGGAGCCGGTCTGCGCACGGAGGCCTCGTCACCGCCGGGCAGCAGCAGCACCACACCGCTCACCGCCGTCGGATCGTGACCGAGCGCCCTCCCCAGCCGGGCCGTCCGGACCGGCATCGCTTGCTGTGCCATGGCAGAACAGTGTCAGAAGCAGCGGTGTACGCCACCCTTCGCGGCGATCACCGTTACATATCGGCCGAGGTGTACAGGAGCATTCTACGCGCGTAGGAGTTAGAGTGCGGAGATGACGAGCCAGACTGCCAGGACGCCGAACACCCCGACGCCGGAACAGATCCGGCGGGCCCCGAAGGTTCTGCTGCACGACCACCTCGACGGCGGGCTGCGTCCCGGCACCGTCGTCGAACTCGCCCGCGCCGCCGGATACTCCCAACTCCCCGAGACCGACCCGGAGAAGCTGGGCATCTGGTTCCACGAGGCCGCCGACTCCGGCTCGCTGGAGCGGTACCTGGAGACCTTCTCCCACACCGTCGCCGTGATGCAGACCCGGGACGCCCTGGTCCGGGTGGCCCGTGAGTGCGCGGAGGACCTCGCCGGGGACGGTGTCGTCTACGCCGAGGTGCGCTACGCCCCCGAGCAGCACCTCGCCGGCGGGCTGACCCTGGAGGAGGTCGTCGAGGCCGTCAACGAGGGCTTCCGGGAAGGCGAGTCGCTGGCCCGCGCCGCCGGGCACCGGATCCGCGTCGGCGCCCTGCTCACCGCGATGCGGCACGCCGCCCGGTCGCTGGAGATCGCCGAACTCGCCAACCGTTACCGCGACTCGGGCGTCGTGGGCTTCGACATCGCGGGCGCGGAGGCCGGCCACCCGCCGACCCGGCACCTCGACGCCTTCGAGTATCTGAAGCGCGAGAACAACCACTTCACCATCCACGCCGGTGAGGCGTTCGGACTGCCGTCCATCTGGCAGGCCCTCCAGTGGTGCGGCGCCGACCGGCTCGGGCACGGGGTGCGCATCATCGACGACATCGAGGTCGCCGAGGACGGCTCGGTGCGGCTCGGACGCCTGGCGTCGTACGTCCGGGACAAGCGGATCCCGCTGGAGCTGTGCCCGAGCTCCAACCTCCAGACCGGCGCGGCCACGTCGTACGCCGACCACCCCATCGGGCTGCTGCGCAAGCTGTACTTCCGTGCCACGGTGAACACCGACAACCGGCTGATGTCCCACACCAGCATGAGCAACGAGTTCGAGCACCTCGTCGGCGCGTTCGGCTACACGCTCGACGACATGCAGTGGTTCTCCGTCAATGCGATGAAATCAGCATTCATTCCTTTCGACGAAAGGCTTGCCATGATCAATGACGTGATCAAGCCCGGGTACGCCGAACTGAAATCCGAATGGCTGTTCCGTTCGACCGCTCCCACCAGTGGTTATGCGGGCGAGGAAGGCTGATCGGGATGCACCGGCGGAATGCGGCGTTCACCGTTTCGCCGCATTTCGTTGTTTGCGGACGACGGTCCTCCCTGTTTACGGTCGAGAACCGCTCGTATCCCCGTGACCCGTATCCCCGTGATCGGTCATGATCAGCCAAGGACGCACATTTCGATGAATTCGAAGAAGCACTCCGCCGTCAAGGCCCTCGGTGTCGCCGCCCTCGGTGCCGCCTTCGCCGCCGCCGGCGCGGGCGCCGCGAACGCCGCACCGGCGGTGGGCGTACCGGACCCCGGCCAGGCCGTCAGCACCGCCAGGACGCTCCCGGCGGCGAACCTCGCCCAGATGGTGCCGGGCGCGGGCAACGCGGTGGCGCAGGGGCAGACCGCGGTCGCCGCGTCGCTCAGCGCCCTCCAGCCGATGCTCCAGCAGCTGCTGACGCAGGGCGGCGCCGGGCCCACGGCACCGGTCGCCGCGCTGCTCGGCGGTCTGCCGACGCAGGGACTCCCCACGCACGGGCTGCCCGTGAACGGCCTCCCCCTGACCTGAGCCCCCGGCTCCGCCACACCGTTCCCACCGCATGGCGTCGGGGGCGCGCCCCGGACCGGAGCGCGCCCCCGACGGCCGCTTCCCGCGCGGCACGGCGCGGTGGACGGTGGCGCATCACCACGTGCGGGTCCTGTCCTCCGACGGGAACAGGATCCACAGCGCGATGTAGAGCAGGAACTGCGGACCCGGCAGCAGACAGGACAGGACGAAGAGGACCCGCATCGTCGTCGCGGAGGTGCCGAAGCGCCGTGCCAGCGCGGCACACACTCCGCCGATCATGCGGCCTTCGGTGGGGCGGGCGAGGGCGGTCATGTCCGGCTCCTTCATGAGCGTCGGTGGGAGGCTGCCCGGTCGGCCGCCCCCTCTGACCTCAACGCTAGGCTCCGCGCCCGCCGGAGACCTCGCCCCACGGTGCGATCCCGACCCTGGGAATCGTCGGGGTGCGACCCTGAGGAACGGCCTCCTCGGCGGGCGGCCGCGCCTCCGCGCGCCGTACCCGCTCACGCTCCCGCCGGCGCCGCAGCCGGGAACGGGCGGCCGGTACGACGGCGAGGTGGACCAGGGCCACTCCCACGGTGTTGAGCAGCAGGGCGTCGACGTCCGTGACCCGCCCGGGCACGCCGGTCTGGAGCAGGGCGATGCCGAGCGAGAGCAGGGTGCCCGCGGCGACGGTCCGGACCAGGGAGGTGAGGGGGGAGACGTCGAGCCGCCCGTGCACCAGCGGGATCAGCACGCCCAGCGGGGCGAGCAGCCCGAGCCCCTCACCGATCAGCCGGGCGGCGTCGGGCCAGCCCAGGGCCAGGTCGGCGCGGACGGTGGCGAAGGGTCTCAGATTGGCGGGCGTCACCCACGGGACGTCCAGGGGCCGCAGCGAGACCCAGGCGACGAAGGCGAGGTACGCGACGAGGAGGACACCCCCCGTCACACGCATACGGATCGCGGTACTGCCGCCGATGGAGCCTTGACGCTGCACGCACCCCAAGACGCACCGTCCGGCACGATCGGTTCCGCCGCCACCACCCCGTGTCAAACCTCCCGACCGTCCCGAACACCCGCGCGGCCCCGGTGCCCCGGAGGGCGGGGCAGGGACATCCCGGCGCCGAGCAGCCCCTTCACGCCCACCACCACACCCCCGAAGCACCACGCCACCGGGCCGGTGCACACCGCACCGGTGGCCGCGCCCTCCGGGCCGCGCCGGCTGTCCCCGCTCGGGAGCGCCGCGCGTCCGGAACCCGGCCGCCGTCCGCTCCGAGACGCAGTGACGGCGCTCACGGGCCTCACGGGCCCGGCCGTGGCGAACGCCCCGGGGAAGGCCGTTGCACCCTCCAGGGCGAGGTGCGGTGCGCCGGGCGCCGGGCCGCACCGCCGGACGCCCCGGCTCCGGCCGCCGCAATCCCCCTGCCCGCCGCACGCTCCTGACCCCGGTCACGAGCCGCCCCGCTCCGCCGGCCGCCGGCCGGACGTGCCGGATCAGTCGGCCGTGACCTCCGTCGACGGTGGCGTCGTCGTTCCCGGGGCGGAGCGGACGTCGTCCGTGCAGGCGTAGCGGCGCAGCGGGCCGGTGCCGGGGCCGCCGAGGACCACCGAGCCGTCGCCCTCGGCCGCCGCCGAGTCGGAGAGCGTGCACACGATCTGGGCGAGGGCGTACGAGGTGAGGTCGCCCGGGGCGGTGCTCAGCCGCAGGGTGTCCTCGGGGTCGTGGCCCTGCGGCCCGGCCACGGTCATACCGCCGCGCACGTCGGTGGTGTATCCGGCCGCCCGTTCGCTCGTGGACGGCGACTGCGCGAGCTGGTCCAGCAGCCCCTGGGCGACGATCACCCGTCGTTCCGCGTCCGCGGAGCCGTCCGGTACCCGTACCGTCCGGTCGACGGCGACCAGGGACGAGCCGCACAGCAGGAACGCCTGCACCGGCACCCCGTGCGACGTCTGCGTGGTGAGGTCCGGCTCGGACAGCGAGCAGGGCACCCGGGACGGGGCGGGCCCGAAGTCCGTGGGCACCTGGGTGGCGCGTATCCCGCAGCCGGTGAGTCCGGTGAGCGCCAGCGCGGCCGTACCGAGCGCGCCGAGGGCCCGCAGCTTGCGTATGTTCATCATGGTCCGTCCGTCACACGTCCTTCTCGGACGGTCCGCCGTCCCCCGGTCCGTCCGGTCCGTCCGGCTCGTCCGCCGGATCCGACGTGTCGTTGGGCAGCCGCAGGGTGAACACCGCTCCGCCGCCGGGGGAGTTGGCGGCGGTGATCGAGCCGCCGTGGATGTGGGCGTTCTCCATGGCGATGGACAGGCCGAGGCCGCTGCCCTCCGAACGCGGCCGGGACGCGCTCGCCTTGTAGAAGCGGTCGAAGACGTGCGGCAGGACGTCCTCGGGGATGCCGGGTCCGTGGTCGCGCACCGCGATGACGATGTCGCCGTCCTCCTCGCGCACCGACACCCGCACCGGCGAGCCGCCGTGCTTGAGGGCGTTGCCGATGAGGTTGGCGAGGATGACGTCCAGCCGGCGCGGGTCGAGCCGGGCGTGCAGCCCGCGCTCCGCGTCGAGTTCGACGGCGTCGAGCCAGGCGCGGGCGTCGATGCAGGCGGTGATCTGGTCGGCGAGTTCGACGTCGTCCAGCACCAGACGGGCCGTACCGGCGTCGAAGCGGGTGACCTCCATCAGGTTCTCGACGAGGTCGTTCAGCCGCCGGGTCTCGCTGACCACCAGCCGTACGGCGGGCTCGATCATCGGGTCGATGCTGCCCGCCTCGGAGTCCAGCTCCTCCTCCAGCACCTCCGTCACGGCGGTGATGGCGGTGAGCGGGGTGCGCAGCTCGTGCGACATGTCGGCGACGAAGCGGCGCGAGGCGTTGTCCCGGGCGGCCATCTCCTCGACCCGCTGCTCCAGTGCCTCGGCCGCGTTGTTGAACGTGCGGGACAGATCGGCGAGTTCGTCGGTGCCGGACACCCGCAGACGGGTGTCGAGCCGGCCCTCGCCGAGCCGCCGGGCGGCGACCCCGAGGCGGTGCACCGGCTTCAGTACGGTCGTGGCGGCGGCCTGGGCGAGCAGCGCGGAGCCGATGAGGGCGAGGGCGGTGGCGATACCGAGCGACCAGGCCAGGGAGTTGAGGTCCTTGGCCTCCGGCTCCAGGGACTTCACCATGTAACCGGTCGGCCCGCCGCCGATCACCCGCGTCCCGGCGACCAGGTAGGGGTTGCCGTGCTCGACGACCCGCTGCCAGTAGAGGTGGTAGGGCGAGGAGTTGGAGGCCGTCACCTGCTGCGTCCGGTTGACCGCCGTGCGCAGCGCGCCGGGCACGTCCTCCAGCGAGAAGCCGTTCAGCCCGCCGGAGTTGCCGTAGACGACCGCGCCGCCGGACTCCCGGGCCACGAGCAGCACGCTGAAGCGCTGGCTGCTGCTGGCCATCTGCCCCGCCGTGTGCTGGAGTTCGTCCTGCGTGGGACGTGCGGGCAGCGCACCGGCCCGGTTCTGCATCTCCTGCTGGAAGTCGCGCAGCACGGCGTCCTGGGCGCGGGTCAGCACCGCCTCGCGGTTGAGCCAGTACGCGATGCCGGACGCGGACACCGCGGCGGTCAGCGCGACCAGCCCGAAGACGACGACCAGCCGCAGCCGCAGACTGGTGAACCGCAGCCTGGAGAAGACCCCCCTGCGCCCCGCCGCCAGACGGCGGAGCCCCCGTCGCGCGTCGGTCACTGAGGCGCGTCCAGGCGGTAGCCGACCCCGCGGACGGTACGGATGAGGCTGGGCGACGACGGCACGTCCTCCACCTTGGCGCGCAGCCGCTGCACACACGCGTCGACGAGCCGGGAGTCGCCGAGGTAGTCGTGCTCCCACACCAGCCGCAGCAACTGCTGCCGCGACAGTGCCTGTCCGGGCCGCCGGCTGAGCTCCAGCAGCAGCCGCAGCTCGGTCGGGGTGAGCTGGAGGTCCTCGCCGTTCTTCGTCACCGTCATGGCGGCGCGGTCGATCACGACGTTGCCGAACGTCGCCGAGTCGCTGGCCTCCCGCTCGCCGCGCCGCAGCACCGCACGGATCCGCGCGTCCAGCACCCGGCCCTGCACGGGCTTGACGACGTAGTCGTCGGCGCCGGACTCCAGGCCCACGACCACGTCGATGTCGTCGCTGCGCGCGGTGAGCAGGATGATTGGCAGCTGGTCCGTGCGCCGGATGCGGCGGCACACCTCGAATCCGTCGATGCCGGGCAGCATCACATCGAGGACGATCAGATCGGGCCGCTGCTCGCGCAGCAGCTTCAGACCGTCCTCACCGGTGGCAGCGGTGGCCACCCGGTGTCCCTGGCGGGTGAGAGAGAGCTCCAGGGCCGTGCGGATGGCGTCGTCGTCCTCGATCAGCAACAGGGAAGGCACGGGGCTCATTCTGGCCCATGGAGGGCCTGCCGTACGACCCGCGAGGCCGACCCCCTCGTACCGCCACCACCCGTGCACCCTGCGTGACTCCCCTGCGAGGACACGGGCCCCGGGGCCCTGTGACAGGTCTGTGACAGTCGGCGGACACGGCCATGAAGGTCCGGCGGCAAGCTTTTCGGCACAGGCAAGGCAGTTCGGCCGAACGGGCCGGACGGACCGAACACCGGAAGTCCACCACGGGGGGCGCGAGATGAACACGCTGCACAGCACCAGCACCAGCGCAGTCGTCACGCGTCTGCACGACATGCCCCGGGGTGGCGAGAAGTCCGGTGCCGCTGGGGGTCCCTCCCTCGGGGGAGGGCGGGGGTGCGCTCGCGGCACCGGGCGTCAGCACACCGCGTACATGGCGGTGGTTGACGCACGCACGGGGGAGAACAACGGGGGAAGCGCGTACGGGGAGGCAACGGAGGAGCGTCGCTCGCTGACGGAGGCGGAGTTCACCGCCTACGTCCAGGAGCGCCGCGCCTCCCTGTACGCCACCGCCTACCACCTGACCGGCGACCGTTTCGAGGCCGAGGACCTGTTGCAGAGCGCGCTGTTCTCGACGTACCGGGCCTGGGAGCGGATCACCGACAAGGCGGCGGTCGGCGGCTATCTGCGCCGCACCATGACGAACCTGCACATCAGCGCGTGGCGCCGCCGCAAGCTGAACGAATACCCGACCGAGGAACTGCCGGAGACGGCCGGTGACACGGACGCGATGCGCGGCACCGAACTGCGCACGGTCCTGTGGCAGGCGCTCGCCCGGCTCCCCGAACTCCAGCGCACCATGCTGGTCCTGCGGTACTACGAGGGCCGCACGGACCCGGAGATCTCGGAGATCCTCGGCATCAGCGTCGGCACGGTGAAGTCGAGCATCTGGCGGTCGCTCCGCCGGCTGCGTGAGGACGAGGTCCTCAGCTTCGGCCGTGACGAGGAACACGCCTTCGGGGAACTGGTCGCGTAGCGGCCGGCTGCCCGGAGGTCACGGGGGGCGACGGGGGCAGGTACGGGGGCACGGGGGTGCTCACGGGGGAGCGAGGGTCCGAGGCCACGGGGGAAACGGGGGACCGAGGACCACGACCACGGGGGGAACGGGGGAAAAGCGGGGGACAACGGGGAAACAGCGGCGGGACTGGAAGGCCGGGGGGTCCATCCAGTCCCGCTTCTTCGCGTCTTCGTACCTTCGTGGTGTCTTCGTGTCTTCGTGCGGCGGGTCGGGCCCGGGAGTCAGTCGTCGACGCCGACCACGGCCTCGGCGTCGATGCCGGCGCCGAGGCCGGCACGCGGCGCGACGGCGGCGGTCGCGAGCCGTGCCAGGGCCTCGTCGCGGTCGCAGGCGTAGGCGCCGAGCGCGGTCTGGCGGGCGATGATCGACCGTTCGGCCCGCATGAGCCGCCATCCCCGCCGCAGCAGGAAGGGCACGGACTTCCGGCCCTCCTTCAGGTCCCGCAGGAACCGCCGCCGGAAGGTCTGCACGGGTCCCCGGCTGAGACACAGCGCGTCGGCGAGCAGGCCGAGTTCACGGCAGCGCCCCACGATCTCGGCGGCGAAGATGCCCTCGGCGATGAACAGCGGCGTACGCCCGATGTCGACGACCTCCTCGCCGGTCCGGGCGCTCAGCGAGATGTCGTACACCGGTACCGCGGTCCGCCCCGTGCGGCACAGCTCACCGACGGCGGCGACGGCGGCGTCCGCGTCCCATGACAGCGGGTGGTCCCAGTCGATGTCGGAGCTCCCGGCCACCTGGGGCAGCGTGGGGTCGTCGGCTTCCTTGTAGAAGTCGTCGAGCCGCAGTACCGGAAGACCGGAGCGGGCGGAGAGGAGGGACTTGCCGGAGCCGGAGGGCCCGCAGAGCAGTACGACACGCGCCGGTATGAACGGTAGGGAACTCACGGAATAACAGTCTGAGGCATACACCCGTCTCCGCACGACCCTGCCGCCCCCGTTCCCGGCGTGCTTCGCGCCACGTCACATGACGTGACGACATTTCACGCGATCGGGTGGCCGGCCTTTGAAGCAGGCCGGGAAAGTGCACTACGCTGCGTGTCCAGCCGATCACATCGCGCACCGAAGGCGGTCCAGCCCATGGCACGACACACGTCCTCCCGGAAGCCGGGGACGACGGCCCGGCGAGCCCTGATCGCCCTGGCGACGGCGGGCGCGGCCCTGGGTGCCGGGGCGGCGACGGCCTCGGCGGCCCCGCTCCCCCTGGTGGACGGCGCGGACGTCCCGACCGCCGCCAGTTCCCTGACCGGCTCGCTCCCCTACCTCGTCGCCCCCCTGACCGGCCTGAAGCTGAACCCCCTGGCCGGTACCGGCACCGACCCCCTGGACAACGGGATCGCCACCCAGATCGCCGACTTCCGCCCCCTGGACTCCCGGGCCCTGACCCGGCCGCTCGCGGAGGCGGAGTCACTCGGGGGCATCCCGGTGGTGGGGCAGGTGCTGGGGGTACTGGGAGGCTGAACGGTTCATTCCCGAGGTGCCGGTGAACCGGAAGCGGGCTCCGGCGTCCGCCGCTCCCGCGGTCGGCGACCAAGGAGGGCTCGCCCCTGCGACCCGGCCTCTTCGAGACACGAGGACCCGTCCCCGGCGGAACGACGAAAACCGCCGCCCGGTCCGGTCCCGGCCCCCGACGGAACCGCGTCGGCTCCCCGACCGTGGCGCTTGCGGAGGATCTCGCGGGGCCGGGTGTCCGCCGGGCCGCGTTCGAGGACGTTGCCGCGGGCCGCGTTCCGGGCCGCTCAGCCCACCGCCAGCAGGATCGCCAGCAGTACCGCGCCCGCCGTCACCGGTGCCAGGACCTCGTAGGCCCACCGCACGGTGACCTCGCCCTGGGCCGACTCCGCGGTCTCCCGGCGTTCCAGCAGCTCGCGGAGGTCGTCGATGATCTGGTCGGACTCCGCCCGGGTCGGGCCCTCGGCGGCCGTACCGCCGTAGGCCCCGAACGCGCCGCCGCCCCCGAACGCTCCGAACCCGCCCAGCCCCCCGCGCGGCCTGTGGCCCCTGGCGATGTCCGCGGCCTCCGCCGCCGCCCGTTCCGCCCGGCGCGACGCCCGTTTGCGGCCCCGCAGCGACACGGGCACCGCCCACAGCTGGAACGTGGCGCCCTCCTTGGTGACGGCCTCGTTCGTGTAGCCGGAGCGCAGCGACGCCAGCTGTCCCCACGGCAGGGTCGCCGTCCGGAACGGGTTGCGCACCCGCAGCGTGTCGTCGCCCGCGAAGACGGCCGGGCGCAGGGTGAACGCGATGACCAGCGGTACGACCAGGATCAGCCCGGCCAGCGCGAGCCACGGGGTGCGGCCGTGCCCCTGGAAGAGCGCGTCGACGCCGAGCCACAGCACCAGCGCGAGCACCAGGACCCCGCCGGCCATGCCCCACGGCGACCGGTAGGCGCGGTCCTTGTACGCGGGCGTGGGGGGCTTCGGCGCGGGTGACTGGTCGTCCGGGGTCGTCATGGTCCCGATTCTGCCCGACGGCGGTACCCGTTCCGGCAGCGGCGCAGGTCGGCAGGGCGGTGCCGCCGGGCTCCCGGCGGCCGTCCGGAGCCCGCCCCGGGGGTATACAAGCCGCTACGCGCGTAGATATGCTCGTCTGGTGACCATGCCCACTACTGCACCAGATGCACCCCCCGCATCCGACGCGCCCCGCACGCCCGCGGTGCCCGCCGCGCTCGCCGACGTCACGGCGTCCGACGGCACACTGCGCCGCTTCCTCCACGGGCTGCCCGGCGTCGACGCGGTCGGCCTGGAGGCGCGCGCCGCCTCCCTCGGCACCCGCTCGATCAAGACCACCGCGAAGGCGTACGCCATCGACCTCGCCATCTCGATGGTCGACCTGACGACGCTGGAAGGCGCGGACACCCCGGGCAAGGTCCGGGCGCTCGGCGCCAAGGCGGTCCACCCGGACCCGACGGACCGGGAGACGCCCTCCACGGCGGCCGTGTGCGTCTACCCCGACATGGTGGCCGTGGCGAAGCGGGCCGTCGCGGGTTCCGCGGTCAAGGTCGCCTCGGTCGCCACCGCGTTCCCGGCCGGGCGGGCCGCGCTCGAGGTCAAGCTGGCCGACGTGCGGGAGGCGGTGGCGGCGGGCGCGGACGAGATCGACATGGTCATCGACCGGGGGGCGTTCCTCGCCGGTCACTACATGAAGGTCCACGACGAGATCGCCGCCGTGAAGGAGACCTGCGGGTCGTCCGCGCGGCTGAAGGTGATCTTCGAGACGGGTGAGCTGTCGACGTACGACAACATCCGGCGGGCGAGCTGGCTCGGCATGCTGGCGGGCGCCGACTTCATCAAGACGTCGACCGGCAAGGTCGCGGTGAACGCGACGCCCGCGAACACGCTGCTGATGCTGGAGGCCGTGCGGGACTTCCGCGCGCAGACGGGGGTGCAGGTGGGGGTGAAGCCGGCCGGCGGCATCCGCAGCACCAAGGACGCCGTCAAGTTCCTCGTGCTGGTCAACGAGACCGCGGGCGAGGACTGGCTGGACAACCACTGGTTCCGCTTCGGTGCCTCCTCGCTGCTCAACGATCTGCTGATGCAGCGTCAGAAGCTGGCCACCGGCCGCTACTCCGGCCCCGACTACGTGACGGTGGACTGATCCCCCATGGCCTTTGAATACGCACCCGCGCCCGAGTCCCGCTCCGTCGTCGACATCGCCGCGTCCTACGGCCTCTTCATCGACGGCGAGTTCGCCGAGGCGGCCGACGGCAAGGTCTTCAAGACCGTGAGCCCCGGCACCGAGGAGGTGCTGTCCGAGGTCGCCCAGGCGGGCGAGGCGGACGTCGACCGCGCCGTGCGGGCGGCCCGCCGGGCATTCACCGGCTGGTCGGCGCTGCCGGGCTCCGAGCGCGCGAAGTACCTGTTCCGCATCGCGCGGATCGTCCAGGAGCGCAGCCGCGAACTGGCCGTGCTGGAGACGCTGGACAACGGCAAGCCGATCAGGGAGACGCGCGACGTCGATCTCCCGCTGGTCGCCGCGCACTTCTTCTACCACGCCGGCTGGGCGGACAAGCTGGAGCACGCGGGCTTCGGCGCCGACCCGCGCCCGCGCGGTGTGGCCGCCCAGGTCATCCCCTGGAACTTCCCGCTCCTGATGCTGGCGTGGAAGATCGCCCCGGCCCTCGCGACCGGCAACACGGTGGTCCTCAAGCCCGCCGAGACGACCCCCCTCTCCGCCCTCTTCTTCGCGGACATCTGCCGCCAGGCGGGCCTGCCGAAGGGTGTCGTCAACATCCTTCCCGGCTACGGCGACGCGGGCGCCGCGCTGATCGGGCACGCGGACGTCGACACGGTCGCGTTCACCGGTTCCACGGGCGTCGGCAGGACGATCGCCCGGTCGGTGGCGGGCACGGGCAAGAAGCTGCTGCTCGAACTGGGCGGCAAGGGCGCGAACATCGTGTTCGACGACGCGCCGGTCGACCAGGCGGTCGAGGGCATCGTCAACGGCATCTTCTTCAACCAGGGCCAGGTGTGCTGCGCGGGCAGCCGGCTGCTGGTGCAGGAGTCGATCGAGGAGGAGCTGCTGGCCGCCCTCAAGCGCCGCCTGTCCACCCTCCGCCTCGGCGACCCGCTCGACAAGAACACCGACATCGGCGCGATCAACTCGGCGGCCCAGCTGGCCCGTATCGCCGCGATGGTGGAGCGGGGCGAGGCGGAGGGCGCGGAACGCTGGTCGGCGCCCTGCGAACTCCCCTCCGCCGGATACTGGTTCGCCCCGACGCTCTTCACGAACGTCACGCAGGCGCACACCGTCGCGCACGACGAGATCTTCGGCCCGGTGCTGTCGGTCCTCACCTTCCGCACCCCGGACGAGGCGGTCGCCAAGGCCAACAACACGCCGTACGGCCTGTCGGCGGGCGTCTGGACGGAGAAGGGCTCCCGCATCCTGGCGGTGGCGAACAAGCTCCGCGCGGGCGTGATCTGGTCCAACACGTTCAACAAGTTCGACCCGGCGTCGCCCTTCGGCGGTTACAAGGAGTCGGGCTACGGCCGCGAGGGCGGCCGCCACGGCCTGGAGGCGTACCTCGATGTCTGACAAGACCGAGAAGGCGGAGAAGACCGGGACGACCGGGAAGCTCGAACCGGTGGAGCGGCTGTCCGTCTTCAAGACCTACAAGCTGTACGTCGGCGGGAAGTTCCCGCGTTCCGAGAGCGGCCGGGTGTACGAGGTGACGGACACGAAGGGCAACTGGCTGGCGAACGCGCCTCTTTCGTCCCGTAAGGACGCCCGGGACGCGGTCGTCGCGGCCCGCAAGGCGTTCGGCGGCTGGTCCGGCGCCACGGCGTACAACCGGGGCCAGATCCTCTACCGCGTCGCCGAGATGCTGGAGGGCCGCCGGGAGCAGTTCGTCCGCGAAGTGCGTGATGCGGAGGGCCTGTCGAAGTCCGAGGCTGCGGCCCAGGTCGACGCGGCGATCGACCGCTGGGTCTGGTACGCGGGCTGGACGGACAAGATCACGCAGATCCTCGGCGCCGCGAACCCGGTGGCGGGCCCGTACTTCAACCTCTCCACCCCGGAACCGACCGGCGTGGTGGCGGTCCTGGCCCCTCAGAACTCCTCGTTCCTGGGCCTGGTCTCCGTCGTCGCCCCGGTGATCGCCACCGGCAGCACGGCCGTCGTGATCGCGAGCGAGAGGTCCCCGCTCCCCGCCCTCTCCCTGGGCGAGGTCCTGGCCACCTCCGACCTCCCCTCCGGAGTGGTCAACCTCCTCTCCGGCCGCACCGCCGAACTGGCCACCCCCCTGGCCGCCCACCAGGACGTCAACGCGATCGACGTGACCGGCGCGGACGAGTCCCTGGCGACGGAACTGGAGATCGCGGCGGCGGACAACCTGAAGCGGGTCTTCCGTCCACAGCCTGTGGACAACTGGTCCCCGGTTCCCGACCTGGCCCGCCTGAAGGCGTTCCTGGAGACCAAGACGGTCTGGCACCCCACAGGCTCCCTGGGCGCCTCGGGCTCGTCGTACTGACCCGCCCACAACCGCACGAGAGCCGCGGCCCCCTCCCTCCGCGCCCGGAGGGGGCCGCGGCTCCCGCCTCCTCACAACAGCCCTTGCCGACCAAGGACGTTGAGCCACGACGGCCCATCACGGGCCGGCCGTCCTTCACGACGGCGCCGACCACCGCACTGTCGCCCGGCACGCGTCGGACCTGATCGAGCACAACGTCCACGACGTCGTCCGAGACGTCGCGTCCCGGCCCGCAGACCCGCCGGTCGCGAAAAAATTCCCGCGACGTCCACAGCCCGGGGGCTCATCGGCGGGAGCGGGAGCCGGAGTGAGCGCCGGAGTGAGCGCTTTCTCCGATGTGGCCTACGCGTTGCCAAGGGGCTACTTCGGGATGAAGCGTGGTGGGGGCGGTCAGGTTTGTCCGGTCGCGGGCGCCGGGTCGTCAGTAGATTACTGCTGCCGTCTCCAACGTCGTACCTGCGGTTTTTACTCTTCTAAGGGGCGGCGGGGGTGGGGACATGGACCGGTTAGGCGGGGCGGCGAGACCTGTCGCGGCGATGGGCATGAGATGCCAGGTGGACATCGACGGGCAGGGGAGGTTCGGCTGGCGGCTCGTCGCGCCCAACGGGCGGTCCGTCGCCGTGTCGCTGACCTTGTACGACACCCATGCCCGGTGCCGTGCCGCGTTCCTGCGGCTGTGTGCGCACCATGCCGAGACGGGCGGCGGCGTGCAGCACAGCAGTGACGGCGGCGGCTGGGTGTGGGCCGTGTGGGACGCCTCGGGCCGGCATCAGGCGGGTGCCGCGCGCACGTACGAGCGGCACGCGACGTGCCGGGCCTCCTATGACCGGTTCCGTGCGCTGCTTCCCGAACTGGGTTCCGCCGGGCCGGAACTGTGGGGCGATTAGCCCGCAAGCAGCAGCAACTCCAGCTCGGGTGAGCCGAGTTGTGGGTGAGGTGTGCGCTCGGTGCGGTGCCGGAAGTCGTCCGTAGGGCACCCCTCGTTCACGCTTCGGGATGTGCACGTCAACGTCGGGCCCGCAGCGTCGGTCAGGTGTTCACCTCCACGAGACGGACCCTGGCCGCGCAGGGCGGCGACCCGGCCGACGACGTGCCCAGACGGCTGTACGCGGACCCCGGGATCCCGGACCGTGTCTTCCGTGCCGTCGCCCGCGGCGGCGGCGGGCTCGTGCTCGCCGTCATGCTGCTGGTCGGCGGCTTTCTGCTGGTCAGGGCCTGGCAGGCGCTGGACCGGGCGGGCTGGTCGTTTTTGACCACGGCCGGCTGGGAGCCCGACGCCGGGCACTTCGGGATCGCCGCGGTCCTGGTCGGCACCGTGCTCATCGCGCTGGTCGCGGTCGGTGTCGCCGTGCCGCTGGCGACCGGCGCCGCCCTCTACATCTCCGAGTACGCGCCGCCCCGGCTGCGGCGGACGCTGATCAGCGTCGTCGACCTCATGGCCGCCGTGCCGTCCGTGGTCTACGGGCTGTGGGGGGTGTTCTTCCTGGAGGGCAAGGTGCTGCCCACCGCCCGCTTCATCGCCGCCTACTTCGGCTGGATCCCCCTCTTCCGCGTCGACGGCGCCGACCCGCACGACCCGCTCGCGCCCGAGACCGTCTACACCTCGTCCACCTTCATCGCCGGCCTCGTCGTCGCCATGATGGTCGCGCCGATCATCTGCTCGATCATGCGCGAGGTCTTCTCCCAAGCACCGGCCGGGGAACGGGAGGGCGCCTACGCGCTCGGCGCCACCCGCTGGGGCATGATCCGCAGCGTCGTCCTGCCCTTCGGCAAGGGCGGCATGATCGGCGGGACCATGCTCGGCCTCGGCCGCGCGCTCGGCGAGACCATCGCCGTCTACATGGTCATCTCGCAGGTCTTCACCGTGCAGTGGCACGTCCTCCAGTCCGGCACCAGCTCCGTCTCCTCCCTCATCGCCCTGCGCTACGGCGAGGCCACCGAGTTCGGCATGTCCGCGCTGATGGCAGCCGGGTTCGCCCTGTTCGTGATGACCCTCGTCGTCAACTTCGCCGCCTCCTCCATCGTCGCCCGCAGCCGTTCCGGCGCGGCCAGCGAGGCATGAGGGCGTCCCCTCCCATGACCCCGATCCCGTCAGCTCCGCCTACGGCGCCCCGCCGCGCCCCGAGGAGACAGCGCGCATGACCCTCGCGCCCCGGTTCCCCGACGCCTCACCGGCCGCTCCAGCCCCGGCCGACCCCGCGCCGCCGCGCACCGCGCTGCCCCTCCGGCGCCCCGCCGGGCCAGGCGGGGAACGGCGGCGCGCCCTGCGGCAACTGCGCGCGAGCGATGTCCACGCCGTCGTCGGCGCCGCCCTCGCCGCGCTCGCCCTGACCTGGGTGATCTTCACCCGGCTGCTGCCCTTCGACGGCGCGGTCGGCTTCACCGTCGTGGCCTACGTGCTGTTCCTCGTGCTCTACGCCCTGGTCGTCTCCCTCGACGAGGACGGACCGGCGGTCGCCGACCGGATCGCGGCGGCCGTGGTCGCCTCGCTCGGTCTGCTGATGGTCGCGGTGCTGGTGTTCGTCGTGGTGTTCGCGCTGTGGGAGGGCCGCAAGGCACTCCCGCACCTGAACTTCTTCACCCAGGACATGCGGCTGGCCGGACCGCTGGAGCCGCTGAGCGCCGGCGGCATCCTGCACGCGATCACCGGCACCCTCATACAGATCACCATCGCGCTCGTCGTCACCGTGCCCGCCGGAATGGTCTGCGCGGTCTTCCTCAACGAGGTCCCCGGCCGCTTCGCCCGCTTCGTGCGGACCGTCGTCGAGGCGATGACCGCGCTGCCGTCCATCGTGGCGGGCCTGTTCATCTACGCGACCGTCATCCTCGGCCTCGGCGCCGACCGCTCCGGCTTCGCCGCCGCGCTCGCCCTGTCGGTGATGATGCTGCCGATCATCATCCGTGCCGCCGACGTCGTCATCCGGCTGGTGCCCGGCATCCTGCGCGAGGCGTCGTACGCCATGGGCACCTCCCGCTGGCGCACCGTCTGGCACGTGGTGCTGCCCACCGCCCGCTCCGGGCTGACCACCGCGGTCATCCTCGGCACCGCGCGCGGCATCGGCGAGACCTCGCCGGTCCTGCTCACCGCGGGCTTCACCGCCGAGCTGAACGCCGACCCGACCTCCGGCCCGATGGTCTCCCTGCCGCTGGCCACCTTCGAGTTCGTCAAGTCGCCCGAACCCGCCATGATCGCCCGCGGTTTCGGTACCGCGGCCACGCTGATGGGGCTGGTGCTGCTGCTGTTCGTCGCCGCCCGGATCGTCGGCGGACGTGGGCCCGGCCATCTGACCCGACGTCAGGAACACCGCCGGGTGACCGCCTCGCACCGGGACGCCCGGCGCTTCGCCGCCCGGGCCAGCCGCCGGCCCGCCGACCGGCCCGCCCCGTCCCGGCCCACCGCCCCGCCCCCGCAGCCGCCCTCCGCCTGACCCGCCCCCACGCTCGACACCCGTACGTATACAAGGAGTTCCCCGTGAGACCCGCAACCGCCTTCCGCCTGGGGGCGACGGTCCTGGCGCTGCTCACCGCGCTGCTCGCCGTCCATCCGCCCGCCGCCCGCGCGGTGTCGTACACGAAGATCACCGGCTCCGGGTCGACCTGGAGCTCCAACGCGCTCGACCAGTGGCGCCGCAACATCTCCGCGAACATCGGACTGACCGTCAACTTCACCGCCAACGGCTCCTCACAGGGCCGCGAGCAGTTCAAGAACGGCGTCGTCGACTTCGCGGTCTCCGAGATCCCCTACGGCCTCACCGAGCAGGGCGTCACCGACGCGCCGCCGTCCCGCGGCTACGCCTACATGCCGATCGTGGCCGGCGGCACGGCGTTCATGTACAACCTCAAGATCAGCGGCAAGCAGGTCACCAATCTGCGGCTGTCCGGCGACTCCCTCGCCAAGATCTTCACCGGCAGGGTGACCATGTGGAACGCGGCGGAGATCCGCGCCGACAACCCCGGTCTCACCCTCCCGGCCCGCCGTATCGTCCCGGTGGTGCGCTCCGACGGCTCGGGCACGACCGCGCAGTTCACCACCTGGCTCGCCAAGGAGCAGGGCGCGCTGTGGAAGGACTACTGCAACCGCACCGGGCGCGGCAGCGCCTGCGGCATGACCTCCTACTACCCGGTGCTCGGCGGGTCCTCGATGATCGCCAAGTCCGGCTCGCTGGGCGTGTCCGGCTTCGTACGGCAGCCGCAGGCCGAGGGCGCGATCACCTACGTCGAGTACTCCTACGCCATCAAGACCGGCTTCCCGGTGGCCAAGATGCTCAACAGGTCCGGCTACTACGTGGAGCCCACCGCCTCCAGCGTCGCCGTCGCCCTGACCGGCGCGCAGATCAACCAGGACAAGAACTCGTCGAGCTATCTGACCCAGATCCTCGACGGCGTCTACGGCAACGGCGACCGCCGGACCTACCCGCTCTCCAGCTACAGCTACATGATCCTGCCGACCTCCGTCGGCGGCGACAAGAACCCGATGACCACCGCCAAGGGCCTCTCCCTCGGCACGTTCGCCCGCTACTTCCTGTGCGACGGCCAGCAACAGGCCGAGGAACTCGGCTACTCACCGCTGCCGAAGAACCTGGTGCAGGCCGGGTTCGACCAGATCAAACGGGTCCCGGGCGCGCCCACCGCCGCGATCGACATCAACAACTGCCGCAATCCCACCTTCTCCGGCGGCGTCAACACCCTCATCAAGAACGCTCCTTATCCCAAGTCCTGCGACAAGCAGGGCTCCACGCAGTGCTCCGACGGCACCGCGGGCGCGCAGCAGAACACCCCGGTCAAGCCGGCGGCCCAGGGCGGCTCGTCCTCCACCTCGTCGTCCGGCGGCGGTTCGGGCGGTGCGGGGAGCAACGGAGGCTCGGGCAGCGGCACATCGGCCGGCTCGTCGGGCACGTCCGGGTCCTCGGGCGGCACCGGCGGCACCGGTGACGGCACACCGGGCGCACAGGACTCCGGCGGCGGTACGGGTGGCCAGAGCATCGACCCGGACACCGGTGAGGCCGTCGGGGACGGCAGCGGCAGCGGGGACACCTCCGTCGCCGCGAACCCGGTGAACGTCGGCTACGGCTCCTCGTTCGGACTGCGCGGCGCCCTCATGGCGCTGTCCGCCCTGCTGCTGCTCGGTGTGGTCGTCGGGCCGCCGCTCGCCGCCCGCGCCCTGGCGGCCCGCACCCGGCGCCGGGACGGTGCGGCATGAGGACCACCGGCAGAGACGTACCGCGCAGATCCCCGCGGGGATCCCGCACCCCGGGCCTCCGCACCACCGGCCCCGGGGCCGCACGCCTCCGTACCTCCCGCACCCCCCGCGCCCGCCTCGTGGCCGGTGTCGGCGCCCTGCTCGCCGCGGTGATCGTCGGCCTCTTCCCCCTGCCCCAGGAGGCCCGCGCGGCCACCGCCGACGACTCCGCGGTCACCGAGACCGGCACCAAGGGCCCCTACGACGACTTCTCGAAGCTCAAGGTCACCGTCCACCAGACGAAGAACCTGCGCGGCCAGGGCGTGAAGGTCACCTGGACCGGCGGCGCGCCCGGCGACGTCGCGGGCGGCCGGCACCTCGACTTCCTCCAGATCATGCAGTGCTGGGGCGACGACGCGACCGCCGGACCCGACCGCGACCAGTGCGAGTTCGGCACCGAGGCCGGGGCGACCACCTTCCAGGAGGGCCTGCGCACCCTCCCCAAGGGCTCCGACCCGCTGGAGACCCGGTACACCGACGACAGCGGCGGCACCAACCCGTTCGTGCCGTTCAGGCCCGTGGAGGGCGACCCGACCACCACACCGTACGACCACACGTACTTCGGGCCCGAGGACACCAACTCCGTGTCCTGGGCGCCGGACGACACCGCCGGCGGCGGCGAGGCGGCCTTCGAGGTGAAGTCCTCGCGCGAGTCGCCCCACCTCGGCTGCGGCGCCCGCACCACCGCGGGCGGTGCCGTACAGCCCTGCTGGCTGGTGGTGATCCCGCGCGGCACGCACGACCCCGACGGCAGCGCCCCCACCGACGGCGCCCTGCGCACCTCGGCGCTCAGCCAGTCCAACTGGAACGGGCGGCTGGTGTTCCGGCTGGACTTCCTGCCCGTCGGCGACAACTGCACGGCGGACAAGACCGAACGCCGGGTGATCGGCTCCGAGATGGTCACCGACGCCATCACCTCGTGGCAGTCCGTGCTGTGCGAGGGCGGCGGCAGCCGCTTCACCTTCACCCAGAGCGGCGAGGAGCACGCCCGCGAACAGATCACCCGGCCCACCGGGTCCTCCCCGGGCCTGGCGTTCACCGTGGACCCCGTGCGGCCGCCGGACGGCGCCGCGCCCGTGGTGCACGCGCCCGTGGTGCTCGGCGGCCTCGCCGTGGGTTTCTTCTGGGAGATCAAGGGACTCGGCGGCAAGATGACCGGCCTGAGACTGAACCCCCGACTGCTCGCCAAGATGCTCACCGAGTCCTACGTCCGTGACGTACGGCTGATCAACTCCGCCGGTATGACGGTCCCCGACCACCTCAAGGGAAATCCGCAGTCCATCACCGTGGACCCGGAATTCCTGGCGCTCAATCCGCAGTTCAAGGGCGCCGCCGTCTCCGACGCACCGCTGCCCGTCATGGTGACCTCGGACAATTCCGATGTGAACCGCGTGGTGTGGAACTATCTCCAGTCCGACACCGACGCCAGGAATTTCCTGAACGGTGTCGCGGACCCCTGGGGCGCCAAGGTGAACCCCTATTTCAAGGAACTGAACCTGGCGACCGACACCACCCGCACCGACTTCCCCAAGACCGATCCCACCACCACCGAGCTGACCGGCTCCTACGGCAGCCTCTCCTACGACGTCATCGACCTCGGGCCGTACGTCCAGGACATGCACGCCGGCGCGCTCAGGACCCGACGTGGCAACACCGGCGGCGTCTTCCAGATCAGCGGCGACAACCCGCCCGCGCTGGTCGGCGAGACCCTCGGCGCCGGACAGCGCAAGGCGTACTCGATCACCGACGCCGCCTCCGCCGACCGCTACCAGCTCGATGTCGCCGCCCTGAAGAACGCGGACGGCGAGTACGTGAAACCCACCGCCGCCGCGCTTCTCGAGGCCGCCGCCCAGATGCCCGACTCCGCCGTCGCCGGCGTCAAGGCACCCGCGCCCGGCAAGGCCAAGGACGGCGCCTACCCGCTGACCGTCCCCGTCTACGCCGCCGCCTCCCTCGACCAGCCGAAGGACGCCCGCCAGGACTACGCCCGCCTCATCCGCTACGCGGCCGGCGCCGGACAGACCCAGGGCACCGACCGGGGCGAACTCCCGGTCGGCTACGCCCCGCTGCCCGCCGCCTGGCGCACCCGTGCCGAGCAGGTGGCCGACACCCTGGAACGCGGCACCACCGCCTCCACCGGCCCCGGCGACACCGCGGGCTCCGGCAGCGGAGGCTCCTCCTCCGGCGGCGGGACCGGCGGCGCGGCGGCCGGGGACGGCGGCAGCGGCGGTGCCGGTGCCGGTGCGGGCGGCTTTGGCGGCGGCACCGGGGGCGCGACCCCGGCGGCCCACCCCGGCGCCCCCGGCTCCGCCCACCCCTCCACCACCCCGGCCGGCCCGGCCCGGGTGAACACCGCCTCCGCCGGCGGTGTCACACCCGCGGAGGTGCTCGGCGTACTGCGCTGGGTGCTGCTCGGGGTACTGCTCGCGGGCGGCGCGGCGGCGCTGGCGGGGCCGGTGATGCTGCGGTTCTCGGCACGTCCGCGCGGCACCACCGGTTCGCCGGCAGGCGCGGGGGACACCGGATGAGCTGACCGGCGGGCGCAATTCCCCGGAGCCGTGCCCAGCGAAATGGCTCCGGGGAGAACCGCTACCCGCCGGGGAATTCCCTAGGTGTCCCCTTGGAAATGTTCTCTTAACGTGATGGGCGGCGGAATGTGGTGGCCGGGAGCGGCCGCCGTACGGAATTGTCTTCCACGGCCGGCCGAATTCCGCGCCCCCCTTTCCCGGAGCGCGGCCCGTTATTCCCCGGAGGAGAAATCGTGAACGTCAAGTCCCGTGCACGCCTCGGTGCCGTGATCAGCGTCGCCGCCCTCGCCGTCGGTGCCCTGGCCGCACCGGCCGTCGCGGACCCGGCGGACGGCAGCCACCGGCTGCTCGCCGGCGTCGGCTCCGACACCACCCAGGACGTCGTGAACGGCCTGAGCGAGTCGGTCGACGGCGGCGGCACCATCGCCTCCTACAACGCCACCGGCAGCGCGACGATCCAGACGCGCGACACCGGCTGTGTCATCAACCGCCCCGACGGCTCCTCCGCGGGCATCGACGCCCTGCGCAACGCCGTCGACAACAACACCGGCTGCCTGGACTTCGCGCGTTCCTCGCGCGGCCCGGCCGACACCACCACCAACGACCTGACGTGGATCCCGTTCGCCAAGGACGCGGTGACCGTCGCCGTCCGCTCGGACAGCGCGCTGAACAGCAACCTGGACCTCACCACGGCCCAGCTCGCCGCCGTCTACAAGTGCCAGACCACCACCCTCGACGGCGTCACCCTGGCGCCGCTGCTGCCCCAGGCCAACTCCGGCACCCGCACCTTCTTCCTCGCCCAGATCGGCGTCGCCGCCAGCGAGGTCGGCTCCTGCGTCGGCACCATGCAGGAGCACAACGGCGTCGAGCTGACCGCCGCCGGCAACATCGCGCCGTACTCCGTCGCGCAGTACATCGCGCAGACCGGCGGCGTGGTCACCGACCGGCACGGCGCCACCGTCCTCGGCAAGGTCAACGGCGTCGCCCCCGTCAACGCGGACGGCACGCTGAACGTCTCCTTCCCCTACGCCCGTGACGTCTACGACGTCGTCCCGACCGCCAAGCTGACCGACGCCGTCATCGCGCCGACCTTCGTCGGTGCCTCCTCCGGCGTCTGCTCCGACACCGCCACCATCGAGCTCTACGGCTTCGGCGCGATCTCCAACTGCGGCGCCACGACCCTCAAGGGCGAGCGCTGACCGCCGTACCCGCCACCGCACACCGGCCGGGCACCCCACGGGTGCCCGGCCCCGCGGCGTACCCGCATCCATCCCCGTTCCTCCGCTCCGCGGACCTCTGCCGTCCGGGGAGCCCGACCACGATCCCTGGGGGGACCGCCACATGAACCACCCGGTGCACCAGCCCGCTCACCACCCCGCGCACCACCCGACGAACCGCGCGGCACCGCTGAGATCACCCGTGTCCCTGCTGATGTGCTGCGCCCTGCTGCTGGGCGCCCTCGCGGGCGTGCTCGCGTTCGCGGGCCGGGCCAGCGCCTTCACCTCCACGGGCAAGTTCACGCTCACCCCGGCCACCGGGAAGATCGCCGACGCCCCGCTGGCCGTCACCTCCGCCACCACCGACGGACCCTGCCCGGCGAGCAGCAACGCCACCGCGATGTACCTGTGGCTGCTCAAGCCCGGCAGCACCACGGCCGCCCTCCAGCTGGCCAAGACCTCGGCCGGGGACACCATCTCCACCACGGCGCCGTTCACCGTCCCGCTCACGGGCAGCACCGGCAACCCGTCGCTGGAGACCCGGCTGCGCGCCTACGTCCCCGACGGCTCCCTCGACGGCAAGTACACCCTCGCCCTGGCCTGCGGCGGCGGTACGGCGGCCACCGCGTTCCTGACCACCATCCAGGTCAGCGGCGACACCTGGTCCCTGGTCCAGGCCCAGCCGACCAGCCTCGACCTCACCGGCACCGCCACCACGACCGGCGGCTCCCTGACCCTCACCGCCACCCTGACCCCGTCCGCCGCGGCGGGTTCGGTCAGCTTCTCCTCCGCGGCGACCGCGGACGGTGAGCGCACCCCGCTCGGCGCGGTGGACGTCTCCGGCGGCCGGGCGGTACTGACCACCACGGCACCGGCGACCGCGGGCGCCTACTACTACTTCGCCGCCTTCACCCCCGCCGACGCCGAGGCCTACGGCACCAGCCAGGACACCCTGGGCCTGCAGATCACCGCGCCGAGCAGCCCCAGCCCCAGCCCGACCCCCTCGGACTCGGTCACCCCGAGCGGCTCCGCGAGCCCCACCGACTCCGCGTCGCCCACCGACAGCGCCTCGCCGACCGACTCCGCCGACCCGGACCTCACGGTGACCGACGAGGACGGCAACACCCTCGGCGCCGACCCCGATCTGACGCCGGGTCAGAAGGTGCTGGTCACCGCGCGCGGCTACGCGGCCGACGCCACCGTCAAGGTCACCCTCGCCGACAGCGACGCCACGTTCGACGACGCGACCGCCGACTCCGACGGCACCGTCACCGACTACGCCTTCACCGTGCCGGACGCCCTCACCGGCGGCGCCCATGTGCTCACCCTCGCCGAGGACTCCACCGGCGGCCACAGCGTCGACTTCGCGTTCACCGTCGGCGGCTCGAGCCTTTCCCCGAACCCCAGTTCGGGCGACAGCGCGGGCACGGGCGGCGGCGACAGCGGCTCCGGCGGCTCGGGCAGCGGCGGCGGCAGCGGCTCCGGCGGCGGGGGCGGCTCGATGGCCTCCACCGGCGTCCAGGTCGGCGTCCTCGGCCTCGGCGGCCTCGCCCTGGTGTGCGCGGGCGCGGCCCTCGTCCTCCACGTCCGCCGCAAGGGCCTGCTGACCTTCGCCGACCTGTTCGGCGGCGAGGGACGGCACCTGTGACGCCGTAGCCCCCTGCGGCCGCGGGCCGCGCCACGGCCCGGGGCGGGTACCGCGCCCGCCCCGGTGCCGCAGCCGTCACCCCCTCTTCCCCTCCCGAGGAGCGCACCCACCGTGTCCGTGCTCGCCCCGCCGCCCCCGGCACCGCCGGCGGCCGCCGTACCCCCCGCCCCGCCGTCCGCCCGGCCACGGCCGCCCGCGCGGCCCGGACTCGCCCTCGGCGGCGCGGTGGTGTGCGTCCTGGCCGCCGTCCTGCTCGGCTTCGCCGCGAACCTCACCCTCGTCGGCCATCTCCAGCAGGCCCGCGACCAGCGCGTGCGGTACGCCGAGCTGCGCCGGCAACTCGCCCTGGGCACCGCCCCCGTGGGCCAGCGCACCTACGACGGCAAGCCGCTCGCCCCCGGCGCCCCGGTCGCTCTGCTGCACATCCCCGCGCTGCACCTGCGCAAGGTCGTCGGTGAGGGCACCACCTCCGGGATCCTGATGTCGGGCCCTGGCCACCGCCGCGACACCCCGCTGCCCGGCCAGGCGGGCACCAGCGTCGTCATGGGCCGGCAGTGGGGCTACGGCAGCCCGTTCGCGCGGCTCGGCGATCTCCCCGTCGGCAGCCGCGTCGAACTCACCACCGGCCAGGGCACGTCGGTCTACGAGGTCACCGGCATCCGCCGTGCCGGCGACCGGCTGCCCGCCCCCCTCACCGGCGACCAGGGGCGGCTGACCCTGATCACGGCGACCGGCGGCCCGTACACCCCCTCGGGTGTGCTCCGCGTCGACGCCCGCCTGATCACCCCGGTGCAGCCCAGCCCGCCCAGGCTGCTGCGCAGCGGCTGGATCACCCCGGCCGAGGAGGCCATGGGCACCGAGAACGACGCCTGGCTCGCGGTGTTCCTCTGGTCGCAGGCGCTGCTCCTCGCGGCCCTGGTGACGGTGTGGACGTACCGCGGCTGGGGCCGCTGGCAGACCTGGATCTGCGCGGTCCCGGTCCTCACCGCCCTCGGCCTGTCGGTCGCGACCTCGCTGACCCGCCTGCTCCCCAACCTGCTCTGACCGCCGAGCCGACCCCAACCGATCTGTTTTTTAGGGAAGTTGATGCCCGATGCCGTCGTCACCCGATCTTTCCGACACCGTCGTCCTGCCGAGAACGGCCGCCGGCGGCCCGGCAGCGGGGGGAGGCGCGGACGGTCCCGCGACCCTCCGGGCCGAGGAGATCTCCGCCTGGTTCGGCGACCACAAGGTCCTGGACCGGGTCTCGCTCACCATGCCCGCCCGGCAGGTCACCGCGCTCATCGGGCCGTCCGGCTGCGGCAAGTCGACCTTCCTGCGCATCCTCAACCGGATGCACGAGCTGATCCCGTCCGCCGCGCTCGCCGGACGCGTCCTGCTCGACGAGGACGACATCTACGACCGGGGCCGCCGGATCACCCGCGCCCGCCGGGAGATCGGCATGGTCTTCCAGAAACCCAACCCGTTCCCGGCGATGTCCCTCTACGACAACGTGGTCTCCGGCCTGAAGCTCAACGGCATGAAGGTCACCCGGGACGGCAGGGACGACGTGGTCGAGGAGTGCCTCGTCAAGGCGGGCCTGTGGAACGAGGTCAAGGACCGGCTCCGCCAGCCCGGCGGCGCGCTCTCCGGCGGCCAGCAGCAACGCCTCTGCATCGCAAGGTCGTTGGCGGTACGGCCCCGGGTCCTGCTGATGGACGAACCCTGCTCGGCCCTCGACCCGACGTCCACCCGGCGCATCGAGGAGACCATCGCGGAACTCAGGTCCGAGGTCACCATCGTGATCGTCACCCACAACATGCAGCAGGCCGCCCGGGTCTCCGACACCTGCGCCTTCTTCCTCGCCGCCCAGGGCACCCCCGGCGTGATCGTCGAACACGGTGACACGGACGCGATGTTCGGCTCGCCGCGTGACGAACGCACCGCGGACTACGTGAACGGCCGCTTCGGCTGACGGGGCGCCCCGGTGTCCGGGGCGCCCGGCCGGGGGTCAGATCCCGGCCGCCGCCGACAGATCCCGCTTGATCGCGGCCAGCAGTTCCGTCGCCCTGGCGCGGGCCGCCGGGAGGGCGGCGTGGCCGTCGACCGGGACGACGACCTCCAGGTAGCACTTCAGCTTGGGCTCGGTGCCGCTGGGGCGTACGACGACGCGGGCGCCCTCCAGGGTGTAGCGCAGGCCGTCGGTCGGCGGCAGCGACTCCGTGCCCAGGGTGAGGTCCTCGGCGCGGGTCACGGCCAGCCCGGCGAGCTCGGCCGGAGGCCGCTCGCGCAGGCGGCGCATCGCGTCCGTGATGACCGTCAGGTCCTCGACCCGCACCGCCAGCTGGTCGGTGGCGTGCAGACCGTGCTCGACGGCGAGGTCGTCGAGCAGGTCGAGCAGCGTACGGCCCTGCTCCTTCAGCTCGCTCGCCAGCTCCGTGATCAGCAGCGCGGCCGTGATGCCGTCCTTGTCGCGGACACCGGCGGGGTCGACGCAGTAGCCGAGCGCCTCCTCGTACCCGTACCGCAGCCCCTCCGCCCGGGCGATCCACTTGAACCCGGTCAGGGTCTCCTCGTACGGCAGCTTCGCCTTCTCCGCGATCCGGCCCAGCAGCGACGACGACACGATCGACTCGGCGAACGTGCCGGTGGCGCCGCGCGCGACGAGGTGCGCGGCGAGCAGCGAGCCGACCTCGTCGCCGCGCAGCATGCGCCAGCCGCCGGTGTCCTCGACGGCGGCGGCACAGCGGTCGGCGTCGGGGTCGTTGGCGACGATCAGGTCCGGCCCGGTCTCACGGGCCCTGGCGAACGCCAGGTCCATCGCGCCGGGCTCCTCCGGGTTGGGGAAGGCGACGGTCGGGAAGTCCGGGTCGGGCTCGGCCTGTTCGGCGACCAGTTCGGGGGCCGGGAAGCCCGCGCGGGCGAACGCGGCCAGCAGGACGTCCTTGCCGACGCCGTGCATCGCCGTGTAGACCGTGCGGGCGGTGCGCGGGGAGCCGGGGGAGAGGACGGCGTCCGTACGGGCCAGGTAGGCGTCGAGGACGGAGTCGTCGAGGATCTCCCAGCCGCCGTCCGGGCGGGGCACGTCGCGCAGGCTCTCGATCGCGGCGATCTCGGCGGCGATCTCCGCGTCCGCCGGCGGCACGATCTGCGAGCCGTCGCCCAGGTACACCTTGTAGCCGTTGTCGCGGGGCGGGTTGTGGCTCGCGGTGACCTCCACCCCGGCGACCGCGCCCAGGTGCCTGATGGCGAAGGCCAGGACGGGGGTGGGGAGGGGGCGGGGCAGGACGGCCGCGCGCAGCCCGGCGCCGGTCATCACCGCGGCGGTGTCGCGGGCGAAGTCGGCGGACTTGTGGCGGGCGTCGTAGCCGATGACGACGAGGCCGTCGCCCTGGCCGTGCGTCTTGAGGTACGCGGCGAGGCCGGCGGCGGCGCGGATCACGACGGCGCGGTTCATCCGCTGCGGCCCGGCGCCGAGTTCGCCGCGGAGGCCGGCGGTGCCGAACTGGAGGGTGCCGGAGAAGCGGGCGGTCAGTTCGGCGGTGTCCGCGGTGTCGATGAGGCGGGCGAGTTCCTCCCGGGTGTCCGGGTCGGGGTCCTCGGCGAGCCATGCCTTTGCGCGGGCGAGCAGGTGGTCGTGCACGGGGTTCAGCCTCTCTGGTACGCGGTGTGGCCGGCCGCGGGGTGGTGGTGCGGTGTGGATGTCGCCCCCGCCGCCCCTTCCCGTTCCCGTCCCCGGGGGGCTGCGCCCCCGGACCCCTGTCGGCCCTTGGACGGGTCTCGTCCTCGGACTCCCCCGGAGGGGGTGCCCCGGGACGGGCTGTGAGGGGCGGAGCCGGGTGGGTGGGAAGGGGGCGGGGGCCGGGGCGGAGCCCCGGGAAGCAGGGCGGGCCGCTAGAGCCGGCGCAGTACCTGTTCCAGCAGGGCGCCCATCCGCGTCGCCGAGTCGCGGCCCGCCTGGAGGACCTCCTCGTGGTTCAGGGGCTCGCCCGTCATCCCCGCGGCGAGGTTGGTGACGAGGGAGATCCCCAGCACCTCCGCCCCGGCCTCCCGCGCGGCGATCGCCTCCAGCACCGTGGACATGCCCACCAGGTCCGCCCCGATCACCCGGGCCATCCTGATCTCGGCCGGGGTCTCGTAGTGCGGCCCGGGGAACTGGGCGTACACGCCCTCCTCCAGGCTCGGGTCGATCTCCTTGCACAGGGTCCGCAGCCGCGGCGAGTACAGATCCGTCAGGTCGACGAAGTTCGCCCCGACGATCGGTGACGTCGCCGTGAGGTTGATGTGGTCGCTGATCAGCACCGGCTGGCCCGGCCGCATGCCCTCGCGCAGCCCGCCGCAGCCGTTGGTCAGCACGATGGTCTTGCACCCCGCGGCGACCGCCGTACGCACCCCGTGCGCCACAGCCGCGACGCCCCGGCCCTCGTAGTAGTGCGTACGGCCGAGGAAGACCAGGGCGCGCTTCTCGCCGATGGTGTACGAGCGGATCGTGCCGCCGTGCCCCTCGACGACCGGCGGCGGGAAGCCGGGCAGCTCGGTGACCAGGAACTCGGCGTCGGGCACGCCCAGGGCGTCGACGGCCGGCGCCCAGCCGGAGCCCATCACCAGGGCGACGTCGTGGGTCTCGGCACCGGTGAGTTCGCGCAGGTGTGCGGCGGCGGCGCCGGCGGCGGCGTGGGGGTCGCCCTGGAGGTCGTCCGGAAGAAGAGATGCGTTCACGCGGTCGAGGGTAGCCGGTCCGGGCCTACGCGCGTAGATGCTGACGCTCACGCATTGGCGATCGTTGTCTTGTCGTTTCCGGCCAAAGGGGGCGCGGAGGGTTCAGCAGGGGCGCTTGCGGAGTTCCATCACGTAGTCGTGCGGTGCGCCCGCGGACTCGGCCGCGTCGGCGATCTCCCCGAGATAGCGTGCCGAGGGCAGGCCGCCCTCGTAGCCGTCGAGGACGTACAGCCAGGCGGCTTCCTCACCCTCCAGGGTGTGCACCCGCACCCGTAGCCGGCGGTAGATGTCCATCCCGACGCCGACCCACCGGTCGAGTGACTCCTCGTCCATGGGGGCGATGTCGTAGAGCGCGACGAAGACCTGCGCGCCGGGCTCCTCCACGACCGTGGCGAGCGCGCCCTCCCACCCCATGTGCTCGCCCCCGAAGGTCAGCCGCCAGCCGTTCAGCCAGCCGGTGGCGCGCAGCGGGGAGTGCGGTGCGCGGCGGGACATCAGCCGCGCGTCGAGGTTGCCCGCGTAGGCGGCGTAGAGCGACATGGACCGAGAGTACGACAGCACGCACACCCGTAACTCCGGTCCCGGAAACAACGCGTCCGTCCGGCACCCGAGGACAAGGCCCGAAGGGCCGACAAGGGGTCCCGGGGGCACAGCCCCGGGGGCGGGAACGGGAAGGAGCGGCGAGGCGAAGAACCCCGAGACACGCCCCACCGACCGGGGCGCTCCCGCGGACCGGCCGTTCCCCGCCCACCGGGCGTTCTCGCGGACCGGCCGTTCCTCGCCCACCGGGCAAGCTTCCGCCCACCGGGCCGCTTCCCGCCGACCGGGCAGGTTCGCGCCCACCGGGCGTTCCCGCGGACCGGCCGTTCCTCGCTCGCCGGGCAGCTCCCCGCCCACCGGGCGTTCCCGCCGACCGGCCGTTCCCCGCCCGCTGGGCATGCTCCCGCCCACCGGGCCGCTTCCCGCCGACCGGCCGTTCCCCGCCCACCGGGCAAGCCCCCGCCCACCCGGGCGCTCCCCACCCGCCCCGCTCGACCCCGTGTAACGGAACCGCACCGCCCCCGCCCCCCGGGACAGTGGTCCCTTGTTGGGTGCGGGACAATGGGGTACGTGACTCGGATCGTGATCATCGGTGGCGGACCCGGCGGATATGAAGCGGCGCTGGTCGCCGCGCAGCTCGGCGCGGAGGTGACCGTCGTCGACAGCGACGGCCTGGGCGGCGCGTCGGTGCTGACCGACTGCGTGCCGTCCAAGACGCTCATCGCCACGGCCGAGGTGATGACCACGTTCGACTCCTCCTACGAGGAGCTCGGCATCATCGTCGCCGACGACACCCCGCCCCTGGAGCAGGCGGCCCGGGTGGTCGGTGTGGACCTCGGCAAGGTCAACCGGAGGGTCAAGCGGCTCGCGCTCGCCCAGTCGCACGACATCACCGCCTCCGTCACCCGCGCCGGTGCCCGGGTGATGCGCGGCCGGGGCCGGCTGGAGGGCATGCAGGCCCTCGACGGCTCCCGCAAGGTCGTCGTCACCGTCGCCGACGGCGGCGAGGAGACCCTCACCGCCGACGCCGTCCTCATCGCCACCGGCGGTCACCCGCGCGAACTGCCCGACGCGCAGCCCGACGGCGAGCGCATCCTGAACTGGACCCAGGTCTACGACCTCACCGAGCTCCCCGAGGAGCTCATCGTGGTCGGTTCCGGTGTCACCGGCGCCGAGTTCGCCGGTGCCTACCAGGCCCTCGGCTCCCGTGTCACCCTGGTCTCCTCCCGCGACCGGGTGCTGCCCGGCGAGGACCCGGACGCCGCCGCCGTCCTCGAGGACGTCTTCCGCCGCCGCGGCATGAACGTCATGGCCCGCTCCCGCGCCGCCGCCGCCAAGCGGGTCGGCGACCGGGTGGAGGTCGCCCTCGCCGACGGCCGTGTCATCAGCGGCACCCACTGCCTGATGGCCGTCGGCGCCATCCCGAACAGCGCGGGCCTCGGACTGGAGGAGGCCGGGGTCAAGGTGCGCGACTCGGGTCACATCTGGACCGACAAGGTGTCCCGCACCACCGCGCCCGGTGTCTACGCCGCCGGTGACGTGACCGGTGTCTTCGCCTTGGCGTCCGTCGCCGCCATGCAGGGGCGTATCGCGATGTACCACTTCCTCGGCGACGCGGTGGCCCCGCTGAACCTCAGGACCGTCTCCTCCAACGTCTTCACCGACCCCGAGATCGCCACCGTCGGCTGCACCCAGGCCGACGTCGACTCCGGGAAGATGGAGGCCCGCTGCGTCAAGCTGCCGCTGCTGCGCAACCCGCGCGCCAAGATGCAGGGCATCCGCGACGGCTTCGTCAAGATCTTCTGCCGGCCGGGCACCGGCATCGTCGTCGGCGGTGTGGTCGTCGCACCGCGCGCCTCGGAACTCATCCATCCGATCTCGATCGCCGTCGACAACAATCTGACGGTCGAACAGATCGCGAACGCGTTCACCGTGTACCCGTCCCTGTCGGGTTCGATCGCCGAGGTCGCCCGCCAGCTCCACACCCGCAAGACGGCCGGGGAGTTCTGAGGAGGACCGGCCCGTCCCGTGCCCGGGGGGCGACGAAACGTCCTATACCACTACCCGATGCCCGGTGCGAACAACTTCTGCTATTCGGCGGAAAGCTCTGAAAGCAGACGGTCGTTGGGGTTACTGTCAGTTTCGTGTTCGCTGCAGAACGTCGCCAATTGATCCTCGAAATGGTGCGAGCGAACGGAGCCGTGTCGCTCCGTGAGCTCGCCCGTGTCGTCCAGACCTCAGAAGTGACCGTACGACGGGACGTGCGGGCGCTGGAGGCAGAAGGACTCCTCGACCGCCGGCACGGCGGTGCGGTGCTCCCGGGCGGTTTCACCCGGGAGTCGGGCTTCCCCCAGAAGTCCCATCTCGCGACCGCCGAGAAGACCGCCATCGCGGACCTCGCCGCGGGCCTCGTCGAAGAGGGCGAGGCCATCGTCGTCGGTGCCGGGACGACCACCCAGGAACTGGCCCGCCGGCTGGCCCGGGTGCCCGGTCTGACCGTCGTCACCAACTCCCTGCTGGTGGCCCAGGCGCTGGCCCACGCCAACCGCGTCGAGGTCGTGATGACCGGCGGCACCCTGCGTGGCTCCAACTACGCGCTGGTCGGCTCGGGCGCCGAGCAGTCCCTCCACGGGCTCAGGGTGTCCAAGGCCTTCCTGTCCGGGAGCGGACTGACCGCCGAGCGCGGGCTCTCCACGTCCAACATGCTGTCCGCGTCCGTCGACCGCGCCCTGGTCCACGCGGCCGCCGAGGTCGTCGTCCTCGCCGACCACACCAAGCTCGGCGCCGACACCATGTTCCAGACCGTGCCGACCGATCTCGTCACCCGCCTCGTCACGGACGACCCGCCCGCCCACGACGACCGCGCCGCCACCGAACTCCAGGCCCTCGCCGACCAGGGGGTGCAGATCACCGTGGCCGGGGCGGCCGGGAACCCGGGGGGTGACCACGCCCCGGCGCGCCAGCAGCGCCGGGACCTGCCGCTCCCGGGCCCCCGCCGCGGCGCTGCGCCGGCAGGCGGCCTCCGCTCGGCCGCGGCCCTCGGCGACCCGTCCCAGGGCGCCCCGGACCGCCCCCGCGTGGCGGACCTGCGACGCCGCTGACGGGGCCGGGCAGGGGTGGGTACGGCGGCCACCGTGGGACCGGGGCCCGCTGTCCGGGCGGGCTTCCTGCCTACGGCTTCAGCCCACGCAGTGTCAGCCGCAGCAGGCGGTCCGCCAGTTCGGGGTCGTCCGGGGTCTCCTCCGCGGCGAGCGCGATCGCGTGGGTGAGCTGGAGCAGGTCGCCGATCGCGACGCCGGGACGGACCGCGCCGGACTCCTGGGCGCGGGCCAGCAGCGCGCCGCCCGCCTCCCGGATCGGGCCGCTGCACCGGGCCAGGGCGGATCCCTCGCCGCCCCGGTCGTACGACACCGCCATCAGCGCCCGCGCGAGACCGCGGTACTCGCCCGCGTGGGCCACCACCGCGCGCAGCCAGGTCACCAGCGCCGCACACGGCTCGTCCGCGCGCAGCAACTCGTGCGACCTGGCCAGCAGAGCGCCCACCGCGTCCTCGAACACCGCGCTCATCAGATCCTGGCGGTGGGGGAAATGGCGGTACAGCGTGCCGATGCCGACGCCCGCCCGCCGGGCCACGTCCTCCAGCGAGGCGTCCGTACCGTGCGCGGCGAACGCGGCGCGGGCCTCGGCCAGCAGCCGTTCGTGGTTGCGGCGCGCGTCCGCCCGCATGGCGCGGGCGGGCCCGCAGGAGCCGGCAGCCGGTCCGCGGGCTTCCCGCCGGATCTGCTCCGGTGCCTCCTCGTGCGAGGTCACGCCCGCCGTCATCGCTCCCACCTGCCCCTGCCCGTACGCCCGCCGCGCCGGGTTCCAGGATGCCATTCCCCGGGCGGCGCACCCGGGCTCCGCGCGGAGGACGCACGGACGCACGGCGGACACGGACATACGGTACGCAGACGGCGAGCGCCCGGCGGACCGTGTCTCCGGTCCACCGGGCGCTCTCCCTACGCGTGAGGGTGCGGGGGTGTCAGTCCTTGATCTCGCAGATCGCCGCGCCCGAGGTGATGGAACCGCCGACCTCGGCGGACAGCCCCTTGATGGTGCCCGCCTTGTGGGCGTTGAGGGGCTGCTCCATCTTCATGGCCTCCAGGACGACGACCAGGTCGCCCTCCTTGACCTCCTGCCCCTCCTCCACGGCCACCTTGACGATGGTGCCCTGCATCGGGGAGGCGAGCGTGTCGCCGGAGGCGACCGGGCCGGACTTCTTGGCGGCCCGGCGCTTGGGCTTGGCGCCCGCGGCGAGGCCGGTGCGGGCCAGGGTCATGCCCAGCGAGGCCGGCAGGGAGACCTCCAGGCGCTTGCCGCCGACCTCGACGACGACCGTCTCACGGCCCGACTCCTCGTCCGCCTCCGTGTCGGAGGGGGCGGCGAAGGGCTTGATCTCGTTGACGAACTCGGTCTCGATCCAGCGGGTGTGGACCGTGAACGGCTTGTTGGAGCCGTTCAGTTCGGGTGTGAACGCCGGGTCCTTCACCACCGCGCGGTGGAACGGGATGGCCGTCGCCATGCCCTCGACCTGGAACTCCTCCAGGGCACGGGCGGCCCGCTGCAGCGCCTCGGCGCGGGTGCGGCCGGTGACGATCAGCTTGGCCAGCAGGGAGTCCCAGGCGGGGCCGATCACGGAGCCGGACTCCACGCCCGCGTCCAGCCGGACACCGGGGCCGGTCGGCGGGTCGAACCGCGTGACCGTACCGGGCGCCGGGAGGAAGCCCCGGCCCGGGTCCTCGCCGTTGATACGGAACTCGATCGAGTGACCGCGCAGTTTCGGGTCGTCGTAGCCGAGCGCCTCGCCGTCGGCGATGCGGAACATCTCGCGCACCAGGTCGATGCCGGCGACCTCCTCGGTGACCGGGTGTTCGACCTGGAGCCGGGTGTTGACCTCCAGGAAGGAGATCGTGCCGTCGGCCCCGACGAGGAACTCGACGGTGCCCGCGCCGACGTAGCCGGCCTCCTTGAGGATGGCCTTCGAGGACCGGTACAGCTCGGCGACCTGCTTCTTCGTCAGGAACGGCGCCGGGGCCTCCTCGACGAGCTTCTGGTGGCGCCGCTGGAGGGAGCAGTCACGGGTGGAGACGACGACCACGTTGCCGTGGCTGTCGGCCAGGCACTGGGTCTCCACGTGCCGCGGCTTGTCCAGGTAGCGCTCCACGAAGCACTCGCCGCGCCCGAAGGCGGCCACGGCCTCGCGCACCGCGGACTCGTACAGCTCCGGTACCTCGTCGAGGGTGCGGGCGACCTTCAGGCCGCGGCCGCCGCCGCCGAACGCCGCCTTGATGGCGATGGGCAGGCCGTGTTCCCGGGCGAACGCGACGACCTCGTCGGCCCCGGACACCGGGTCCGGCGTGCCGGCCACCAGGGGCGCGCCCGCGCGCTGCGCGATGTGCCGGGCGGCGACCTTGTCGCCGAGGTCGCGGATGGCCTGCGGGGGCGGGCCGATCCAGATCAGACCGGCGTCCAGCACCGCCTGCGCGAACTCGGCGTTCTCCGAGAGGAAGCCGTAGCCGGGGTGGATCGCGTCGGCATCCGCCTCGCGCGCCGCGTTGAGCACTTTCTCGATGTCCAGATAGCTGGCCGCGGGAGTGTCACCGCCCAGGGCGAACGCCTCATCCGCGGCCCGGACGTGCAGAGCGTCCCGGTCCGGGTCGGCGTAGACGGCCACGCTCGCGATTCCGGCGTCCCGGCAGGCCCGGGCAACGCGGACAGCGATTTCGCCACGGTTGGCGATGAGCACCTTGCGCACGATTGAGGCTCCCTCCTTGAAACAAGCCGAGTTTAGGGACTGCCGACACGGCACATCGACCCGGCCCCAATGGTGAGCTTGCCCACACGGAGCGTGATCCGAGGCGCGATCGACCCGCAAAATCCCTTGTCGCACCGCGGTACACAGCGCTGTGCTTGGAAACCCTAGCCCGCCCATGTGGTCAAGGTCTCTGTGAGAGCGTGCTGCGGCCCACTCCGTTTCTTTGTGGAGTCCCTACGAATGGCCCAACGCCGGTCGGCCGGCCGTTTGCCTTCCGCAGGACCCTTGTCCGGTGGTTTACCCGTTAGTAGCGTTCCGGATGACTTGACGGTCCGACGGTACTTCGTCGGACAAGGCTCTGGCTTGAGGGTGGGTGAAGGCCGGTGGTGCGCAGACCGGTGGCGTGGCTCGTGGCGGTCGTGCTCCTCGTCGAGGGGGTCTTCATCGCCGCCCTGAACTGGTTCCTGGGGGTGGTCGTCGACCGCCAGGACATGTCACTCGCCGGCCTCGATCCCGACGCCATGTCGCTCTCGTCGAAGATCGGCGGGATCGTCTTCGGCGTGTACTTCCTGCTGTGCGCGCTGGTCGCCCTGCTCGTCGCCGTCCGCGACCGCGCGCCCGCCGGCCTCGGGCGTGTCCTGCTGATCAGCGCGGCCGTGGTGCACGGGCTGCTGGGCGCGTTCGCGGTGGGGCTGGTGAGCTGGACGGCATTTATCTACATGATCGTCGTACTGGCGCTGATCGTGCTGCTGCTGATGACGTACGACGCGCAGGAGCGGCCGGGCGCGGGCGCGGCTTCGGCGGGCGGGAAGGCGGGGCCGGACGGGCCCACGGGGCGGGAGCACCCGGAGCACCCGCAGCATCCGGAGCACCCGCAGGGGCCGGAGGGGCCGGAAGGCGGTCCCGGCGGCCGTGGGGCTCCTCAGGACGACGCTCCGGGCCCGGTCGACGCCGCGGCGCCCGTCGACGCCCCGGCTCCGGTCACTCCGCCGCCGGCGCCCACAGTTCCGTGATGCCGACGCCCAGTTCGGCCAGCAGCCGCCGCACCAGAGGCATGCTGATCCCGATGACGTTGCCGTGGTCGCCGTCGATCCCGTCGATGAACGGCGCCGAACGCCCGTCCAGCGTGAACGCCCCCGCGACATGGAGGGGCTCGCCCGAGGCGACGTACGCGGCGAGTTCGTCGTCCGTCGGCTCACCGAAGCGGACCACGGTGGACGCCGTCCCGGACGCGTACCGCCCGCTCACCGTGTCCCACACGCAGTGGCCCGTCTGCAACGTCCCCGCCCGCCCGCGCATCGCCTTCCAGCGGGCCGTGGCCTCCTCCGCGTCCGCGGGCTTGCCGAGCGCCTGACCGTCCAGCTCCAGGACCGAGTCGCAGCCGATCACCAGCGCGCCGCTCACGTCGGGGCGTGCGGCCACCACGGATGCCTTGGCCTCGGCCAGCGCGAGGGCCAGTTCGGCGGGGGTGGGGGCGGTGACGGCGTCCTCGTCGACACCGCTGACGATCACCTCGGGGGCCAGTCCGGCCTGGCGGAGCAGGTTGAGCCGGGCGGGGGAGGCGGAGGCCAGCACGAGGCGGCGGGGCGGGTGGTTCGTCATGGGGGAAGCGTATCCATTGCGCCCCGGGCGCGCGGGGTGCTCACCGCAGGCCGATGACGACCATGGCCAGCAGCATGGCCAGGGCCAGGAGCATGCCGAGTCTGCGGAGCATGGCCTGGAGGTCGCGCAGCTCCTGGGGCGGTTCGTCTTCCGGGTCGGACCACAGCACGCTGCCAGCGTGCGCCGGGGCTCCGGCGGGAGGCATGAGTACGGGTACTCAAGTCGGGGCGCGGGACAGCCGGGGCAGGCGTGGGGCCGGGGAGGGGGCGGGGAGCCGCGGCGTCGTGCGCGGTTCCCCGCGCCCCGGGCGGGCTGTCGCTCAGCCCGGCCAGAAGGTGCGGGCCCACGTCGAGGGCCCCGGCTGGGGCAGCGGGTGGGTGGCGATACGGGCCGGGTCCGACCAGGCCGTGCGCGCGGCCGGCGGCCGGGTGGACGACGCCGCCGCCAGGGCCGCCGCCCTGACCTGGACGACGGTCAGGGCCGCCGCGAGTTCTTCCGGGGTCGGGTTGCCCCGTACGACCTTGATGGTCATGGGTGCTCCAGAAGGGCGGGCCGGAGGCCCGGGACACGGGCCGGGGAGCCCGGAGCCGGGGCCGGCGGCCGGAGAGACAGGGGAGGAGACGGAGAGACGGGGGAGACGGGGACGTGGGCCTGGCCCGGGGCTAGAGGGGGATGTTGCCGTGTTTCTTCGGAGGCAGGGATTCCCGCTTCGTGCGGAGCTGACGCAGACCGCGGACGATGTGGCGGCGTGTCTCGGACGGCATGATCACCGCGTCGATGTAGCCGCGCTCCGCCGCGATGTAGGGGTTGAGGAGGTGGTCCTCGTACTCCTGGATCAGCCGGGCCCGGACCGCTTCCAGATCCTCACCGTTCGCCTCCGCCTCCGCGAGGGTGCGGCGGTGCAGGATGTTGACCGCGCCCTGGGCGCCCATGACGGCGATCTGGGCGGTCGGCCAGGCCAGGTTGAGGTCGGCGCCGAGGTGCTTGGAGCCCATGACGTCGTAGGCGCCGCCGAAGGCCTTGCGGGTGATGACGGTGATGAGCGGGACGGTGGCCTCGGCGTAGGCGAAGATCAGCTTGGCGCCGCGCCGGATGATGCCGTCGTGCTCCTGGTCGACGCCGGGCAGAAAGCCGGGCACGTCGACGAAGGTGAGGACGGGCACGTTGAAGGCGTCGCAGGTGCGGACGAAGCGGGCGGCCTTCTCGCTGGCCTTGATGTCCAGGCACCCGGCGTACTGCATCGGCTGGTTGGCGACGACGCCGACCGGGTGCCCCTCGACACGCCCGAAGCCGGTGACCATGTTGGGCGCGTAGAGCGGCTGGGTCTGGAAGAACTCCCCGTCGTCGAGGACGTGCTCGATCACCGCGACGATGTCGTACGGCTGGTTGGCGCTGTCCGGGACGATCGCGTTGAGTTCGAGGTCCTCGCCGGTGACGGTGAGGTCCGCCTCCTCGGGGAAGGCCGGGGCCTCGCTGAGGTTGTTGGACGGCAGGTAGGACAGCAGCTGCTTGATGTACTCGATGGCGTCCTTCTCGTCGCCCGCCATGTGGTGGGCGACGCCGGAGACCGCGTTGTGGGTACGGGCGCCGCCGAGCTCCTCGAAGCCGACGTCCTCACCGGTGACGGTCTTGATGACGTCGGGGCCGGTGATGAACATGTGCGAGGTCTGGTCGACCATCACCGTGAAGTCGGTGATCGCGGGGGAGTAGACCGCGCCGCCCGCGCAGGGGCCCACGACCAGGCTGATCTGCGGGATCACACCGGACGCGTGGGTGTTGCGGCGGAAGATCTCGCCGTAGGCGCCGAGCGAGGCGACACCCTCCTGGATCCGGGCGCCGCCGGAGTCGTTGATGCCGATGACCGGGCAGCCCGTCCTGAGGGCGAAGTCCATCACCTTGACGATCTTCTGCCCGTACACCTCGCCGAGGGCGCCGCCGAAGACGGTGAAGTCCTGGGAGAACACCGCGACGGGACGGCCGTCCACGGTGCCGTAGCCGGTGACGACACCGTCGCCGTACGGCCGGTTGTTCTCCAGTCCGAAGCTGGTGGAGCGGTGCCGGGCGAACTCGTCCAGCTCGGCGAACGACCCCTCGTCGAGCAGCAGTTCGATACGCTCACGCGCGGTCAGCTTGCCCTTGGCGTGCTGTTTCTCGACCGCGCGTGCCGAGCCGGCGTGCGTCGCCTCCTGGACCCGGCGCTGGTGATCCGCGAGCTTGCCCGCGGTCGTGTGGATGTCGTTCTCTTCCGGCTCGGACATAGGGACTGCGGCTCCCTGCCTGCTCAAAAGTTGCGTCGGTTACTCATCCGCAGAGTAGTGGCGGGTACTCCGATCGGCAGTGCGGCGTTTCACACACCTAGGGTGGCCTGCATGACGCCGCGAGATGGTTCACGAGACGTTCCGCACGGGAAAAAGGGTCCCGCACCGGGGAACAATGGCCCCTGGCCCGGCGACGGTCCCGGATCCGCGGCCCGGGGCCCCGCGGGGTCGCCGGGTTCCGCGGGCTCCCCGTGGTCGGATCTCGACCGTCCGCCGCTGAACGCCACGGCCCTGCGGCGCGGCCTGCTGGTACGGGACCGGGTGACCGGCGAGCCCGGTCTCTACCGCGCGGTCGAGATCGTACGGCGGACCGGTTCCACCAACTCCGACCTGGTGGCCCGGGTCGCCGCGGGGACGGCGGAGGAGGGCACGGTCCTGATCGCGGAGGAACAGACCGCCGGCCGGGGCCGCCTGGACCGCCGCTGGACGGCGCCCCCGCGCTCCGGTCTGTTCTTCTCCGTCCTGCTGCGTCCGTCCGGCGTCCCGGTGGCCCGCTGGGGCTGGCTGCCGCTGCTCACCGGCGTGGCCGTGGCGACCGGCCTGTCGCGGGCCGCGGGCGTGGACACGGCCCTGAAGTGGCCGAACGACCTCCTCGTGACCGTCGGCGGGGAGGAGCGCAAGGCGGGCGGCATCCTCGCCGAGCGGGCCGGGGAGGACGGGGTGGTCGTGGGAGTGGGCATCAACGTGACCCTGCGCGAGGACGAGCTGCCGGTGCCGCAGGCGGGTTCGCTGGCACTGGCCGGGGCGGTCACCACGGACCGCGATCCGCTGCTGAGGGCGGTGCTGCGGTCGCTGGAGGACTGGTACGGGCGCTGGCACGCGGCCGACGGCGACCCGCTGGCCGGCGGCCTCCAGGAGACCTACGCCGCGGGCTGCGCCACGCTGGGCCGCACGGTACGCGCGGAACTCCCGGGCGACCGGTCCCTGGTCGGGGAGGCGGTGGCCGTCGACGGGGACGGGCGCCTGGTCCTCGCCACGGAGGAAGGGGTACGGGAGCCGGTGAGCGCGGGGGACATCGTGCATCTGCGGCCGGCGTGAGGGCGGTCCGGGAACATCCGTGATGTGGTCGGCCTTAGGGAATGGCGCCGCGCGGCGCATACTGTTGCCAATGACGAAGCCACCTGCACCCAAGCGCTATCTGCCCACCAGCCCCTTCAAAGCCCCTCCCACGCCGCCTCCCAAGCAGTTCGCCCTGAGTGATCTGGTCACCCATGACATGTACGGCCTCGGCCGGGTGACCGGCGTCGAGGAAGGGGTCGCGGTCCTCGTGGACTTCGGTTCGACGCAACAGCGGATCCTGAGCCCGTACACCAAGATGACCAAGCTGTAGCACCCCCTGCCAGGAGCGTTCCGCCCGAACCGCTCTGCCTGAACCGCTCTACTTGAACCGTCCTGCCTGAACCGCTCTGCCAGGAGCGTTCCGTCAGGGGACGCCCGCCTGCACCGCTGCGCGCGGTCGCACACCGTGCCGCGCGCGGTCGCACGCCGTGCCGGATCACTGTTCCGGACCCGCACCGAACGGGAGACCTCCCATCGACCTGACCTTGCTGTTCTCCGCCCCGGAAGGGGCGACCCGGCCCACCGCGGCTTCACCGCCTCCGACGACGGACCCCTTCCGGGCGCCGGACTTCGGGGAGGACGAGTTCTTCCCGCTCGACTTCGAGCCCGAGCCCGAGCCACCGCGGGTGTCCGCCCCGGACAACCGTGCGCCCCGGCGCAGGGCGAAGCGCCACTGACTCCCTGAGCGCCGCGTGTTCCCGGCCCAAAACCTCCTCCACGAGTGAGCCAGCCCACAGCTGCCGTAGAGTTGGCCCCGGTCGATACCTGACCGCGGCAGATCGGAAGGGCAGCAGGCGTGACCGTCGACGACACGGGCTCCGGCGCGGACGCGGACGGCCGGGTGGACCCTCCGGCGCCCGGTGCGCCCCTCGGGCCGGACGACCGGGGTGACCTGGGTGATCCGGGCGACCGGGGTGACGCGGGCGAGCCGGATGACGCGGATGAGGCCGAGCTCGGCGGGCATCCGCTGGCGCTGCGTCTCGAAGGCCTGATCCTGGGCGCCGAGCGCCGTTACACACCGTTCCAGGCGGCCCGTAGCGCCGGTGTGTCCATGGAGCTGGCGTCCCGGTTCTGGCGGGCGATGGGCTTCGCGGACATAGGCCAGGCGCGGGCGCTGACCGAGGCGGACGTCCTGGCCCTGCGGCGGCTGGCCGGCCTGGTCGAGGCGGGCCTGCTCAGCGAGGCCATGGCGGTGCAGGTGGCCCGCTCCACGGGCCAGACCACCGCCCGGTTGGCCGAATGGCAGATGGATTCCTTCCTGGAGGGCCTGACCGAGCCCCCCGAACCCGGTATGACCCGTACCGAGGTGACGTACCCCATCGTCGAGCTGCTCCTGCCCGAACTGGAGGAGTTCCTGGTCTACGTCTGGCGCCGTCAGCTGGCCGCTTCGGCGGGCCGGGTGGTGCAGGCGGCCGACGACGAGGAGATGGTCGACCGGCGTCTCGCGGTGGGCTTCGCGGATCTGGTCGGTTTCACCCGGCTGACGCGGCGGATGGAGGAGGAGGAACTCGGCGAGCTGGTCGAGGCCTTCGAGACCACGTGCGCCGACCTGGTCGCGGCGCACGGCGGACGGCTGATCAAGACGCTGGGCGACGAGGTGCTGTACGCGGCGGACGACGCGGGCACCGCGGCCGAGATCGCGATGCGGCTGATCGAGACGATGGCGCACGACGAGACGATGCCGGAACTGCGCGTGGGCATGGCGCTCGGCACGGTGACGACGCGGATGGGCGACGTCTTCGGTACGACGGTGAACCTCGCGTCACGGCTGACGTCGATAGCGCCCCGGGACGCCGTGCTCGTCGACACCGCGTTCGCGGAGGAACTCGTCCGCACCCGCGACGCCCCGGTCTCCGAGGCGGCGGCCGCCGAGGCCGCTGCCGCCGCGGAGAAGGAGGGCGAGGAGCCGCCGGCGTACCGGTTCGCGCTCCAGCCGATGTGGCAGCGCCCGGTGCGCGGGCTGGGCGTGGTGGAGCCGTGGCTGCTGACCCGGCGGGACGACCCGAGCGGCTGACTCCACGGGACGGCCCGAGCGGCTGACCCGGCGGGACGGTCCGGCGGGCGCGGTGGCTTCCTCACCTCCGCTCGTGGCGGCCGTGGCCGCTGTCGTGGTCGTGGCCGCCGAGCCCGTCGCCGGCCAGCAGCGGATCGACGCACAGCCCGATGACCGGTACGCAGATCCCGGACCCCGACCCCGACCCGGACCCGTTCCGGTGAGGCGGGGAACCCGATGGTCCCGCAGGCCCACCCGTCCCGGGCGTGGCGCCCGGCGCCGTGGTCGGCGCCGTGGGCGGCGCGCCGGTCGGCTCCGGGGCCGCGGCGCCGGGACCCGAGGTCGGTCCGGGCCTGGAGCGGGGCACGGCGGTGCCGGGACGTTCCGGCGCGGTCGTGGCGGCGGGAGCGGCCGACGGCGTCACGGTGGCGCCGGGCAGCAGGCTGGTGCCCGCCAGCAGCAAGGACGTCGCCGAGGGCCGTACGCCCGGTGCGGCGCCGCCGTCCGCGGGGACACCGGCGGCGCCCGGACCCACCGCACCGCGGCCTTCTCCGCCCGGCGGCCGGGACGGCGCCTCGGCCGCCCCGAGCCCGCCCGCGCCGCGGTCGCCCCCGCCGCCGACCGTGGCCCCGGCGATCAGATACGCCACCTCGAACGTCCCGGCGGCCAGTGCCAGCCCCCCGACCGCGTACCGGGCCCGCCGCCCGCCGCGCACCCGGATCCGCCGATGCCGCCCCCGCCGCGGCCCGCCGGACGATATGCCGTCCATCAGTCCGTTCCCCCTCCCCGTCCCTGTCTCATGGCGGACGCACGCTATGCCCGCCGATGCGAGCCGAGGGGGGAGTCGGACGGAATGTCACCCGAACGGGTAAACGATCCGGTCTTTCCACGCGCTGCCGCGACTGGGATGATCGAGGCGGGACGGCTGTTAACACGCGTTAACCGGGAGGGCGCTGTGGGGAGCGGGACGGACGAGGAGCGGTTCGGTGACCATGTAGGGGTGCGGCGGTACGAGGGCGGCCACGTCGCCGAGCTCGTCCTGGACCGTCCCGGGGCCATGAACGCCGTGTCCACGGAGATGGCGCGCTCCCTCGCGGGCGCGTCCGCGGCGCTGGCCGCCGACCGGGACGTACGGGTGGTGGTGCTGACGTCGTCGCACGAGCGGGCGTTCTGCGTGGGTGCCGACCTCAAGGAACGCAACGCGCTCACGGACGCCGAGCTGCTGCGGCAGCGTCCGGTCGCCCGGGCCGCGTACACGGGGGTGCTGGAGCTGCCCCAGCCGACGGTGGCCGCGGTCCACGGGTTCGCGCTCGGCGGCGGTTTCGAGCTGGCGCTCGCCTGCGATCTGATCGTGGCCGACGGTACGGCGGTGGTGGGGCTGCCGGAAGTGTCGGTGGGCGTGATCCCGGGGGGTGGAGGTACCCAGCTGCTGCCGAGACGGGTCGGTGCGGCGCGGGCGGCGGAGCTGGTGTTCACGGCGCGCAGGGTGGCCGCGGCGGAGGCGCGCGAGCTGGGCCTGGTGGACCGGCTGGTGGAGGACGGCCGGGCCCGCGAGGAGGCGCTGGCGCTGGCCGGGCGTATCGCCGTGAACTCGCCGGTCGGACTCCGTGCGGCCAAGCGTGCCCTGCGCCTGGGGCACGGCCTCGACCTGAAGGCGGGCCTGGAGGTGGAGGACGCGGCGTGGCGCTCGGTGGCGTTCTCGGGCGACCGCGTCGAGGGAGTGGCGGCATTCGCCGAGAAGCGGAAGCCGGTGTGGCCGGGGGAGTGAGCGGAGCCAATGCGGCCGGACCGGCTCGCGGCGACGGACGGAACGGGTGGAGCCCCCTCCCCCTCGCCTGCCTCGTAAAAGTCCCGATCGGTCCGGAATCTCCCTAGCCTGGGGGGATGGGTGAGGACGAGCGGCTCGCGGCTGTCGTGGGGCTGGCGCAGGGGATGGCGGCGGCGCACAGTCCGAGGGAGTCGTGGCGGGCCGCGGCGCTGGGGGCGTGCCGGGCGCTGGACGGCAGTTTCGCGGCGCTGTCGGTGTGGGAGCGGGAGCTCGGCCGGCTGCGGGTCCTGGTGAACGTGGGGGAGCTGGCGCCGGGCGAGGAGGAGTTCCCGGACGGCGAGACGTATCCCGTGCACCGCTTCCCCGAGATCACCGAGTTCCTGCACGAGCGCTGGGCGGGCGGCGGCGGTCCCAACGCCTGGGTCGAGACGGCGAAGGGCCCGGCCGGGGACGGGGGCGCCGCCCGCGCCGGCTACGTCCATCAGCGCGTCGCCGCCCTGCGTCGCCGGGGCCGGGGCTGCTGCGTGGTCGCGCCGGTGGTGCTGCACGGCCGCGCCTGGGGCGAGCTGTATGTCGCCCGCCCGGTCGGCGCTCCCGGATTCGCCCGGCCCGACGCCGATTTCGCGACCGTGCTGGCCGCCGTGGTCGCCGCCGGGCTCGCCCAGACCGAGCGCCTGGAGGAGGCCAGGCGGCTGGCGTTCACCGATGCGCTGACCGGACTCGCCAACCGCCGTGCCGTGGACGTACGGCTGGAGGAGGCGATCGAGCGGCACCGGCGGGACGGCATGGCGGTGAGCCTGGTCGTCTGTGACCTGAACGGCCTCAAGAAGGTCAACGACACCCTCGGTCACGCCGTCGGCGACCGGCTCCTCGAACGCTTCGGCTCCGTGCTGTCCCTGTGCGGCGCCATGCTGCCCGGCGCCCTCGCCGCCCGGCTGGGAGGCGACGAGTTCTGCCTGCTGGCGGTCGGCTGTCCGGCCGACGAGGTCGTGAAGGCGGCGGACGAGCTGTGCCGCCGGGCGGCCGTGCTGGAACTCGGTGAAGGCGTGGCGTGCGGGATCGCCTCCACCGAGGACCCCATCGGGCCCGTCCGCTCCGCCCGCCGGCTGTTCCGGCTCGCGGACGCCGCGCAGTACCGGGCGAAGGCGCTGCGCTCGGACCGGCCGGTCGTCGCGGGGCGCGGCGGCCCCGACGACCCCGTCGTACGCCTCGCCGACACCCCGTCACCCCCGGCGCCGTCTTCCGGTCGCCCGGAACGCCGCCGGTTCCGCGGCCGCCGCCCCTGACCGGGCACCGGAGGCGAACCCACCGCCAGGCGGGCACATCGCCAGGGGTCACAGGGTCGGGCGCCACATCGGTAAGGGTCACTCGCCCCCTCCACTGGTGACACCATCGACATTCACCCCGTACGCTCCTGAATATGGATATGCACACTGTGGTGGTGGGGACGTCCGGAGTGACCGCGTCCGACGTGCTCGCCGTGGCGCGCGGCGGCGCCCGGGTCGAACTGTCGGCGGAGGCGGTGGCCGCGCTGGCCGCCGCCCGCGAGATCGTGGACGCGCTGGCGGCCAAGCCCGAACCGGTCTACGGCGTCTCCACCGGCTTCGGCGCCCTGGCGACCCGGCACATCAGCCCGGAACTGCGCAGCCGGCTGCAACGCAACATCGTCCGCTCGCACGCGGCCGGACTCGGACCCCGGGTCGAACGCGAGGTCGTCCGCGCCCTGATGTTCCTGCGCCTGAAGACCCTCTGCTCGGGCCGCACCGGAGTGCGCCCCGAGGTCGCGCGGACCATGGCCGACGTGCTGAACGCCGGTATCACGCCCGTCGTGCACGAGTACGGCTCCCTGGGCTGCTCCGGAGACCTCGCCCCGCTGTCGCACTGCGCCCTGACCCTGCTGGGCGAGGGCGAGGCGGAGGGCCCGGACGGCACCGTGCGCCCCGCCGCCGAGCTGCTCGCCGAGCACGGCATCACGCCCGTCGAACTGCGCGAGAAGGAGGGCCTCGCCCTCCTCAACGGCACCGACGGCATGCTCGGCATGCTGATCATGGCCCTCGCCGACCTCGACACCCTCTACAAGGCCGCCGACATCACCGCCGCCCTCTCCCTGGAGGCCCTGCTCGGCACCGACAAGGTCCTCGCCCCCGAGCTGCACGCCATCCGCCCGCACCCCGGGCAGGCGGCCAGCGCCGCCAACATGCTCGCCGTGCTGCAGGGCTCCGGCCTCACCGGCCACCACCAGGACGACGCGCCCCGGGTCCAGGACGCCTACTCGGTGCGCTGCGCCCCGCAGGTCGCCGGCGCCGGACGCGACACGCTCGCCCACGCCCGCCTGGTCGCCGAGCGGGAGCTGGCCGCGGCCGTCGACAACCCGGTGGTGCTCCCCGACGGCCGCGTCGAGTCGAACGGCAACTTCCACGGCGCCCCGGTCGGCTACGTCCTCGACTTCCTCGCGATCGCCGTCGCCGACCTCGCCTCCATCGCCGAGCGCCGCACGGACCGTCTCCTCGACAAGAACCGCAGCCACGGCCTGCCGCCGTTCCTCGCCGACGACGCGGGCGTGGACTCCGGGCTGATGATCGCTCAGTACACCCAGGCGGCCCTGGTCAGCGAGCTGAAGCGGCTCGCCGTACCGGCCTCGGCCGACTCCATCCCGTCCTCCGCGATGCAGGAGGACCATGTCTCGATGGGCTGGTCGGCGGCGCGCAAGCTGCGCACGGCGGTCGGCAACCTGTCGCGCGTCCTCGCGATCGAGCTCTACGCGGCCGGCCGTGCCGTGGAGTTGCGCGACGGCCTCACCGCGGCCCCGGCGTCCCGCGCCGTCATCGACGCGCTGCGCGCGGCGGGTGCGGCGGGCCCGGGCCCCGACCGCTTCCTCGCCCCCGACCTCGAGGCGGCGGACGCCTTCGTGCGTGACGGCTCACTGGTCGCGGCGGCCGAGAAGGTCACCGGCCCGCTGCGGTAGTCCGTCCGGTCGCGGCCCGGGAGACCGGCGGAAGGGCGGCGGAGGACTGCGGAGGCTGGCGGAAGGGCGCCGCCCCTCAGAACCCCAGCCGCTCCCGCCGTACCGAGTACACGACGAACCCCGCCCCGACGGCGAGGCAGAGGCCGCCTCCGACGACGTACGGCGTGGTGTCCACGCTTCCGGTGTCGGCGAGCCGGGTGTCGTCGGCGAACTGCGCCGAGACGTCCGTCCCGTCGGCCCGGGAGGTGACCTGGGACCGGGACGCGGACCGTGAGGCGCGCAGCGTCCCGGTCCCGTCGGCCGTCGTGGTCACCCTGGCCTGCCGCGTCGCCGACACGTCCGATCTCGCCGGGGTGTCCTGGGAGGCGTTGGCGGTCGGGACGAACCACAGGGCGCACAGCAGGGTTCCTGCGGCGGTGGCGGTCAGCAACGGGCGGCGAGCGGATGACACGGAATATCGATCCCCTTGTGACGCTGGCTAATTGGCCGTGTGAAGAGATGTTAGTGAAAATTACGGGTCACAGGAAAGTCACGGGAGGTTTCAGCCGTACTCTCGCCGCATGAGTACTCCAGAGAACGCGCGTTTTGTACGGCTTCGGGTGGACCTCGTCGTGGAGATCGACGACGAGGAAGCGGTGACCGGTGCCGCATTGCAGAAGATTTCGCACGATCCCGATATGCCGGCTGATGAGCGGGTACACGCGGAAAGCGCTGTGACGGAAGACACCGCGGAAGCGCTGGCCTATCTCGTCGACCCGTTCGACCTGGTCAACGCGGTGCCGGGGGTGGAGTTGGCGCAGGCGAGCTGGTCGAGTGAGCAGATCGACTACGACCCGGACTCGCCGGAGTGGGACCTCGCCCAGGATGATGACGGGGAACGCGAGGACGACCGCGACGAGTGACGTGGCGCCGGCGCCGTGGGGGACGCTGCCGATGACGCGGCCGGAGTGGTGTGTCCCACACCGTCCGGCCGCGGGAACCGGGCGGTGCGGTGACGGCGTTGAACTTTCTTATACGGGGGCTTACGGGGTTGTTGGGGATTTCGGCAACGATGGAGAAGCGTGTGATGACGAACAGTAAGCGGCGCAGGGGCCTGATGGCCGCGTCCGCACTGCTCGGCGGTGTACTGGTGCTCTCGGCCTGCTCCGGAGGCAGTGACAGTTCCTCCTCGGGCGGCGGCAACGACTCCTCCCAGGCCAAGGCCGACGAGGCGGCGGCGAAGAAGTCCTCGGCGGCCGAGATCACGATCAGCCCCAAGGACGGCTCGGACAACGCCTCCATCAACAACTCCGCCGGCGTGGCCGTGGCCAAGGGCACGCTCACGTCTGTCACCATGACGACCGCCTCCGGCACCGCCGTGGCCGGTCAGCTGTCCGCGGACAGGAAGAGCTGGAAACCGACCGTCCAGCTGGAGCGCTCGACCACGTACAAGGTGTCGGCGGAGGCGAAGGACTCGGCGGGTCTGGTCGCCCATGAGAACGCCTCGTTCACGACGGTCTCGCCGTCCAACAGCTTCATAGGCAACTTCACGCCGGAGGACGGCTCCACGGTCGGCGTCGGCATGCCCGTGTCGATCAACTTCGACAAGGCGATCACCGACAAGGCGGCTGTGCAGAAGGGCATCACGGTCACCTCCAGCAGCGGCCAGGAGATCGCCGGCCACTGGTTCAACGCCAACCGCCTCGACTTCCGCCCGGAGAAATACTGGACGGAGAACTCCACCGTCACGCTGAAGCTGGCGCTCGACGGCGTGCAGGGCGCCTCCGGCGTCTACGGCGTGCAGCAGAAGACGGTGACCTTCCACATCGGCCGCAACCAGGTCTCCTACGTCGACGCGCAGACCAAGCAGATGAAGGTCACGCAGGACGGCAAGACCATCAAGACCATCCCGATCTCCGCCGGTTCGCCCGAGAACAAGACGTACCAGGGCCAGATGGTGATGATGGAGAAGTTCAAGGAGACGCGCATGAACGGCGCGACCGTGGGCTTCACCGACGACGACGGCAAGGGCGAGTACGACATCAAGGACGTGCCGCACGCCATCCGCCTGACCAGCTCCGGCACGTTCATCCACGGCAACTACTGGGGCGCCAAGTCCGTCTTCGGCAGCGTCAACACCAGCCACGGCTGCGTGGGCCTGTCCGACACCAAGGGCGCCGACGACCCCGGCACCCCGGCCGCGTGGTTCTACAACCACTCGATCGTCGGCGACGTGGTGGTCGTCTCCAACACCGGCGACAAGACGGTCTCCCCGGACAACGGCTTCAGCGACTGGAACATGGACTGGACCCAGTGGAAGGCAGGCTCAGCAGCCTGACCCACCCCGCCCACCGCCGAAGGCGGCCGCCCACCGGGGCGGCCGCCTTCGGCGTTCCGCGGACCCCACCGACCGGAATCCGCGGGGTGCCCGGCCGGCCGGTACGGGTTCACAGGGGTCACAGGCGCGTGCGGTGCTGTTCCTGGCGGGGCGACAGGCTTCTCATGGTTCTCTTATGCGTGGCTTAGTGTGTCATCACGCGCCGTGCCTACCTTGCGGCGCATGTTCTTCACCTACCTGAGGCGCGAACTGCGCCGCCGTAGAAAGGCGGCCCTCGTCGTCGCCTCCGGGCTCGCACTGGGCATCGCGCTGGTCATCGTGGTCACGTCCGTGTCCTCGGGCATGAACAAGGCGCAGGACAAGGTCCTCCAGTCGCTGTACGGGCTGGGGACGGACATGACCGTCACCAAGGCGGCCACCCCGACCGCCAACAGTTCGCAGCGGCCCCGCTTCCAGTTCGACGCGCGGGGCAACGACGACGACTCGAAGCAGAGCAGCGACCGGGTCGTCGTCCAGGGTTTCACCACGCTGGCCTCCACCACCGTGACCAAGGTCGGTGACCAGTCGGGCGTCTCGTCGGCGGTCGGCGGGCTGAGCCTCAACGTGGTGAAGGTGAGCGGGCAGTTCACCCGCGGTCAGTTCCAGCAGGACCAGAGCGGTTCCGGCGGCCAGCAGGGCGGCCGGGGTTTCGGCGGGGGCGGCAGCAGCCAGCCGCAGGGTGAGGTGAAGGGCGGCGGCGCCAACTTCGACATCAACCAGTACACGGTCTTCGGCACCGACGTCACCAAGGCCGGCCTCGGCCCGCTGACCTCCTCGAAGATCACCAGCGGCCGTACCTTCAAGACGACCGAGACCGACGCGAAGGTCGCCGTCGCGGACTCCGCGTACGCCAAGACCAAGAAGTACAAGGTCGGTTCGACCGTCACCATCAAGAGCGTCAAGTACAGGATCATCGGTATCGCCACCGCCACCAGCGGCGACTCGGCGGCCAACCTCTACATTCCGCTCCAGCAGGCGCAGACCCTCGCCGGTGAGAAGAACAAGGTCACCACGATCTACGTCAAGGCGACCGACTCGCAGCAGATCGACACCGTCAAGGGCGCCATCCAGAAGAACGTCTCCGGTACGACGGTCACCACCTCCGCCGACCTCGCCAAGACGGTCTCCGGTTCGCTGTCCACCGCCTCCAGCCTCGCCTCCAACGTCGGCAAGTGGCTGTCCATCGCGGTGCTCGTGGCCGCGTTCCTGGTCGCCGGACTGCTGACCTCCTCCGCCGTCTCCCGGCGGGTCCGTGAGTTCGGCACGCTCAAGGCGCTGGGCTGGAAGTCGGGCCGGGTGACCCGGCAGGTCGTCGGTGAGGCCATGGTCAACGGCCTGGTCGGCGGCGCCCTCGGTATCGCGCTCGGCCTGGCGGGCGCGTACGCCGTCACCTCCGTCAGCCCCACCCTCCAGGCCCAGCTGGGCGGTTCGGGGGGCAGCACCGGCGGTGGCGGCGGGTTCGGTGGCGGTGGTGGCGGCGGCTTCGGCGGGCCCGGGCGGCAGGCCGCCAAGACCCTCGAGGTCGCGCTCACCGCTCCGGTCAGCGTCTCCACCATCGCCGTCGCGGTCGCCCTCGCGGTGGCCGGCGGCCTCATCGCGGGTGCCTTCGGCGGCTGGCGTGCCTCCCGGCTGCGTCCCGCGGACGCCCTGCGCCGCGTCGAGTAGCCGCACGCCGGACGGACGAGCCGCACGCCGGACGGACGGCGAACCGACGCCGACGGCGTGAGTCCCGTACGGCCGCGCGGCCGGTGGCCCCTGGGGCCTGCCTCCCTCGGCAGGCCCCGACACCCGTAGCACCAGACAGACCCGACCAGGAGCTGACAGCCCCCATGTACGAACTCAGAGGCGTGACCAAGCGCTACACGCGCGGCAAGGACATCGTCAACGCGCTCGACGGCATCGACCTCACCATCGGCGACGGCGACCGCCTCGTCATCCAGGGCCCCACCGGCGGCGGCAAGTCGACGCTGCTGCAGATGCTCGGCGGCCTGGACCGGCCCACCGCGGGCGAGGTCGTCCTCGACGGCACCGACCTCGCCAAGCTGTCCGAGGCCAAGCTGACCAAGGTGCGCAGCGAGAACATCGGCTTCGTCTTCCAGTCGTTCAACCTCATCCCGACGCTGACCGCGCAGGAGAACGTCGAGACGGCCCTCGTACCGCTCGGTGTGAAGACGAAGGACCGGCGCGAACGGGCCGCCGAGGCACTGAGGTCGGTCGGTCTCGGGGAGCGGCTCGGGCATCTGCCGGGGGAGATGTCCGGCGGTCAGCAGCAGCGCGTCGCCATCGCCCGCGCGCTCGTCAAGGAGCCCAAGGTGCTGCTCGCCGACGAGCCCACCGGCAACCTCGACGAGGGCATGCGCGACGAGATCATGGAGGTGCTCGAACGCATGTGGAAGGAGCACGGGCTGACGTTCATCATGGTCACCCACGACTCCTCGATCGCCCGGAAGGCGCCGCGCGTCGCCACCATCCGCAAGGGGAAGATCACGGTGAAGGAGAACGCCGGGACCTGAACGCTTCCCGGGAGTGACGGTCCGTCAAGACGCCACGCCGCCGCGGACGCCAACCCGGCGATCACGTAACGGAGTTCACGCGATGACGTTACAGCCGGCGCGCGGTCTTCTTACCGTTCTCTCATCCGCTTGTGGCGTCTGATCACCCCTCGGCATACTTCGGGTTCCGGGGGGTGTACGCACATGCGTACGTGACCGCCCCCGGCCGGGGGACGCGAGATCACCACAACTCGCCCGATCCGCCCGGTACTCCATCACCAGGGGGAGTTTTGCGCAGACAAGTCAACAGCGCGTACGCCGCCACCGTGGCGGCGGCGGCCGCAGTGGCACTCGCCGCCGGAATGACCAGCCCGGCGGCGGCCGGACCCGAACAGCGCGCGGCGCACCCGAAGGCCGCCTCGTTCGCAGGTCAGCACCACATCACCCTGATCACCGGTGACCGGGTCACCGTGGACGCCAAGGGCCGGGTCCTCGGCCTCCAGCCCGCCAAGGGCCGTGAGCACATACCCGTCCAGCTCCGCAAGGCCGACGGGCACACCTACGTCGTCCCCGCCGACGCGGCCCGCATGGTCGCCGGCGGCAAGCTGGACAAGCGGCTGTTCGACATCACCGAGCTGAACCGGTCCGCGACCCGCGCGTCCCAGAAGAAGGGGCTGAAGGTCATCGTCGGCTACCAGGGGGCCGCCTCGGCCGCCAGGGCCGACGTCCGCGACGCGGGCACCCTGCGCCGCAGCCTCCCGACGCTGAACGCCGACGCCGTGCAGACCCCGCAGCGGGACACCCCCGAGCTGTGGGACGCCGTCACCAACGGTGAGAAGACCGCGTCCGGCATCGCGCACATCTGGCTCGACGGCACCCGCAAGGCCAGCCTCGACAAGTCCGTCCCGCAGATCGGCGCCCCCACGGCATGGGCGGCCGGGTACACCGGCAAGGGCGTCAGGATCGCCGTCCTGGACACCGGTGTCGACGCGACCCACCCGGACCTCAAGTCCCAGGTCATCGAGTCGAAGAACTTCTCCACGGCCGCCGACGCCACCGACCACTTCGGCCACGGCACGCACGTCGCGTCCATCGCGGCGGGCACCGGCGCCAAGTCGGGCGGCAAGTACAAGGGCGTCGCACCCGGCGCGAAGATCCTCAACGGCAAGGTCCTCGACGACTCCGGTTCCGGCGACGACTCCGGCATCCTCGCCGGCATGGAGTGGGCGGCCGCGCAGGGCGCCGACATCGTCAACCTCAGCCTCGGCGGCCAGGACGCGCCCGGCATCGACCCGCTCGAGGCGGAGGTGAACAAACTCTCCGCCGAGAAGGGCATCCTGTTCGCCATCGCCGCGGGCAACGAGGGCCCGGACAGCATCGGTTCGCCCGGCAGCGCGGACGCCGCCCTCACGGTCGGCGCGGTCGACGACGGCGACAAGCTCGCCGACTTCTCCTCCACCGGCCCGCGCATCGGCGACGGCGCCATCAAGCCGGACGTCACCGCGCCCGGTGTGGACATCACCGCCGCCGCGGCCAAGGGCAGCGTCATCGACCAGGAGGTCGGCGAGAAACCGGCCGGCTACCTGACCATCTCCGGCACCTCGATGGCCACCCCGCATGTCGCGGGCGCCGCCGCGATCCTCAAGCAGGAGCACCCCGACTGGGGCTACGAGGACCTCAAGGCCGCGCTCACCGGCTCCGCCAAGGGCGGCGCGTACACGCCGTTCCAGCAGGGTTCGGGCCGTATCGCCGTAGACAAGGCGATCAAGCAGACCGTCGTCGCCGAGCCGGTCTCGCTGAGCTTCGGCGTCCAGCAGTGGCCGCACAGCGACGACACCCCGGTCACCAAGCAGCTGACCTACCGCAACCTCGGCACCAAGGACGTCACCCTCAGCCTGTCCGCCACGGCCACCGACCTCAAGGGCAAGACGGCCCCGGCCGGTTTCTTCGCCCTCGGCGCGGCCAAGGTGACCGTCCCCGCGGGCGGCACCGCCTCCGTCGACGCCACCGTGAACACCAAGCTGGGCGGCACCCTCGACGGCGCCTATTCCGCGTACGTGACCGCGACCGGCGGCGGCCAGAGCGTCCGTACGGCCGCCGCGGTGGTCCGCGAGGTGCAGTCGTACGACGTCACACTGAAGTTCATCGGCCGTGACGGGCAGCCCGCGGCGGACTACCTGGCCGGTCTGTACGGCATGACCGGCCTCGGCGCGGACCAGTACTACTCGCCCTACGACCCGTCCGGCACCGTCACCGCCCGCGTTCCCAAGGGAAGTTACGTCCTCGACACCGGGATCCTCGTGGACCCGAAGGACCTGGACAAGGGCCTGGACTGGATCGCCCAGCCCAAGCTCGACGTCACCAAGGACACCACGATCACCGTCGACGCCCGCACGGCGAAGCCGGTCGACATCACGGTGCCCGACTCCTCCGCCAAGACGGAGTTCGGCTCGGTCGACTACTCGGTCGACACGGCCGACGGCGGAGCCTCGTTCGGCTGGTTCGTCGACACGTACGCCGGCTTCCGCACCGCGCACCTCGGTCCGCAGATCACCGACGGCTCCCTGAGCCAGCAGTGGGACGCGCACTTCACCAAGGGCACCGACGAGCAGTGGTCCACCACCGTCGCCGCCCACGTCAAGCAGCTCGCCACCGGTTACACCCGGCACTGGAAGACGAGCGAACTCGCCACGGTGAAGGCCCACATGGGCAGCGGGATCAGCGGCAAGACGGGTGCCGTCACCGCCTTCGCCTACCTGCCCGACAGCTTCGGCGGCTCCGGCATCGGCATCGAGCAGAAGATCCCCGGCACCCGCACCCTGCACCTGTCCACCCTGGGCGGCGTCCAGTGGGAGCTGGACTTCGACCAGTACAACGGCACCGGCCCCGACGGCTTCCCGATCGACGAGGCGTTCTACATCCAGCCGTACCTCGACACCTTCAAGGGCGGCAAGACCTACGAGAAGACCTTCAACACCGCAGTCTTCGGACCGCACATCAACGCCGACTACGGCCTGTTCCGCAGCGGCAACCAGATCTCCGGCCTGCTGCCGCTGTTCTCCGACTCCGCCAAGCACCCGGGCCAGTCGACCTTCACCTCGGTGAACACGACGCTGTACCGCAACGGCACCAAGATCGGCACCAGCGACGACCCGCTGTTCGGCGTCCACCAGTTCAAGGTGCCGTCGGGCAACGCCGAGTACAAGCTGACCACTTCGGTCAAGCGGAGCGTGAAGATCGCCGCCGCGTCCACCAGGATCGACGTCAGCTTCACCTTCCACTCCAAGAAGCCGAGCGGCTCCGACGCGGTCAAGCTCCCCGCCTCCACCGTCCACTTCGGCGCCAAGACCGGCCTGGACAACCGCGTCGCGGCGGGCAGGACGGTCACCTTCCCGGTCGCCGTCGAGGGCGCCGCCGCGGGCAGCAACCTCAAGTCGCTGTCGGTCTACGTCTCGTACGACTACGGCCAGACCTGGAAGCAGATCCAGGTCAAGGGCGGCAAGATCACCGTCAAGAACCCGGCGGCGGGCAAGGCCATCTCCTTCCACGCCAAGATCGCCGACAAGAAGGGCAACAAGTCGACGGTCTCGATCTACAACGCGTACTACGGCAAGTGACCCGGCAGGTCACGTAGTCACGGAAACCGCGAGCGGCCCGCCGGAGATCCACTCCGGCGGGCCGCTCCGCTGCCACCCCGAGGGGCGGCTACGCCTGCTGCTGCACCTTGGTCGCGTCGGTCCCCCAGCTGGCCAGCAGCCGCAGCGCCTCCGCCGACGGTGAACCGGGCTCCGCGTGATAGGTGACGAGGGACTGGTCGCTCTCACCGGACAGCCGGAAGGACTCGAAGTTCAGGGAGAGATCACCGACCAGCGGATGGTGCAGTCGCTTCAGCCCGTGGTTCTTCTCCTTCACGTCATGGGTGGCCCACAGCCGCCGGAAGTCCTCGCTCTTCACCGACAGCTCGCCGACCAGCGCCGCCAGCTTCGAATCGTCCGGATAGCAGCCGGCGTCCATGCGCAGCGCGCACACGATGTCGATCGCCTTCTGCTCCCAGTCGACGAACAGGTCCTGGTAGTCGGGCCGCAGGAAGACCATCCTCGCCCAGTTCCGCTCGGCCGCCGGCAGCTCGCCCCAGTCACCGAAGACGGCCGCGGCCGGCCGGTTCCAGGCGAGGATCTCCGAGCGCCGCCCCACGATGTACGCCGGCACCCCGTCCATCACGTCGAGCAGCTGCCGCAGCACGACCCGCACCTGCTGGGAACGGGCGGCGGGCTTCTTCTTGTGCTGCTTGGGCTTGGCCAGGTGGGTGAGGTGGGCATGCTCGGCATCGCTCAGCCGCAGCGCCCGCGCGATGGAATCGAGCACCTCCGCCGACACGTTCCGCCCGTTGCCCTGCTCCAGGCGCGTGTAGTACGCCACGGACACCCCGGCCAGCTGCGCCAGCTCCTCGCGCCGCAGCCCCGGCACCCGGCGGTGCCGCCCGAACTCCGGCAGCCCCACGTCCTCCGGCTTCAGCCGGGCGCGCCGGGTCCGCAGGAACTCGCTCAGCTCGGCACGCCGGTCCAGCGCCCGGCCGGTGAGGGGCGCCCCGGGCACGGGGCCGGGGGTGCGGGCGGTGGGCGTACCGAGGCCGGGAGTGCCGGGGGTGAGGGGGCCGGCAGTGGGGGTGCCGGGGGTGGGGCTGCCAGGGGCGGGCGTGTCCATCCGTCCAGTATTCATGGGACCGCCCGGCAACCGGGCCGGGGATCCTGACCCCGCCAGTGGTAGGGACGGCGAGGGACCCCCCTGATCCCCCGACTGGTCCCCCCACTGGTCCCCCGACCGGTCAGCGGTCTCCGGCCGGCCGGCTCCGGCTTTCGGCGAGCGGGCCGCGGTGGCTGCGCACCAGGTCGGCGTACACCTTCGCGCTCGGCTTCGGGCGGCGGCGGAAGGTCGTGCGGTCGACCTCGTGCAGCCCGAGCTGGGCGCCGTAGCCGAAGATCCACTCGAAGTTGTCCATCAGCGTCCAGTGGCAGTAGCCGACGACGGGTGTGCCGCCGGCGGCCTCGGCCGTGAGCGCCTCGACGGCGGCCGGGATGAAGGCGGCGCGCTGGGTGTCGTCCGGGGTCTGGATGCCGTGCTCGGTGACCAGGACCGGCACGCCCGACACCTCGTGGGCGTAGCGGACGGCGCCGGCGAGGGAGCCGGGCGCGATGACCGTGCCCATGCCGTTGAGTTCGCCCTCGGCCCGGACCTCGCCGTCGGGACCGTGCACGATCCGCTCGTAGTTCTGCACGCCGATGAAGTCGTCCTGGCGTGCCTCGCGCAGCCAGTGGTCGTAGACGGCGGCGCGCTTCGCGTCGCGGCGGGCCTCGCCGCCGGGGACCGCCACCTCGTCGGCGATCGCGATGGAGACGCCGACCGGCAGGTCGCCGCGGCGGGCCTTGATCGCCTCGCGGGCCGCGCGGTGGGCTCGGGTGAACGCCTCCTGGAACTCGGTCTGCCGGTCGGCGGGGATGACGTTGGCGCTGGCGTAGGTGCCGCTTCCGGCGGCGTGCGCGGCGGCGGCGAGCATCCGCGCCTTGAGCGCCTCCGCCTCGGCCGGCAGTTTCGCGCCGGCTTGCAGGAGCTGTTCGAGGTTGGGCTCGTTGAGGGTGACCGCGTAGGCGATGCGGTCGCCGAAACGCGCCATGACACGGTCGCACTGCTCGGCGAAGCGCGCCGGGGCGTCCGCGGCACTCCAGGAGCCGGCGGCCGCGAACCAGTGCGGGGCGGTGAAGTGGCTGAAGGTCACGAGCGGCGCGAGCCCGCGCCGGAGGCAGCCGTCGACCAGACGCTCGTAGTGGTCCAGGGCCTCGGCGGAGACCGCACCCCGCTCGGGTTCGACACGGGCCCACTCGACGGAGAACCGGAAGGCGTTCAGGCCGAGCCCCGCGACCAGGTCCAGGTCCGTCTCCCACAGCCGGTAGCCGCGGCACGCGGGTCCGCTGGGCTCACGGAACAGCGAGGGCGTGGTGTGCTCCAGGAACCAGGTGTCACTGGCGCTGTTGTCGCCCTCGTTCTGGTGCCCCGCGGTGGCGACGCCCCACAGGAAGTCGGCGGACGGGCTGATCGAGGTCATGGGTGCTCCTTGCGGTGGGGCCGGGCCGCCACCAAAGCCTTGGTGGCCGGGGCCGGTGAGCCGGGTGGGGGTGCTTGGGGGCCCGCGGGTGTCAGCGGGTGGGCGCGGTCAGCGGGGCGCGGAAGGAGTGGCGGCCGGGGCCGGCCTCCGTGGGCTCCGTACCGGGGAGGTCGACGGTGGCGGTGACGCCGGGCGGTACGACGACGTCGACGAGCAGGTCGCCGTCCTCGACGCGCCAGCCGGTGCCGGCCCGACCGTACGGCGTGTCGTGTTCGGCCCGTGCCCAGGTCAGACCGGCTCCGGGGCGGGGCCGCACCGTCAGCCGCCGGTAGCCGGGCCCGGCGGGGGCCAGGCCGGCGACGGTGCGGTGCATCCAGTCGGCCACCGCTCCGAGCGCGTAGTGGTTGAAGGAGGTCATCTCACCCGGATGGACGCTGCCGTCGGGCAGCATGCTGTCCCAGCGCTCCCACACGGTGGTGGCGCCCATGTCGACCTGGTAGAGCCAGGACGGGCAGGACCGCTGGGTCAGCAGCCGGTACGCGGTGTCGACGTGCCCGGTGCCGGTCAGCGCGTCGCACACCAGCGGGGTGCCGAGGAAGCCGGTGCCGATGCGGTGGCCGCCCTCGGCCACCAGGTCCGCCAGCCGGCGTCCCGCCCCGGCGCGCTCGTCGTCGTCCTCCAGCAGACGGAACGAGAGCGCGAGCGCGTAGGCGGTCTGGGTCTGTTCCGTCAGGTGCCCGCCGCCGGTGTGGAAGCGGGCGAGGAAGGCGTCGCGGACCGCGTCGGCCAGAGCGTGGTGGTGGGCGGCGTCGGCCGCCTCGCCCAGGACCTCCGCGGTACGGGCCAGCAGCCGCGCGGAGCGGGCGAAGTACGCGGTGGCGACGAGGACGGACGACGTCATCGCGCGGCCGGGGTCGTCCGCCGGGGCGGACGGGTCGAGCCAGTCACCGAACTGGAACCCCTCGCCCCAGATCCGGCCGGGCCCGGCGATGCGGTCGACGGCGTCGACCCAGGCGCGCATGGAGGGGTACTGGACGCGCAGGACGTCGGTGTCCCCGTAGCGCTCGTACAGCACCCAGGGGACGATGACGGCCGCGTCGCACCAGCCGGCCATCGGCGGGTTGCCGGGCGGCAGGGGTACCGGCGTGATCACCGGGATGTCCGGGCTGAACACCGGCGGGACGCGCCGCGCGTCGGCCTCCTGGTCGGCGGCGAGGTCGCGCAGCCAGGAGCGCAGGAAGTCACGGACGTCGTAGAGGAAGGCGGCGGTGGGGGCGAAGACCTGCACGTCACCGGTCCAGCCGAGCCGTTCGTCGCGCTGCGGGCAGTCGGTGGGCACGTCGACGAAGTTGCCGCGCATGCCCCGGACCACGTTCTCGTGCAGGCGGTTGAGCGAGTCGTCCGAGCAGGAGAACCAGCCCGTGCGCCGCAGGTCGCTGTGGACGACCACCGCGGTGACGTCGGCGGGGTCGAGCGGGCCGGGCCAGCCATCGACGTCGGCGTAGCGGAAGCCGTGGAAGGTGAAGCGGGGCTCCCACTCCTCGCCCGCCGGGTCGCCGCGCAGGACGTAGCGGTCGGTGGCGGTGGCGTGCCGCAGCGGGCGTGTGCACAGGTCACCGTCCTGAAGGACCTCGGCGTGGCGCAGGGTGACGGTGCGGCCGGCCTCGCCGCGCACGCGGATGCGCAGCCGCCCGACGAGGTTCTGGCCGAAGTCGAGGACGGTACGGCCGGTGGGCGAGACGGTCACCGCGACGGGCGTGAGGTGTTCGGTACGGCGCACCGGCGGGCTGTCCGCGGGGAAGAGGACACCGGTGTCGAAGTCCAGGACGGCGGCGGGCCGCCACGCCGAGTCGTCGAAGCCCGGCTCGCTGAAGCCCGGCTGTTCGCGCCGGGCGTCGTACTCCTCGCCCTCGTACAGTCCGGCGGCCAGGACGGGCCCGGGGCTCCAGCGCCAGCCGTCCCCGGTGGCGACGGTCTCGGCGGAGCCGTCGGCGTACTCGACGCGCAGTTCGGCCAGCAGCCCGATGTGCGGGCCGTAGATGTCCCGGGTGCCGCCGTTGAAGCCGAGCAGGCCCCGGTACCAGCCGTCGGCCAGCTGGGCGCCCCAGGCGTTGCGGCCCTCGCGGAGCCGGTCGGTGACGTCGAAGGACTGGTAGCGGTGGCGGTGGCGGTAGCTCGTCCAGCCGGGTGCCAGGACGTGGTCGCCCACCGGGCTGCCGTTGATCTCCAGCTCGTAGACGCCGAGGGCCGTGACCAGCAGCCGGGCCGACCGTACCGCTGCCCGCGCGGTGAACTCGGCCCGCAGCAGGGCGGCCGGGCGGGGCCCGTCGGCGGGTGTGGGGTCCGGATCCGGACCCGGGGCCCAGGGGCGGGGGCTGACGACTCGGGCGGTCCACTGGTGGTGGTGCATGGCGGCCTCTCTCAGCACCGGGGGTGAGCAGGACCGATCATGCGGCCAATACCTAGTGAAAACTAGGTGTTGAGTGGTGTGAGGTGCGTCTCATGCCGTTCGGGGCGTAGTGGCGCAGATGTTGAAATGACGCGTACATGACAATAAACTGGAGTGGTGGCACGGAACCGGCGCCGCCGGGTCCCCGGGTTACAGCCCCTGGCCGTCGCTGGAGATGCTCCGCAGGAGGCGGTCGAGGTGGCCGCGCATGACGGCGACGAGGTCGAAGGACCGCCCGCCGGCCAGCCACTGTTGCAGCAGCCCCGCGTCCAGCGCCGCGCACTCGCGGGCTATGCCCTCGTGGTCCAGGCCGGGCCGCAGCTCACCGGTGGTGCTGCCGACCCGCAGCCGGTCGGCGAGCTCCCTCACGCCCTTCTCCTGCCAGGTGGTGAAGTGGCCGTGCGCCGGATGGTCGGGCGCGGTGGCCTCGGCGGTGAGGACGACGGCCAGCTCCACCATGCCGGGCATGGTCAGCGTCTCCGCCGTGTCCTCCAGATGGCAGCGGAAGGCGTCCCGTACCGAGTCCGAGACCCGTTCCCACTGCACGTCCATGCGCTCGTGCCAGTACTCGACGACCGCGAGCAGCAGCTGCTGCTTGTCCCGGAAGTGGTGCAGCAGTCCGGCGTCGGTGATCTCGGCGTCCCGGGCGATGCGCGCGAGGGAGGTCTTGCGGTAGCCGTCCCGCCCGAAGCGCAGCAGCGCGGCCTCGAGGATCTGCGTACGCCGCGCGCGGCCCGCCGTGTACTGACCCCGCGGTCCCCTGGGTGTCGCCATGGCAGAACCCTACCGGGGGCGGTCGCGGCGCCGGGATCCCGCCCGGCCGGCCCTGTACGCCCTGTGTGATGTGGGTCATAATCCCGAAACCTAGCAACCACTAGGTGTTCGGGCTCATCATCAAGCCACGCCACGACAGGTTGCCGCGCTGTCACGTTCGTGTGAACGACGTGCTGCGCCCCACCTCTCCCGCGCCCCACACCCCCCGCGCGCTCACTCTCCCCTCGGCACCTCCGTGAAAGGAGGGCTGGCATGACGCCGACGTCATCAAGCCCCTCGGTCGACTCCGCAGCACGCCCCGACACGGACGGGCGGTGGACTCCCCGCCTCGTCCTGCTGCTGATCGCACTCGCCTGGCCGACCCAGTTGCTGGCCGCGGGGGGCATCCTCGGCGCCAACGCCACCGCGGGCGTCGCGCAGGCCTTCCACACCACCCAGGTGGTGTGGTTCGGACTGACCCTGACCCTGACGTCCACCCTGCTCACCCCGTTCGTCATCAAGCTGGGAGACCTCTACGGCAAACGGCGCGTCATGCTCGCCATGACCGCTCTCGGCGCCCTCGGTGAAACCCTGGCGGCCCTGGCCGGAAGCTTCTGGCTCGTCCTCGCGGGCCGCGCGATCGCCGGGTTCTACGGGCCGTTCGGCGCCCTGTCGTTCGCCGCGGTGCGGGACGTCTTCCCGGCCCGTCTGGTCAAGTCGGCCAGCGGCATCATGGGCAGCAGCGTCGGCCTGGTCGCCCTCGTCTCGCCGTTCCTGGCGGGCTGGCTGGTCGACGGCTGGGGCTACCGCGGCGCCCTGTGGTTCCTCGCCGCCGCCACCGCCGTCGCCTTCACCCTGGTCGCGCTGCTGGTCCCGGAGACGCCGCGGCACTCCTTCGAAACCGGCTTCGACTGGCTGGGCGGCCTGGTCCTCGGCGGCGGTCTGACGGCCGTGGTCTACGCCGTCGGCCAGGGGCAGAGCTGGGGCTGGGCGGACGCCCGCACCCTGGGCTGGCTGGTGGCCGGCACCGTGGCGCTCGCGGTCTTCCTGCTCATCGAGCGGTCCAGCGCCCACCCCATCCTCGACCTGAAGGTGCTGCGCCGCCGCCCGGTCGCCCTGGCGCTCACCGCGGGCGGCCTGGCACAGACGGTCGCCTTCACGATGCCCGGCCTGGCCATCCTGCTGGCCCTCTACCCGCACATCCCCGGTGTCTCGGCCGGCCTCGGGTGGAGCGCGCACCACAACGCCGTCGTCAGCGTGAGCTGGAACCTGGTGATGTTCGGCACCGGCCTCCTGGCCAGCCGCCTGCTGCGCCGCTTCGACGCGCGCCGGATCTGGTGCGCCGGCCTCGTGGTGATGGCCGTCGGCTACACCCTCGTCGGCTTCCGCCACGGCAACGAACTCCAGCTCGCCCTGACCTCCTGCATCGCCAACATCGGCGCCGGTGTCGTCGTCGCGGGAGCCCCCGCCCTGGTGGTCGGCGTCGTCACCCGCGACGAGCAGGGCCTGGGGAGCGGCATGCTCAACATGCTGATCAGCCTGTTCGGCGCCATCGTCACCGCCGGTGCCTACGCCGTCCTCGCCGCGGACAGCACCGTCGTCAAGGGCACCGCCTTCTACCTCGACACCGGCTACTCGTGGATCTTCTGGCTCGGCGCGCTGGTCACGGTGGTGGCGCTGGCCCTCTCCCTGTTCATCCCGCCCCTGCGCGACCCCGAGGCGGAGGACGCGCGGCCCGCCGGCGCCACGGCCTGAACCGTTCCCGCCCCGCCCCGCCCCGCCGCGCGTACGCGGCGGGGTGCCGCGCGGTGCGTGGCGAGGGTGCCGGGGGCGCGCGGCGAGGGCATCCTGACCCCGCCAGTGGTAGGAACGCTGGGCGTAGGCAGAGGCGTGGTCTGGGTACCCGAAGGAGATCGGGGCAGGCTGGAAGCCGTAAGACCACCCCGTACCACCCTCGTACTGCGTTCAGGAGCTCCTCCACATGACCACCGTCGCCGCATACGCCGCACCCGCCGCCAAGGCTCCGCTGGAGCGCACCACCATCGAGCGCCGGCCGGTCGGTGAGGCCGACGTACTCATCGACATCAAGTTCGCCGGCATATGTCACTCGGACATCCACCAGGCCAGGGAGGGCTGGGGACCGGCGGCCTTCCCGATGGTCCCCGGTCACGAGATCGCGGGCGTCGTCTCGGAGGTCGGCCCCGGTGTCACGGAGTTCCAGGTCGGTGACCGGGTGGGCGTCGGCTGCATGGTCGACTCCTGCCGCGAGTGCGACAACTGCAAGGACGGCCTGGAACAGTTCTGCACGGGCGGCGGCCCGGTGTGGACGTACAACAGCACCGGCAAGGACGGCCGTCCTACGCTCGGCGGGTACGCGGAGAAGATCGTCGTCGACGAGAAGTACGTCGTCCGCGTCCCCGACGGCCTGTCCCTCGACGAGGCCGCCCCGCTGCTCTGCGCCGGCATCACCACGTACTCCCCGCTGAAGCACTGGAACGCGGGCCCCGGCAAGAAGGTCGCGGTCGTCGGCCTCGGCGGGCTGGGCCACATGGGCGTCAAGATCGCGCACGCGCTGGGCGCGGAGGTCACCGTCCTCTCCCAGTCGCTGCGCAAGAAGGACGACGGCCTGAAGCTGGGCGCCGACCACTACTACGCCACCGCCGACCCGGAGACCTTCACCTCCCTCAAGGGCACCTTCGACATCATCCTCAACACGGTGTCGGCGCCGCTCGACTTCCCCGCGTACCTCTCGCTGCTGCGCAGGGACGGCGCCATGGTGAACGTGGGCCTGCCGGAGGAGGCCGTCGACATCCCGCTCCGCTCGTTCTTCGGCGGTCGCCGCAGCATCAGCAGCTCCAACATCGGCGGTATCCAGGAGACCCAGGAGATGCTCGACTTCTGCGCCGCGCACGGCTTCGGCGCGGAGATCGAGCTGATCGCCGCCGACCGGATCAACGAGGCGTACGAGCGCGTGGTCGCCAGCGACGTGCGCTACCGCTTCGTGATCGACACGTCGACGATCTGACCGTCCCCCTCACCGGGGAGATCCGATCACCGGGCCGCGCCGCCCCCGCCCCTGCGGGAGCCGCGCGGCCCGGCCGTGTCAGCGGGCGGCCTTGCGGCGGTGGTGGCGGCGACGGGGCATGAGCACGGCGACCAGTACCGCCACCACGACCGGCAGGACGCTGACGACGAGCATGGTGAGCCGCAGCCCGTCGGCGAAGTCGAGCGCGAGGTCGAGCCCGGAGGCCTTCTGGAGCAGGTTGGGGTCGTACTGGGCGCCGCCCGGGACCTGCGCCATGGCGGCGCGTACGGCGTCGACGGACTGCTCGGCCTGCTGCGCGGGCACATCGCGCGCGGCGGCGTCGGCGAGCCAGCGCTGCTGGAAGAAGAGGTCGAGGAGCAGCAGGTAGACGGTGGGTCCGAAGGCGGAACCGGTCATGGCGAAGGCCATCTGCACGGAGGCCACCGTCCCGGACCGCCCGGTCGGCGCCTCGGAGAGGACGGTCTCGGACACGGCGGTGGACGTGACCAGGGAGCCGAGGTTGCACATCCAGGTGGCGAGGACGAGGAGTGCCACGGCCATGGCGGGGCCGGCGGTGCCGGCGAGCAGCAGTCCGCTGCCCGCCATGACGAGCAGCCCGGTGATCATGACGGGCCGTGGGGTGTACACCCCCACGAGGCGCCCGGCGAGGATCACGGCCCCGGCGATCAGCAGGGTGCCGGGGAGATAGAGCAGCCCGATGGTCTCGGGGGACAGGGCCAGTACGACGGTGCCGAACTGGCCGAGGACGACGCCGAGCCCGGCGGCGAGGAAGTTCAGGGTGAGGGAGGCGAGCAGAGCGACAGCGAACGGGGCGCTGCGGAAGAGGGCGAGGTCCACGGCGGGTTCCGGGGTGTGCCGGGAGTGCCGTACGAACAGCGTGAAGCCGCAGGCGCTGACCAGCAGCGGCACCCAGGTCTCCGGCCGGGTGATCCCGTTCTGCGCGTTGGCGAGGCCGAGGACGAGACCCAGCAGACTCACCCCGACGATCACGATCCCGACGACGTCGATCCGGCGCCCCCGCCGGCGGGGCGACTCGGGGACGCGCCGCCAGGTGAGCCGGAACGAGACCGCGCACAGCGCCGGTCCGATGAGGAAGAGCACCCGCCATCCGACGGCTCCCACGGCCCACCCCGTGAACGCGGGGACGACGCCGGCCAGCATCATCTCGACGGCCATGAGCGCCCCGATGGCCAGGGGCCGTTTGGCGTCGGGCACGGCCACCTTGAGCAGCGCCAGCGGCACTGCGAGCAGCGCGGTCATACCGAGCCCGGCGAGGAACCGCATGGCGAGCAGAAAGCCGTAGCCGGGCGCGAAGACGGACGCCAGGTCGACGACGGCGACGACGCCCAGCCCCCACAGCAGCAGCCGCTTGAGCCCGAGGGCGTCGCCGAGCGTGCCCGCGGCGAGCACGGAGGACGCCATGACGAGGGTCGCGGCCCCGCTCAGCATGCCGACCCTGTCGGGCGGCACGTCCAGATCGCGGCTCACCCGGGGCAGATTGAGATTGAGCACCAGCGGATCGATGACGGTGACCGTGAACGCGAGAGCCAGCGCCACCACCACCCCCAACGGCGCCCCGAACACCGGCTCCCGGCCCCCGCCCGCCCCGCTCCCCGCGCCCTCGCCCTCCGCCGCCCCGTCCGTCACCCGCCACCACCTCCACCACACCCGCAACGGCAACGGGCCCGACGCTAACCCGCCCACCGCCCGTCCCCGGGGCATCACAGCCCCGACGCGCAGAGGAACAAGACGTTCGGATCAGAACCCGTCTGCCCGGGCTGGTCGAGCGTCACGGCCGCGGTGTGGTGCGGGGCGTGGACCAGCCGTGCAACGCGCGGGGTGTCGGGTTCGGTGGATCGACCGCCGCCTTGTCGCTCACGCAGCCGTACCACATGAGCAGCCGCCCTTTCCCGGGATCAGGCCGTCGTGCCGACCCGGGTGCGGAGGTTCTGGAACTGGCGGATCTGCATGATGAAATGCGCCGGTTCCCCGAACAGGACGCCGAGGATCCGGTTGAAGGTGCGCGGGCGGCCCGTGCCACGGGTGCGGACCACCAGTCGGGTGCTCGCGCCGTCGTCGGCCGGCCGCAGGTGGAAGCCCCAGATCCCGTCCATCCGGGCCCGCGGCGGGAACCCGGTCGTCCCCGGGTCGAAGGAGCGGCCGGACGGCAGCTCCAGGTCCGACCGCAGGACCAGGGTCCGGTTCGGTTCCAGGACCGCCACGGTGAACCAGGACCGGCCGTCCGGTGCCGTGTTCAGGTGTTGCCCCTCCGCCAGGGTCTGCCACTCGGGTGCGATGCGGTCCGCGCTCGGCCGTCCGAAATGGTCCAGCCAGTCCCAGCTGTACCAGCCCCCGCGGTCGCCGCCCATCTGCACCAGCCAGGCCCAGACCGCCTCGGGCGGAGCGGGAAGGGTCGTGGCCATCGTGGAGGAACTGTCGGCCACGAGGACGATCTCGTCGCCGGGAAAGACGCGGGTGGCCTCGTCCCGGGTCGCGCCCCAGGTCAGCAGCCGCGGCCGGACGAGCAGGCCGTAGCCCGCCGAGACGGCGGCCGACACGGCCGCGAGGGTGAGCAGCCGCGTTCCCGATCGGTGTCCACTCATACGGACAGTGTGGCACCGCCCCGCTTTCGCCGCCTCGCCGGGAACCCGGCACGCCATAGGAATTCCCTATGTCCCCCGCTCATATTTCGTCTTTGCCCCTCCCTCTTTCCCGGACCTACCGTGAAACAGCTCGACGAGGCGTGCACCGTGAGGAGGCCGAGAATTCCCGGCCCGTGCATATCGCTCCGTATTCCGTCGAGCGGAAGAAACGCACGATCGAGAGGAGAGCGGTGCCATGACCATTATGGAAGTCGGACCGGAAAAGGGAGAATTCTCGGGAAAGCGGGCCCTGGTCACGGGAGGTTCCCGCGGTATCGGGGCGGCCGTCGTACGTCGGCTCCTGGACGCGGGCGCCCAGGTGCTCACCACCGCCCGGTCGACGCCGGACCCGGTGCCGGAAGGAGCCCTCTTCACGGAGGCCGACGTGCGGACCCGGGCCGGAGCCCAGGCACTCGCCTCGGCCGCGCACGACCTGCTCGGCGGAGTCGACATCCTGGTCGACAACGCGGGCGGGGCCCAGCCGTACGAGGACACCTCGGCCATTCCCGACGAGGAGTGGCAGGACGCCCTGGACCTGAACTACCTGGCGTCGGTACGGCTGGACGCGCTGCTCACGCAGGGGATGCGGGAACGGGGCTCGGGGGCGATCGTGCACATCTCCTCGGCCGCGGTCCCCACCTCGGTGGCGGCGTTCCTGCACTACACGGCGGCGAAGGCGGCGCTGGAGAACTACAGCCGGGGACTGGCCCTGGAACTGGCCCCGTTCGGGATCCGGGTCAACACCGTGAGCCCCGGCAGGGTCGCCACCCCCGGCGGTGAGGCGACGCGGGAGCAGTGGGCGCGCCTGCACCCGGCCACCGCGGGCCAGGACCAGGTCACCGTGCCCCTGGGCCGCGAGGGCCGGCCCGACGACATCGCCGAGGCGGTGCTGTTCCTGGTGTCCGACCGGGCGGACTGGCTGACCGGGAACAACCTCTTCGTGGACGGCGGCGAGTTCCCCCGGAGCTGACACCCGCGCCGTCACGGGCGTCCCCGCCGTCAGGACGCCGGTGCGAAGGAGGCGGTGTCGTACCAGGTCTCCTTGCGCAGGAGGTCGAGCAGCGCGGTCTCCGCCGGGCCCGGGACCGGCCGGACCACGGCGACGACAGGCTCGGACACGACCGGGAACACCGGACGCGTCAGGTGCTCGTACCCATGGGGCACCGCGGAGGCCGGTACGAGCGTCACCCCCAGCCCGTGGGCGGCCCAGCGCACCGCCGTCGCCGCCTGGGACACCCGGGCGACCGTGACCGGGCTCAGGCCGTTGTCCCGCAGCACACCCCGCACCAGCCCGTCGAGCGCGCTGCTCTGCTCGAACCGCACCCACGGCTCCCGCTCCAGCGCGCGCAACTCGACCCGATTCGCGGCGAGTTGTGGGTGCCCGGTACCCAGCACCGCGACGAACTCCTCGTCACCGAGGTGATGCCCCAGATACAGGCCCTCCTCGCACGCCGAGCCGATCAGCGCGAGGTCCAGCACGCCCCGGCGTGCCAGCCGCTCCAGCTCGGCGGGGTTCGGCTCCTCGAAGACGGTGACCTCCAACCGTGGGAAGCGGCGGCGCAGCGCCCCCAGCGCGCCCGGCAACTGCCGGGTGCCCAGACCGAGCTGCGCCGCGACCACCAGTTCGCCCGCCACCTCCTCGGCACCGGCCTGCGCCGTCGCCCTCGCCCGTCGCGCCGCGCGCACCGCGACCTCCGCCTCCCGCAGGAACGCGCGGCCGACCGAGGTCGGCACCAGCCCGCTCGGCGTGCGGGCGAACAGTTCCACCCCGAGTTCCCGCTCCAGGCTGCGGATCTGCTGTGACACCGACGGCTGGGCGACGCGCAGCAGCTCCGCCGCCGCCGTCACCGAGCCCTCCTCGGCGACGGCCAGGGCGTACTCGAACTGACGAAGGCTCATCGGCTCCCGTCCCCTCCTCGCGGTCCACCCCGTGGTCGACATTGCCCTCGCAGCAACCCGGCCCCGCCGGTGGGGATTCCCGTCCGTGAGCGCCTCCTGTCCCGGAGGGCGGCCGTCAGTCCGGTGCCGTCCCACCCGCTTCCGCCGGTACGCCCAGCTCGCACCAGACCGTCTTGCGGCCCGGCCCCTGGTGCACGCCCCAGCGCAGTGCGAGGGCGTCCAGGAGGGCCAGCCCGCGCCCGGACTCGTCCGTCGCGGTGGCGTGCAGCAGGGTCGGCAGGGCGCGCGGGTCGGGGTCGGTGACCTCGATCCGCGTACGGCCCTGATCCGCGGCGGACACCCGTACGGTCACCGGGGTGCCGTCCCCGACATGGTCGATCACATTGGTCACCAACTCAGTGGCGCACAGGCGCACTTCGTAGTCGTGGTGCCGCAGGTGGTGCCGCAGCTCCGGCACCGCCTTGGGGGTGGCGAGCAGGCTGAGTTCGAGATGGTTCACGGTCCGGGAGCGCCTTTCCTGGAGAGCGTCGAGTCGCTTTCTGTGATGATTCGCTCACACAGTGGCGTCGGATCCCCTGCCGTGAAAGAGATTTCGCATACACGGCAACAGCAGCGGAAACGGGGCGAACCATGCCGCGACGCAGGGACATCGACGGCTCCACGAGCGTTCCGACGTTCTACGGCGCGGAGTTGAGGTGGAAGCGGGAGGCCGCGGGCCTGTCCTTGGAGGGCCTGCTCGAAGGCAGCTTCTACGGCAAGTCGTACCTCAGCGACATCGAGCGGGGCGAACGGCGGATGCCGCTCGATCTCGCCCGGCACGCGGATCGCGCGCTGGACACGGACGGGTTCTTCGAGCGGCACTGCGAGGACGTGCGCCGGGCGCGGCGAACCGGGCACGGAGAGTACTTCGCGGATGTTCTGGAGGCGGAGAAGTGCGCCAAGACCATCGAGGAGTGGTGTCCCGACGTCTTTCCGGGACTGCTACAGACTCCGGAGTGCGCGGCAGCCGTGGTCAGGGCGACCCATCCGCTCTCGTTGGACGAAGAAGTCGAGACGAAGGTCAACGCCCGGATGGAGCGTGCCGAGATCTTCCAGAGGAGCCATACCACTCCGGCCTATTGGGTCATCCTGGACGAGTCGCTGATCACCGACCCGATCCTGCCCCCCAAGGGGATGGCCGACCAACTGTCCCGAGTGGTGGAACTGACCGATCGGCGTCGCATCGTCCCGCAACTCGTCCTGCGGAAAACGGCCCCGCACCCTTTCATGATCGGTTCCGTTATGGTCATGACCTTCCTGGACGCTCCACCTCTCGTCTACACGGAGTCGCTGCACAGCGGTGTCACGATCGACGACCCGGCCCTCGTGGAGGAGTACCGCAGATCGTACGATCGGCTCAGGGCCGTCGCACTGTCTCCGGAGACGTCCCTGGCCATGATCAGAACAGCGGCAGAGGGATACCGGAATGGCGAGCACCCGAACCGACTTGAGTGAAGCGCTCTGGATCAGGAGCAGCTACAGCAATGGCAGTGGCGGCAACTGCGTAGAGATCGCACCCCATTGCCCCGGCGCCGTCCCCGTACGTGACTCCAAGGCCCCCGGCGGAGCTGTTCTCGTTGTCGGCCGTGAGGCCTGGGTACCTTTCGTCGACGCGCTCAAGGCGCGCTGAACAACATGGCGGTCACCAGGACCGACCTGAGTGAAGCGCTCTGGTTCAAGAGCAGCTACAGCAACGGCGACGGCGGCAACTGCGTAGAGATCGCACCCCATTGCCCCGGCACCGTCCCCGTACGTGACTCCAAGGCCCCCGGCGGAGCCGTCCTCGTCGTCGGCCGTGAGGCCTGGGCGCCGTTCGTCGACGCACTCAAGGCGCGCTGAGCGCAGGTCCGTTGGGCCAGCCGCCAGGGTCAGGCCCGCAGGCCCTTGAGCCCGTCGTAGGCGGCCATCGCGAGTTCCATTCCCCGGGTGTCCTCGGCGGGTTCGCGCATCTGGTCGGTCACGTACGCCACCGCCATCCGCTCCGCCGGATCGATCACGACGAGCGAGCCGCCCCAGCCGCCCCACCCGAAGGTGTTGCCGAACAGCCCGTAGCCCAGCCCCCAGCGGACCGGCATGTTCAGACGGAGGTCGTCGCCGCTGAACTGCTCCTCCCGGGCGCGGTCACAGCCGGCCTGCGACAGCAGCCGTACCCCGCCCACGGATCCCCCGCAGGCCAGGACCGACTGGACGAGGGCCACCGAGCGGGCGTTGCCGAAGCCGCTCGCCGCCGGGATCTGCGCGCGGCGCCAGGCGACGCTGTTGCCGTCCCGGACGTGGAGGGAGGTGGCCGTGGGGCGGGGGGACGTGCCGCTGTTGGCCGCGCTCGCGGTGTAGTCCTCGTCCCGCCCCGCCGGAGGGACGGAGAGCGCCACCCGGTGGTCGTGCTCGGCGGACAGCCCGAGGTGGAAGTCGGCGCCCAGCGGTCCGGCCACCTCCGCCGCGAAGAACTCGCCCACGCTGCGGCCGGTGATCCGCCGTACGACCTCGCCGACGAGGAACCCGTAGGTGAGGGAGTGGTATCCGGCCGCGCTCCCCGGTTCCCACTGCGGGGCCTGCGCGGCCAGATGTGCCGTCGCGGTCGGCCAGTCGTAGAGGTCCTCCACCGGCCGATCCCAGTCGGGGAGGCCCGCGGTGTGCGAGAGCAGGTGGCGTACCAGCACGCCCTCCTTGCCCGCCGCGGCGAACTCGGGCCAGTACCGGCTGACCGGCGCGGCGGGATCGAGATCGCCGCGGTCGATCAGGATCAGGGCGCACAAGGCGGTCATCGTCTTGGTGACGGAGTAGACGCCGGCGATCGTGTCCCGCTCCCACGGCGTCGTGCGGCCCGCGTCGGCGAAGCCGCCCCAGACGTCCACCACCGCCTCGCCGTCCACGAAGACCGCGACGGAGCCGCCCGTGTCCCCGGCGTCCAGCAGCCCGGCCAGCGCGTTCGGCACCGCGATGAACAGATCGTCGTACGAGCCCTGGATATCCGCCATGCGCCGTATTAACGCGCACCGCACCGCCACCGGCAACCGGATTTCCCGGTACGGGTCACTCCCCGGACGAAGACGCCCCTTCTGCCTCTGCCGCCTCTTCCGCCGCTGCCTGGAAGCTGACGACGGCGTCGCCGTACGTCCTCGCCCAGTCCGTCAGGGCGGCGATGGGCTCGACGAGGGTCCGGCCGAGGTCGGTCAGGCTGTACTCGACCCGCGGGGGCGCCTCCGCGTAGGCGCGGCGCTCGACCAGGCCGTAACCCTGGAGCCGGCGCAGGGTCTGGGTGAGCACCTTGCGCGAGATGCCGCCGACGAGATCGACGAGTTCGCCGTGCCGGTACGGCCGGAGGCTGAGCGCGAAGAGGACGACGGCCGCCCATTTGTCGGTGATGATCTCGATGGCCAGCCGAGCGGGGCAGTCGGCGAGGAAGACGCTTCCGGCAGGGTCGGGCATGAGCCGAAGGTTACCAAGAGGTACCTATCGGCTCCCTAGCGTCTTTCCCATGAGTACACCGCACACGAAGACCTACGTCCTCGTCCACGGCGCCTGGCACAGCGGGCGCGCCTGGGACCGGGTGGTCCCTCTGCTGGCCCGGGCCGGGCACCGGGTGTTCGCCCCCTCGCTGACCGGCCACGGCGAGAAGCAGCACCTGCTCGGTCCGGACGTCGGACTCGACACCCACGTCGCCGACGTCGCCGGTCTCCTCACCGAGGAAGACCTCACCGACGTGATCCTGGTCGGGCACAGTTACGCCGGGATGGTCATATCGGCCGTGGCCGCCCAGGTCCCGGACCGGGTCGCGGGTCTTGTCTACGTCGACGCGATGGTCCCGGAGGACGGTGAGTCCGCTCTCGACGTCATGCCGATGACCCAACACCTGATCGACGCCGCCGCCTCCACCGACACCCCCTGGCGCATCCCGCCCCTGCCGCAGCAACCGGCGCCCCTGGGCCTCTTCGGCGTCACCGACCCGGCGGACACGGCGTGGCTGCGCACGATGCTCTCGGACGACTCGGTCCGCTGCTTCCTCCAGCCGGTCCGGCTGGACGACCCGGCCCTGGACATGATCCCCCGGACGCACATCCACTGCGTCGGCAGCACGCCGCCGGGAGTCGCCCGCCGTCCTGTCGCCCCCACACAGCCCAACGGCGCTCCGTCGCAGGTGTGGGAGCTGCGGAGCGGCCACGACTGCATGATCACCACGCCCCTCGAACTCACCGAACTGCTGCTGAAGGCCGCCTGACCGGCTCACTCCCGGCCCTGGCCCGTCCCCTCGCCCCGCCCGCCCGCGGCGCCCGCCTCCAGGGCCGTGCGAAGGGTGGCCAGGGTCGAGGCGATGCGGGCCAGGTCGTCGGGCGGAACCGCCGCGGTCAGTGCGGCGAGCTCGCCTTCGACGACCGGGCGGGACGCCGCCAACCGCTGCTCTCCCGCCGGGGTGAGGCGCAGGACGGACGAGCGGCGGTCATACGGATGCGCGACCCGCAGGCACCAGCCCGCGGCCACCAGCCGGTCGACCGCCTTGCTGACGGCCCCCACCGTGATCGCCAGCTCGCCGGCGATGTCGAGCACGCGGCACCCCGCCACGCGGTCGATGATCTCCAGGATCTCGAACTGCCCCAGGCTGAGACCCTGCTCGGCGCGCAGCCGGGCGCTCGCCGCGTTGTAGAGCCGGATCTCGACGCGGACCAGGTCGATGAAGACCGGGGTGACATGGGTCATCTCCACCTCCAGTAGTTTCCTGGGAATCATCTTCCCCGGAATCTGGTTGATGCCCGACAGATGGATTCCGAGGAATCCATCCTCGCGCCCCACCCCGCCCTGCCACGCCCCCTGGAGGCCCGCATGTCCCGACAGCAGCGCGACGCCCTGGACGCCCTGCTCCGTTCCGCCCCTCGCAGCGAGACCCGGCCCAGTCCCGAGGAGCAGCGCAGCGGCTTCGCCGCGGCCCTCACCCGCCCCGCCCCTCCGGACGTGGTCACCCGCCGGACCGTCCTGGGCGGCCGGCCCGCCCTGGAGCTGGAGCCTGCCGATGCCTCCGGCCGTGGCCGGCTGCTCTTCCTGCACGGCGGTGGCTACGTCGTCGGCTCACCGGACACCCACGCCGGTCTGGCCGGTGAACTGGCCCGCCGCGCCGGGCTGCGCGCGACGTCGGTGGACTACCGGCTGGCGCCCGAGCACCCGTTCCCCGCGGCCGTCGACGACGGGCTCGCGGCCTACCGTGAGCTGCTGGCGTCGGGCACCGACCCGCGGGATCTCGTCCTGGCCGGTGACTCCGCCGGTGGCGGTCTGAGCATCGCCACACTGCTGGCCGCCCGTGAGGCCGGGCTGCCGCAGCCGGCCGCCGTGGTCGTGTTCTCCCCCTGGGCCGACCTCACCCTCGCCGGCGGGAGCATCCGTGCCAAGGAGAGCGCCGACCCCATCTTCACCGGGGCCGACCTGCGCGCCTACGCCGATCTCTACGTCGCCGCAGGCGACCGGGCGCATCCCCTGGCCAGCCCGGTCCTCGCCGACCTCACCGGACTGCCCCCACTCCTCGTACAGGTCGGGGCGAACGAGGTGCTCCTCGACGACGCGGTCCGGCTGGCCGGCCGCGCGGGCGCCGACGACGTCGAGGTCACGCTCGAAGTCGGGCCCGGCCTCCCGCACGTCTTCCAGCACCACTACGGCCGCCTCGACGAGGCGGACGCCGCACTCGACCGCGCCGCCCGCTTCCTCACCGCCCACCTGAGCCCCGGGCCCGGGGCTCGGGCCCACTCGGACCGGTCGACCGACGGTCAGCTGTGACCTGCGGAGACAGCTGATCGAGCGGGTCCGGCGGGCGTCGATAGGCAAGACGGCCGTGGCTGGATAGAGTCGGTCCGTTACAACTGGTTGTGGGGACAACCGGGGCACCTTCGGGGAGGGCCTGCAAGTAGATGAGCCGTCGCTCTCACGGCGTGGTCGGTGTCTGGGCTGAGCTGCAGAGGCAGCAGCAGCGTCAGCGGGAGGCCGAAGCCAGACGACAGAGGCAGGAAGCCCAACAGGCGCGTGCCTACCAGCGGCAGGTCGCCCAGGACTACCGCGCCTACCGGCAGGCGGAAGCGCTGCGCCGCACCGCGGAGCTGGACGCGCAGGTCGCGGGGCTGCGCGAGCTCCTCGCCACGGGATGCCGGGCTCCGGCCTTCAGGGCCGCCACCCTGCTGCGCCCCGAGGAGGCCGAGCCCTTCGCCCCGGGGCCCCTGGCGCAGCCGGTGTCCATGCCGAACCCTGATCACTACCAGCCGGATCGCGGATGGACCGCCGGCCGCCGTGCGCAGGCCGAGGCCGACGCCCGTGCGCGCTTCGAACGTGACTGGTACGCGGCCCAGGCGGCGGAAACGCGACGGCAGCAGCAGTTCGCCGCGTACCAGCAGGAGTACCAGCGGCGGGCCGACGCCCGGTCAGCCGAGGTACGGCGGCACAACGCCGGCGTCGCCGAGCTGACGGAGGCGGTACGGCGCCGCGACCCCGACGCTGTGGTGGAGTACTTCTCCGCCGCCCTCTACGCCTCCGCCGCCTGGCCGGAGGGCTTCCCCCGCCAGTTCACGGCGGCCTACGACCCGGCGGCCGGACAACTGGTGCTGGACTGGGAACTGCCCGCCTACGACGTCGTACCCGAGGCCAAGTCGGTCCGGTACCTGTCCGGCACGGACCAGGACAAGGAGACCGCCCGGCCGGCGACCCAGCGGCGGGCCCTCTACCGGGAGGTCCTGGCCCAGTGCATGCTGCTCGTCCTGCACCAGCTCTTCGCGGCGGACGAGCCGGGAGCGCTGGAGTCCGTGGCCCTGAACGGCTACGTGGACGGACACGACCCCGTGACGGGCCGACCGGGCCACATCCACCTCGCCACCGTCATGGCACCGGGCGCGACGTTCGGCGACCTGCACATAGCGCAGGTGGACGCCGGAAGCTGCCTCGCCGGTGCGCTGCGCGGGCAGCTCTCGGCCCGCCCCGACCAGCTCACCTCCGTACGGCCGAGCCGCCTGCCGCAGGACGTGGCGAACCGCCGCGTCACACCGGCCGGCGACGACGAACCCGACCTGTACGAGATGGACCCGATCGCCTTCGAGGACCTCGTCGCCGAGCTCTTCCGCGCCATGGGGATGCAGGCGGTCACCACGCAGCGCTCGAACGACGGTGGAGTGGACGTCGACGCGCTGGATCCGACGCCGATCCGCGGCGGCAAGATCGTCGTGCAGGTGAAGCGCTACCGCAACACGGTCCCGCCCACCGCCGTACGGGACTTGTACGGCACCGTGCAGGACGCCGGCGCCAACAAGGGCGTCCTCGTGACCACCTCGAAGTTCGGCCCCGGTTCCCGCACCTTCGCCGACGGCAAGCCGCTGGAACTGATCTCCGGGACCGAACTGGTCGACCTGCTGCACCGCCACGGCCTGCGCGGCCGCCTGGGCGACGGCGCCCGTCGCACCGCGACCCGCCCGACGCCGACGGCTCCGGACCCCGCGTCACCGGCCGACCACAACGTCCTGGGCATGACGTGGACCGGGAACGTCGCCCTGGACGTGTGCGCGCTGGTCTGCCGCGGCAACCGGGTGCTCGGCGACGATCACTTCGTCTTCTTCAACAACCCGAGCACACCGGACGGTTCCGTGCGCGTGCTCCCCGCCGCCCCACCCGACAAGGCCGCGCTCCGCGTCTCCTTCGACGGACTGCCGCAGGAGGCCGACCGATTGGTGCTCGTGGCCGCCGTCGACCCCGAGGTCAACCCGGCCGCCGACCTCTCCGGTTTCACCCGGGCCTGCATCCGCCTCCTCGACCCCTCGATGACCGAACTCGGCCGACTCGACGTCTCCGACGGCCGGCCCCACGAGACCGCCCTGGTCCTCGGCTCCTTCCGCCGCAGGCCCAACGGCGACTGGGACTTCGTCCTCGGCGGCAAGGGCTACCCGGGCGGCCTGGAGGAACTCGTCACGGACTACGGCATCGCGGTGGAGTAGGCGTCCACGGACCGCCGGTCGCGCACGGTCAGGGGCGCAGGTGGGCCAGCAGGTCCCCATCGGCAGGATACGGCCGTTCCTCGGGCAGCAGTCGGGCAGCGGAGCCCAACTCGCCCCGGCCGACGAGCGCTTGAACCTTGTGTGCGAGCTCCGTCACGTCGCTGACGGAGACCGTCCACTCGTCCGCGTAGCGCGCAACGGCCGTGCCGGAGAGGCCGAGTTGGAGCGAGCGGTGGGGCAGCGGGCGGAGGTGCAGATCGCGCTCGGGATCCCACTGGACGCGGGTCGGTGAGCGCTTCAACTGGCTTTGCCAGGTGCTGCGGTCGGGGTGCAGACCGCGTTCGTGGTGCGACAGGCACGCGTGGCGCAGCGCCCACTCGAAGCCGTCGCGCGTGATCTCGACGGCGAGTACGGTCTCCTGCCCCGGCTTCGTGGCCCAGCCGCAGCGGTACATCATCCACAGGAACGAGGGCTTGATCCACGTCATCCTGTCCCGCTTCCACGCTGCCGGGAACCTGCCCTCGCGGGCGGCGGGCAGGCCGAGTTCCGGCGGGTAGGCCTGGTAGACGGTGATCGTGGTGGCTTCGTAGGTCGCGCGGATCTCACGCTGTGGTCGTTCCATGACGTACAGCATGGTGGCGCTGCGTGGGGGCGCCAGCGGTTTTCTGCGCCCGAGACGAAGGCACGGATTCGTAGGACAGGGGCGGCGCGCGAGGGGACGTGCCGATGCCGGCTCCGGGTGCGGGGACTGAACACCGGTATGTCAGTGCTCCTCCCTACAGTGGCAGCGATCTTGCGGATGTCACACGGGGAGGAGCGGCGCGATGGGTGCCAGCGGCTGGGAGTACGTCACGCCGTACAGAGGAACCGTCGAGAAGTCCCTGGAAGCACTGCACGCCCGGGTATTCCAGGAACTCTATGGCGACGACACGACCTACCGGGATCTTGAGGAGCTGTGGCAGGACGAGGAGTTCATGGGGGAGGAGGGGACTCACTCGATCCTCGACATCGATCGTGTCGTCCACACCACGACCGCCCCCTCGAACCACAACGTCGCGGACTGCGGCACGGTGCGCCCCCTGGCACATGAGCGCAGGGTGCACCACTTCGGGAATGACCGCCCCACGGTCCCCCAGTTCGAGGAGCTTCTCGCCCAGGCCCGAGCGGCCCTCGGAGGAGGGCCCGACCGTGCGGACACACTCCTTGACGAGTGCCGCATGCGGTGGACCGGCGTCCACGTCGTTCTGTACACCGGTGATGAGCCCACCCACCTGGGAATTTTCGGGTTCTCGGGCGACTGAGCCGCGTCCTCGCGGGCGCGCACCGTGCCCGCACGACTCCGGACGGCACGGGGGAACTCCTCACGGACCACGGGATCGCCGTGGAGTGATGACGGGGCGGGAAACGGGTACCCGGAGACACCACCAGGAGGTCGCGGAGGTGTCGTCTGGAGGTTCTGGGCTGTGGAACTCACCGACTGGCTGCTGACGGCGCGGGAACGCGGCAACGGCGCGACACGGCTGGACAGCCGCCGATCGGGCGGAGTGGACGGGGCCGGAGCGGACGGGGGCGGTACGGCCTGGTCGGCCGGAAACCTGGTGCGGCCCCTCGTCCACGGGGCGGTGTACTTCGCGGAGCTTCTGGGCGCGATCCGTGCGCAGCGGGCCGGAGACCTGCTGCTGTTCACCGACTGGCGGGGTGACCCCGACGAGCGCCTCGACGGTCCCGGCAGCGAGATCGGGACCGTCCTGCGCGAGGCGGCCGAGCGCGGGGTGATCGTCAAAGGGCTCGTCTGGCGCTCCCACCTGGACCGCTTCCAGTTCAGCGAGAGCGAGAACCTGCATCTCGGCGAGGAGATCGAGGAGGCGGGCGGCGAGTGCCTGCTCGACATGCGGGTGCGCCCCGGCGGCTCGCACCACCAGAAGCTCGTCGTGTGCCGGTACCCCGGCCGCCCGGAACTGGACGTCGCGTTCGTGGGCGGCATCGACCTGTGTCACAGCCGCCGTGACGACGCGGCCCACCGCGGCGACCCGCAGTCTCTGCCCATGGCCGCCGCGTACGGCCGGCGCCCGCCGTGGCACGACCTCCAGCTCGCGATCCGCGGACCGGCCGTCGGCGACCTCGAAGCCTGCTTCCGCGAGCGCTGGAACGACCCGGCCCCGCTCAGCCGCAGTCCGCTCGTGCGCCTGCGGGAACTCGCCCACCGGGAGGACACCCGGGCCGACCCGCTGCCGCCCCAGGCGCCCGACCCGGAGCCCCGCGGTACACATACCGTCCAGGTCCTGCGGACCTACCCCAACCGGCTGCTGCGGGGCTACGACTTCGCCCCCGACGGCGAACGCAGCATCGCGCGCGGCTACCGCAGGGCACTGCGGCGGGCCCGCGCACTGATCTACCTGGAGGACCAGTACCTGTGGTCCGCGCACGTGGTGAAGTCCTTCGCCGAGGCGCTGACCGCCCACCCCGGCCTGCGGCTGATCGCGGTCGTCCCGTCCTTCCCCGACCAGGACGGCCGGCTCACCCTGCCGCTGAACCTGATCGGCCGGATCACGGCGCTGGAGAGGCTGCGCCGCGCCGGTGGCGGGCGTGTCGCGGTGTACGGGCTGGAGAACCACGCCGGGACACCGGTGTACGTGCACGCCAAGGCGTGTGTGATCGACGACGTGTGGGCCTCCGTCGGCTCCGACAACGTCAACCTCCGCTCCTGGACCCACGACTCCGAACTCGGCTGCGCCGTCCTGGACGAGCAGCCGGACCCCCGTGAGCCGCGCGACCCGGGCGGTCTCGGGGACGGCGCCTGCCGGTACGCGAGGGACCTGCGCCTGGAGCTCTCGCGCGAGCACCTGGACAGGGACCCGCCCCGAAACCCTGAGGAACCCGACCCGCTCTGCGATCCCGGGACCGCCTTCGACGCCTTCGCGGCGAGCGCCGCAGCCCTGGACGCGTGGCACGACAACGGCCGCCGGGGCCCGAGGCCGCCGGGCCGCCTGCGCACCTACCGCCGACCGCACCTCTCACCTGCGGTGAGAGCCCTCTGCGCCCCGCTGCACCGCCTCCTCGTCGACCCGGACGGCCGCCCGTTCACCATGCGGCGCCGCAACGAGTACTGACGGGCCCCCGCCGTCGTGGACGCCGGACGGACGACCGCGCACATACCGGTTCCGGACGTCCCGCCGCCGCACACGGACGGCGTGCCGTGGAATCCCCCGGCGCCCTCGCGCGTTGGAGAGGGCGAGCATCGGATGCCGGTGGTGTGCCACCACCCGGGCAGCCCGGGCGACCAAGCTGACTAGCGACCGGAGGAGCCGTGATGGCTGCGCAGACGCAGAGGGCCGTGCTGGCGGGCGGGTGTTTCTGGGGGATGGAGGAGCTGATCCGTCGGCTCCCGGGCGTGACGGCGACCCGGGTCGGATACACCGGCGGTGACGTGCCGGACGCGACGTACCGCAACCACGGTACGCACGCGGAGGCCATCGAGATCCTCTTCGACCCCGAGCGGACCGACTACCGCGCGATCCTGGAGTTCTTCTTCCAGATCCACGACCCGAGCACCAGGAACCGCCAGGGCAACGACATCGGCCTCAGCTACCGCTCCGCGATCTACTACACCGACGACGAGCAGAAGCGGATCGCCGAGGACACCATCGCGGACGTCGACGCCTCCGGTCTGTGGCCCGGCAAGGTCGTCACCGAGGTGGAGCCGGTCGGCCCCTTCTGGGAGGCCGAGCCCGAGCACCAGGACTACCTGCAGCGTTACCCGAACGGCTACACCTGCCACTTCCCGCGCCCGGGCTGGCGGCTGCCCGCCCGCACGGAGGGCTGACCGCGCGGCGGTCCGGCGGCCTGGGCCGTGACGCGGCGGTCGGCCGCGTCAGCTGCTCAGCGTGGCCGGGTTGCCGCCGTTCGCCTCGTAGCCCGCCACCGCCAGGGCCCGGTAGACCGCGAACTCCGCCGCCGGGTCCGGCGACAGGGTCCAGGGGAGTGCTCCTATGTGGCCGTCCACATGGACGAGCTGGTCCATCGCCTCCGCCCAGCGTTCCGCGCGGACCAGGAAGAACAGCAGCAGATGGCGTACGTGCGCCAGCATCGGGTCGTCGGGGCGGGCCTCGTGCACCGCGAACAGCGCGCCGTGGATCGCCTTCGTCACCACCTCGCTCCGGTAGAAGCCCTGGACCAGGTTCACCTCCGGCAGGTGCTCGAAGACCGCGAACAGGGGCATCGCCGCCAGCAGTGAGCCGCGCGGGGCGCGCGCCGCCGCGGCCTCCGCGAACGAGTACGCCAGCTCACGCGACCCGTGCCACTTCTCGCACCAGTAGTGCAGCGCCGCCAGATGCGCCCCCATGTGGTGCGGTGCCCGGTCCAGGATCCTCAGCCACAGCTTCTCGAACTCCGGCCGGGAGTACGCCAGGCCGCGGGCGACGGAGAGCTCGGTGATGTGTGGGACCGGGTCGTCGGGGGAGAGGAGCGCCGCCCGGGACGCCGCCTCCCGCGCCTCCTCCATGATGATCCGGAACTCGTCCGTCCCCGGCGCCGACATGCGCCACCCCTGCTGCGCCAGGAACTCCGCGTGCACCGCCGCCCCGCCCGCGTCCTTCGGCGCCTCGGCCCGCCACACCCGCAGCCACTGGCCGCCCGGCGTCTCGCTCACCCCGCCCGGCCGCTGCTGGAGCTCCAGCGCCGCCGCGCCCGCGAACGCCTGCACCCGCTGCCAGCGCCGCTCGCCCCCGGTCTCCGTGCCGGCCAGCAGCTGAGCGGCCGCCCGGTGGTCCTGCGTGCGCTGCACCAGGTCCAGCACGTCGAGGAGGTCCTCGTCGGGACCGGGCATCCGGACGTCCAGCTCCTCCTCGCGCACGAACCCGTAGTCCGCCGGGTCCGCGGCGTCCGGGTGCCCGGGCGGCACCTGCTCGATCATGCCGCGCCTGCGCCGCAGGAACGGCAGCAGCATGATGCTCAGCGCGATCAGCGACGTGAGGACCCAGAGGATTGCCATGCGTCAAGCGAACCAGACGGGACGGGTAAAAGGCGAACCCCGCCGTCCGGCCCCGGTACCCCCTTCGCCCAGCGCGCCGCGTACCCGCCGACTACCCTCGGTGCGCATGAGCGACAGGCACATCAGTCAGCACTTCGAGACCCTCGCGATCCACGCGGGCAACACCGCCGACCCCCTCACCGGCGCCGTGGTCCCGCCCATCTACCAGGTCTCGACCTACAAGCAGGACGGCGTCGGCGGGCTGCGCGGCGGCTACGAGTACAGCCGCAGCGCCAACCCGACCAGGACCGCGCTGGAGGAGAACCTCGCCGCGCTGGAGGGCGGCCGCCGCGGACTCGCGTTCGCGTCCGGTCTCGCGGCCGAGGACTGCCTGCTGCGTACGGTCCTCCGGCCCGGTGACCACGTGGTCATCCCCAACGACGCCTACGGCGGCACCTTCCGGCTGTTCGCCAAGGTCGTCTCCCGGTGGGGCGTCGAGTGGTCGGTCGCGGACACCTCCGACCCGGCGGCCGTACGGGACGCGATCACCCCGCAGACCAGGGCCGTCTGGGTCGAGACGCCCTCCAACCCGCTGCTCGGCATCACCGACATCGCCGCCGTCGCCCAGGTCGCCCACCAGGCCGGCGCCCGGCTCGTCGTCGACAACACCTTCGCCACGCCCTACCTCCAGCAGCCGCTGTCGCTGGGCGCGGACGTCGTCGTGCACTCCCTCACCAAGTACATGGGCGGCCACTCCGACGTCGTCGGCGGCGCCCTGATCGTCGCCGACCAGGGACTCGGCGAGGAACTCGCGTACCACCAGAACGCCATGGGCGCGGTCGCCGGGCCGTTCGACTCCTGGCTGGTGCTGCGCGGCACCAAGACGCTCTCCGTGCGCATGGACCGGCACAGCGAGAACGCCGGCAAGGTCGCCGAGATGCTCACCCGCCACCCGCGCGTGACGCGTGTCCTGTACCCGGGCCTGCCCGACCACCCCGGTCACGAGGTCGCCGCCAAGCAGATGCGGGCCTTCGGCGGCATGGTCTCCTTCCAGGTCGAGGGCGGTGAGGAGGCCGCCGTCGCGGTGTGCGACCGCGCCCAGGTGTTCACGCTCGGCGAGTCGCTGGGCGGCGTCGAGTCGCTCATCGAGCACCCCGGCCGGATGACCCACGCGTCCGCCGCGGGCTCGGCGCTCGAGGTCCCCGCCGACCTCGTACGGCTCTCCGTCGGCATCGAGAACGTCGCCGACCTGCTCGACGACCTCAAGCAGGCCCTCGGCTGACCCAGCCGCCCTCACTCACCAGCCGGTCAGCGGCGGAGCCGTCGGTGACGGCGGCTCCGCCCACGGATGGACCACGACCGCCCACCCGGTGAACGCCACCGCCGCCGCGAACAGCAGCAGCCACAGCAGACGGCGGCCCGCCGTCCGGCGGCGCAGCAGGCGCGTCCCGCGCCGTACGGCCTGCGCGTACAGGTCCGGCGGCACCCGGGACACCGAGCCCTCCATGAGCTGCCGTACGCGCGCCTCGCGCTGGGCCCGGTTCACGACGCCGCCACCTCCGCGCCCGCCGCCCCGGGCGCCGGTGCCGCCGGTCGGGGGCGCCGCGGATGCAGCAGCAGGGCGGTGGCCCGGTCGCAGATCAGACGGATCCGTTCCGTGGGCAGACCGAGCTGCGCCGCGACCTGCTCCTCGCCGACACCCTCGTACAGCCTCAGGACGACGACCAGGCGCTCCTGCGGGGTGAGGGGCGCCAGCAGCCCGGCGGCACGGCCGCGGACCCGCCCACGGCACCACGCCCCGTGGGCATAGCGTGCGGCGAGTTCCTGGCGTGCCGCGTCGTACGGGTCCTCGCCGCGCAGGCCGTCCCAGCGGGCGTAGGTGTGCGCGAGGGCGACGGTCAGCAGCCGGCACGCGCGCGGGTTGTCGTCCGGCGCCTCGGCGGTGAGCAGGGTGGCGGACTGAAGCAGCCGCCCCGCGGCCCCGGCGACGAACGCCTCGAACTCCCGGCTGCGACGGGTCCCGCGGGACACGTGCCGTTCTCCCATCGCGCCTCCCGCCCTCCCCGCCCGGCTGCCGGCCCGATCCCCTCTCATATGAGGCCGACCGCGGCCTTGCGGTCAAGAGCCGGGCGACAAGTGGGAGGGCGGGAGGAGCGGAGGGGAGGGGAGGGGAGGGGAGGAGCCGGATGCCGTGGGGGCCGGCCGTGGCGCCGGGTCAGCCGGTCTGCGAGGGCTGCGAGGTCTACGCCGTCTCGGGGGCCTCAGGGGTTCCGCGCCCCGACACGCCCGACACACCCGGTGTGCCCTGGGTGCTGTCGCCGGGCGTGTCCTGGGGTGACATGCGCGCGGAGAGCGCGGTGTTGAAGCGGGTCAGGAGGGCACAGAACGTCTCGCGTTCCCCCGGGGCCCAGTCGTGGGTGAGTTCGGCCATCAACTGCCGCCTGGACGAGCGCACTTCCTCCAGCCGCAGCTGCCCGCGCGGGGACAGCCGGAGCACCACGGCGCGCCCGTCCTCGGGGTGCGAGGTGCGCTTGACGAGTCCGGTGTCGACGAGCGGGGCCACCTGCCGGGTCACCGTCGACGAGTCGATGCCCATGCTCGACGCGAGCGCCTTGACGCCCATCGGGCCTTCCGCGTCGAGCCGGTTGAGCAGCAGATACGCCGCACGGTCCATGGAGTTGCGCACCTGCCCGACGCCGCCGAGCCGGGTCTGTTCGGCACGGCGGGCGAACACCGCCACCTCGTGCTGCAACGTGTCGAGGAGACCGGTGTCACCGCCGGTCGACATGTCCATCGACATTTCAGGTGTTGTGGGCATGGCCGGAGGCTCGCTTCATGGAGGAGGCGCTGGGATGGGGGACAGAGTACGCGGCCGGGGGGCGGGCCGTACGGGGGCCGGGCAAACCCGTCCCGGACGTTGATCACGGGCGCGTCCCGTCCTGTGAACTGCGATGCTGGAGTCATGCATGACAGCACGGCTGACTACTTGCGTTCCGTCACCCTCGACGACGTGCGGGGTGCCCGCAAGATGCTCGCGGGCGTGGCACGGGTGACCTCGATGGAGGGCAGCAGGCAGCTGTCCGGGCTGGCGGGGACCCCGGTCCACCTCAAGTGCGAGAACCTCCAGCGGACGGGATCCTTCAAGCTGCGCGGCGCGTACGTGCGCATCGCCGGGCTGCTTCCGGAGGAACGGGCCGCGGGCGTCGTGGCCGCGAGCGCGGGCAACCACGCGCAGGGCGTCGCGCTGGCGTCGTCGCTGCTCGGGGTGCGTTCGACGGTGTTCATGCCGAAGGGCGCCCCGCTGCCGAAGATCAGCGCCACGCGGGAGTACGGCGCCGAGGTGCGCCTGGAGGGCCAGGTGGTCGACGAGACGCTGGCCGCCGCACAGGAGTACGCGGCCCGGACGGGCGCGGTGTTCATCCACCCCTTCGACCACCCGGACGTCATCGCGGGGCAGGGCACGGTCGGCCTGGAGATCCTGGAGCAGTGCCCGGAGGTGGGCACGATCGTCGTGGGGATCGGCGGGGGCGGGCTGGCGGCCGGGATCGCGGTCGCCGTGAAGACGCTGCGGCCCGACGTACGGATCGTCGGAGTGCAGGCGGAGGGAGCGGCGGCCTATCCGCCGTCGCTGGCGGCCGGGCATCCCGTGGCGATCGGGAACCCCACGACGATGGCCGACGGCATCAAGGTGGGGCGGCCCGGTGACGTGCCGTTCCAGATCGTGCGCGAGCTGGTCGACGAGGTCCGCACGGTGACCGAGAGCGAGCTGTCCGCGGCGCTGCTGCTGTGTCTGGAGCGGGCCAAGCTGGTGGTCGAACCGGCCGGGGCGAGTCCGGTCGCGGCGCTGCTGAGCCGGCCCGACAGTTTCGAGGGGCCGGTCGTCGCGGTGCTGTCCGGCGGCAACGTCGACCCGGTGCTGCTGCAGCGGGTGCTGATGCACGGCATGGCCGCGCAGGGCCGCTACCTGGCCGTACGGCTGCGGCTGACCGATCGCCCCGGTGCCCTCGCGACGCTGCTGGGGGTGCTGTCAGTGGTGGATGCCAATGTTCTCGACGTGAGCCATGTACGGACCGACCCGCGGCTCGGGCTCACGGAGGTCGAGGTCGAACTGCATCTGGAGACCAAGGGCCCGGTGCACTGCGCCGAGGTCGGCCGGGCGCTGCGGGACTCGGGGTACACCGTCATCGACTGAGGCGGTCGGCAGGGCGGCAGGGCGGCGGGGCGGTAGACCGGTGGGGCGGCAGGGGATCTGACGCCTCTTCAGTCACTCGTTCGGGTAAGCCCGGGACTTCTGTATTGAGAGACGCGATACATCGCGTTATGGTGAGTGTCGCGGCTCCTTCGTGCGGTCATTCGCGTGACCGGCGTGCTCTCGCATCAGGAAAAGGGCAGGCGGAACGGAGCGTGCATATCTAACCTTTTCGGAGCACCCCAAAGACGTGGAGACTCATATGCCGGGCGCCATCTACGCCGAAGGCCTGGTGAAGACCTTCGGTGACGTAAAAGCACTGGACGGCGTCGACCTCGATGTCCCCGAGGGAACCGTCCTGGGCCTGCTCGGGCCGAACGGCGCGGGCAAGACGACAGCCGTGCGCTGTCTGACGACACTGCTGCGCCCGGACCGCGGCACCGCGATCGTCGCGGGTGTCGACGTGCTGCGGCACCCCGACACCGTGCGCCGCTCCATCGGCCTGTCCGGCCAGTTCGCCGCGGTCGACGAATACCTCACCGGCCGGGAGAACCTCCAGATGGTCGGCCGGCTCTACCAGCTGCGGGCACCGGCTGCGAAGAAGCGCGCGGTGGAACTGCTGGAGCAGTTCCATCTCACCGACGCCGCCGACCGCCCCGCCAAGACCTACTCCGGAGGCATGCGCCGCCGGCTCGACCTCGCCGCGGCCCTGGTCGTCCAGCCGCCGGTGATGTTCATGGACGAGCCGACCACCGGCCTCGACCCCCGTAACCGCCAGCAGCTGTGGGAGGTCATCAAACAGCTGGTGTCCGGCGGGACGACGCTGCTGCTGACCACGCAGTATCTGGAGGAGGCCGACCATCTCGCCCATGACATCGCGGTCGTCGACCACGGCCGGGTGATCGCCAAGGGCACCTCGGACCAGCTCAAGGCCCGCACCGGCGGGGAGCGGGTCGAAGTGGTCGTGCACGAACGCGACCGGATACCGGACGCCGCCGAGGTGCTGCGCGGCTTCGGCAAGGGCGAGGTGACCGTCGAGGACCACACGCGCAGGCTCACCGTCCCCGTCACCGGTGGACCCAAACTCCTTGCCGAGGTCATCCGCGAACTCGACACCCGCGGCATCGAGATGGATGACGTCGGTCTGCGCCGCCCCACCCTCGACGACGTCTTCATCTCCCTGACAGGTCACCTGGCGGAAGTCGGGAACGCGGAGGCCGGGAACGTGCAGGCCGGGACCGGTACGGGTACCGGGGCCGGGCGGAACGGAAACAAGAAGGAGGCCGCGAAGTGAGCTCCGTGAGCGATTCCCTGGTCATCGCCCGCAGGAATCTGATCCGCATGACCCGGATTCCCGAAATGGTGCTGTTCGGGCTGGTCCAGCCGGTGATGTTCGTCGTCCTCTTCACCTACGTCTTCGGCGGGTCGATGAAGATCGGCAGCAGCACCGACCCGGACGTCTACAAGAACTTCCTGATGGCCGGCATCTTCGCCCAGACCGTCACGTTCGCCACCGCGGGGGCGGGTGCCGGTATCGCCGACGACATGCACAAGGGACTCATCGACCGGTTCCGCTCGCTTCCCATGGCGCGCGGGGCCGTGCTGACCGGCCGCACGGTCGCGGATCTGGTGCAGACAGCCCTGACGCTGCTCGTCCTGGCGGTCGTCGCACTGCTCGTGGGCTGGCGCCCCGGCTCCGCGGAGCCCACCGACATCGGGAAGATCCTGGCCGGCTTCGCCCTGCTTCTGCTGCTGGGGTACGCCTTCACCTGGATCGGCGCCCTGATCGGCCTGTCCGTGCGTACGCCGGAGGCGGCGACCTCAGGAGGCCTGATCTGGCTGTTTCCGGTCACGTTCATCTCGAACGCGTTCGTGGACTCCAGTCAGATGACCTCCTGGCTGCGCCCCGTCGCCGAGTGGAATCCGTTCAGCGCGACCGTGCAGGCGTGCCGCCGGCTCTTCGGCGACCCGGGTGTCTCCCAGTCCGGCGCCTGGCCCATGGTCCACCCTGTCTGGGCCTCCCTGATCTACTCGGCCCTGATCATCCTCGTGTTCCGGACGCTCGCGGTGCGCAAGTACCGCTCGGCCACCGTCTGACGTGCCGGGTCTGACGTGCCGGGCATGACGACACCCCCGGCGCCGGCGCCGGGGGTGTGCCGGAAGGATCGGGCTCAGCCCGAGTGGGGCTCGGCCTTCAGGATCTTCACCGAGGCCTTCTTGCCGTTCGGCAGCTCGTACTCCGCGTTCTCGCCGACCTTGTGGCCGATCACCCCGGAACCCAGCGGGGACTGCGGGGAGTACGTCTCGACGTCCGAGCTCGCGTACTCGCGGGAGGCGAGCAGGAAGGTCAGCGTGTCGTCCTCGTCGCCGTCGAAGGCGATCGTCACGACCATGCCGGGCGCGACAGCACCGTCCGCGGACGCCAGGGCCTCGCCGACCTTGGCGTTCGCCAGGAGCTGGGTCAGCTGGCGCACACGGAGCTCCTGCTTGCCCTGCTCCTCCTTGGCCGCGTGGTACCCGCCGTTCTCCCGCAGGTCGCCCTCCTCGCGCGCGGCGGCGATCTTGGCGGCGATCTCCGTGCGGGCGGGACCAGACAGGTAGTCCAGCTCGGCCCTGAGCTGGTTGTACGCCTCCTGGGTCAGCCAGGTGACGTTCTCGCTGGTCTGGGTCACAGGTGCTCCTCGTAGGTACTGGGAATACAAAGCATCGCCCTACCAAGAAGAATGTTCCTCCCTGGATGGGCGAAACCACGAGCCTAACAATTCATGCGCCAAAGAGGGAGGACATATGGCACCACATTCGCATCGGCGCAGGCCAGTGCCCACGTAATCCGGGTCACGTGCGGTCCGGGCGGCCCGGCCGGACCGGTGTCCGGCCCCGCTCGGCCGCCCCGGCCCCGTCAGCCGGAGTGGCAGCCCAGCAGCTCGGCCGTGGAGCCCCGGGAGGTCGTGCGCAGGGTGACGACCTTGTCGATCCGGGTGGCGCTCCCCGAGAAGCGGAAGTCCGCGCGGCCCACCTCGGCGGCGTCCGCGTTCTGTGAGCGGAGCGTGCAGTAGCCCTCGGCGCCGGCGTCCTTGTGGACCTCCAGATGCACCTTGACCGCGTCGTCCGAGACGCTGAAGGCGACCACCTGGGCGCTGATCGTGTTCCCGGCGACATAGTGGTAGCCGAGCCAGCCGACGACCACCGTGAGGACGGCGCCCAGCGTGATCGCCGCCGTTCTGAGCCTGCGGTCGGCACGCTCGTCCGAGGAGCGTCCGTACCGGCCCTCGGGCAGCTGCGTGCTCGCCGTGCTCATGATCGTCCTCTCGGCCGGGGCGGGACCGCGGTCCCGTGCGGGGCGTCCCGGGGCGGTGCGGGGCGGGCCCCGGAATTATTCGCCCCCCGATTCGGTCACTATAGAAGCCGCCCTCCGGCGACCGGACCCTGCCCCTCGCCGGTGTCCGCACCGGACGGGCTCCCTGTCGATGCCGTCCGATTCCGTACCGAGTTGAACCGCACCCGTTCCATCCGGGGCGCCGACCTGCTGAGGATTGAGTCTTGACCGACCAGCTGCGACTGATGGCCGTCCACGCCCACCCCGACGACGAGTCGAGCAAGGGCGCGGCGACCATGGCGAAGTACGTGTCAGAGGGGGTGGACGTGCTGGTCGTGACCTGCACGGGCGGCGAGCGCGGCTCCATCCTCAACCCCAAGCTCCAGGGCGACGCGTACGTCGAGGAGAACATCCACGAGGTACGCAGGAAGGAGATGGACGAAGCGCGGGAGATCCTCGGCGTGCGCCAGGAGTGGCTCGGCTTCGTCGACTCCGGTCTGCCCGAGGGCGACCCGCTGCCGCCGCTGCCGGAGGGCTGCTTCGCCCTCGAGGACGTCGACAAGGCCGCCGGTGAGCTGGTCCGGAGGATCCGCGCCTTCCGGCCGCACGTGATCACGACCTACGACGAGAACGGCGGCTATCCGCACCCCGACCACATCATGACCCACAAGATCTCCATGGTGGCGTTCGAGGGCGCGGCGGACACCGAGAAGTACCCGGAGACCGAGTTCGGCGACGCGCACCAGCCGCACAAGCTGTACTACAACCAGGGCTTCAACCGCCCCCGCACCCAGGCGCTGCACGACGCGCTCCTGGAGCGCGGCCTCGAGTCGCCCTACGGGGACTGGCTCGAGCGCTGGAAGGACATCCAGCGCGCCGAGCGGACGCTGACGACGTACGTCCCGTGCGCCGACTTCTTCGAGATCCGCGACAAGGCGCTGATCGCGCACGCCACGCAGATCGACCCCGAGGGCGGCTGGTTCCGGGTCCCGATGGAGCTCCAGAAGGAGGTCTGGCCGACGGAGGAGTACGAGCTCGCGAAGTCGCTCGTCGATACCACCCTCCCCGAGCACGACCTCTTCGCGGGCGTCCGGAACAATGCCTGACATGAGCGCAAGCGTGAGCCTGGCAGTGACGCACCTCGTCCCCCTCGCCAAGGAGGTCGACGAGAACAAGGTCACCCCCGGAGTCCTCGGTTTCATCGTCTTCGCGGTGATGGCTCTGGCGGTGTGGGGTCTGATGAAGTCCATGAGCAAGCACATGGGCAAGGTCGACTTCCCGACCGATCCGGAGACGGAACGTGACGGCGGTGCCGCCGCGGACTCCGGCTCGCGCGCGGGCGGGCACAAGCCCTAGCCGAAGCGATCAGGCGCCGGCCGTAGAGCCTTCCGGCCCGGTCGGCCCGGCTCGGCGGTGGCCACCAACCTGGATCGGTGGTGGCCACCGGCCGGCTGTCCCCGGCCTGAGCGCCGTACCTTTTTCCCGGTGGCCCGCTCGGTCGACGGCGCGGCCTCCGCACGAGGGCTGTCCCGCATACCCGTGTCCCCCTCCGGGCAGCGGCGGCTTCCTCGGCCAGGTGTCCTGACAGGCGGGTGTGGCCGGAACGTGTCGCCGACCCAGGGCTGCCGTACCCGCCGAGGCGTGCTTCTCCACCCGGCGAGGACGCCCACCGGGAACAGATCTGACACACTCTCAGAATATTCTGAAGTTCCGTCACTCATGCAGGACTTGAGACGCCGTCGGTGAGCAACGGCGCCTCGCCCCAATTGGACGCGGCCCGTCGGTCCTCACGAAGCGTAAAGTCGAATGATCTTGTGGCGGCCCTGCGTGTGCCGGGGTGCCGGGACCTAGGTCCTATTCTGGCCGGGCCGGAACCATGCGAGTCTGAGGCAGCGCGAACAACGCATTGGGGAACCGCCCGGGGATCCGCCAGGACTGATTCTTTCCACTGGCTGAATGATTCTCGCGCGCTGCGGCCCGGGCATCAGATTTCGAGCGATCGGAAAGTGGGGTCTTGGTCGTGAGTGGCGTATCAAGCGAAATGCAGTCAGGTGCGAACGAGCTGAGAGTGCACTGGAACTCGCCGCTCAGCGGGCAGCGGAAGGCATCGGGAAAATACCAGGTGGGTCAGCTCGAATTCGGCGAGATCGTCGAATTCGCACAGGAAGCGGACAGCTTGGGTGTGGATTCGCTCCTCATGGGGATCGGCTTTCATATGCCTGATCCGCTCCCGATGCTCGGCGCCCTGGTCCGCGAGACCCGACGTGTCAAGTTCATCCTCGCCTATCGTCCCGGGCTGCTTTCGCCGACGCTCTTCGCACAGGTGATCAACACGGTCTCGTGGATGTCCGACGGGCGGGTGTCCCTCAACCTGGTCGCCGGTACCTCCCCGGCCGAGCAGGCTTACTACGGCGACTTTCTTGCCCACGACGAGCGCTATGCGCGTTCCAACGAGTTCCTGGACATTCTCCACCGATTCTGGCGCAATGAGACCCCGCTGTCCTTCGAGGGCGAACATTATCGCATCAAGGACGCCCAGATCGGCCTGGGATACAAGGGCGGAGGCCGCCCTGAGATCTACATCAGCGGAGCCTCTGAGGTGGCGCAACAGACCGCCGTGGACCACGGGGACTGCTGGCTGCGGTATGGCGACACTCCCGAGGGAATGGCCGCGGCGTCGAAGTCCGTCCTGACGCAGGGCGGCCGGGTGGGAACTCGTATGCATGTGCTGGCGAGGGAAAGCCGTGAGGAAGCGCTGGCGGATCTCGCTGCCATGATGGGTGATCCCGACGAAGAACACCGGAAACGGATCGCAGATGCTGTGGCGTCCTCTGATTCCGAGGCGGTGAAGAATTCCTTCCGGCTGGCCGAGTCCGCGGAATCCGACTGGATCTCTCCCATGCTGTTCTCCGGCGCCGTGGCGTATCGCGGCGGGCCGGCCCTCTGCGTGGTGGGCAGTTATGAGGAAGTCGCGGCGTACCTCTACGAGTACAAGGCGGCAGGGATCAGCGAGTTCATTTTCTCCGGCTGGCCGACGCGGGACGAGATGCGGATCTTCTACACCCGTGTGCTGCCGCTGCTGCGCCGGCACGAACGCGCCGGGCACAAGGTGTGAGGACTGGCGCCTCCAGCCTCCCCGCCGCCCCGTAGCGTGAATTGAGCGTGCTGCTCGCGGGCGGGTTTCAGCGGATCGGCCATGAGGTGGGCGGGCGCGGGCGGCACACAGGCCGACCCGCGTGCCCACATCGGACCGCGTGAATGCGTCGGCGGGTCCCGAAGAACACGGCCGTGAGGGCGCGGGGGCGGAAGACCCGTCATCCCGTACCTCGGCCGGTACGAGTTCACTTCCGAGGCTCCGGATGTCCCCTGGTGCGGTGACGTGACGGAGATCCCGCCACCGAGGGCAAGCCGTGCCGCGGCGGCGACGTGCACGGCGTCATCAAGTACAGCGACAGGGGCGGCGATTACACGTGCAGGACCTTCCGGAGCTCGTGCGTTCCCGAGTGTTGCGATGTCCCCGCGTGCCAGGTGCGCGGGGGCTGTCGGGTGTGGGCACGTGATCGGCTGAGGGAAACAGTCCGTGATGACGGAGGTCTCCGGCCCCACATCACAGCGACCCGCTTCTGGATGTCACCCTCTCTGATCACCGCCGTGTCCCGCCGCTTCCCCCGCAGCGCGGGCTCTGCCCACGACAACCCCGACCGTCCGGCGGACGGTACCGCCGTCCTCGGCATGCCTGCCGGCCCGGCCGCCGACAAGGCCGTCGCCACCGGCGCGGCCGAGGTCCTCGTGCTGTGCGCGACCGCCGTACTCGCCGGCATGTGGGGCATATGTTCCGATACTTCCGGCACACCTGCCGAGACCAGGATGCGACCCGGCCCCTGGACGAAGGCGGTCCCGCGGCCCCGACTCCATGACAGGCGCGCCGGCGGCTTTGAACGAACGTCGAATTTCAGCAGAGAACCACTGGTCAATTGATTGCGCCAGCCTGTAGCCTGGCCGCAAATGCGTCGCTTTGTGGCCGGGCCACCGATTCTTTACGGAATTGACATTTCTGTCTGCGAGCGAGTCGGTGTGTTCGCATGGAGGGGGATTGCGTTGGCGTCACGTTCACATGTACCTTCCATGTGTCTGCTGAGCCCTCACGTTTGTGATGATATTTCACGCCTGGGAGCCATCGCTCCGGCAGTGAAAGCCGATCTGCCCGGCAGGGTCACGGATCGGTCGACACCACGGCGTGGCCGACGAACGGCGGAAGACTGTCGTGGACACCACTGTCCAGGACCTTCACCTTCCTGTCCGGTTCGAGGCCGCCTGCCCTTCCGTTCCGCCCTCGCACTGCGCGGCTGACGCTCCCTGGCGCTTCACGGCTCGGATCCCCGGCGCCGCGTCACGTCTGCCCCCTCCCCCCACTCCTCCCCCCCACCCCTTCCGGCGCCCTGCGCCCCGCTCGGCCCCCCGCGGCCGGGCGGGGCGCCGGGCCGCTTGCTGTGGCCGCTCGCCCGCCAGGTGGCCTGCCGGTGCTCACCGCCCAGTGCCGGGGTGCGGTGTGAATGAAACCCTTGGATGTTTTTCTCATGTCGTTTGAGAAAAGAGGAGGCAAAGCGTGGAAGAAGTGCTGGCCGCGAAACTCACCTGCCGGGAGTTAGATGTGCTCCGCCTACTGGTTCGGGGGTTGAGCAACCGGCTCATCGCTCGAAGACTCGACATATCCGAGAAGACCGTGAAAAACCATCTCAGCAGCATATATCTGAAGATCGGCGCCACCGACCGCACTCAGGCCGCGCTCTATGCCCGGCACGCCGGCCTGGCCGACCCCGGGGAAGCGGCTCCGTCCGCTCCGGCGTCCGCTCCCGTCCCCGTGAAGGGTGCGGCGCCGGCCGGCCCCGCCCTCACCGCACGTGAGCGGGGCGTGCTCCGCCTGCTGGCCGGGGGGCTGAGCAATCGGGTCATCGCTCGAAGACTCGACATATCCGAGAAGACGGTGAAGAACCATCTCAGCAGCGTGTACTTGAAGATCGGCGCCGCCCACCGCACCCAGGCCGCGCTCTATGCCCAGTACGTCGGTCTCACTTCGTGAGAGACCCGCGGCTGACTCCCGCGGTCGCGCCGTCCGCGGGCCGGTCCGACGAGACGGAACTGTCGCGTCGCCGACGCCGGGAACCACGGCCCGAGCCTCGGCGTACGGGCTGATCGACGGCAGCGCACTGCCGCTCACCGTTGTTGCTCCTCGACGAGGAACCTCCGCACCAGCTGCCCGGCCTCGTCCCGGCACTCCTCGAAGTAGGCGTGCCGGGCGCCCGGGAAAAGGTGTGTCCGGGCACCGGGGACACGGGAGGCGAGCAGCCGGAGGTTGTCCGGCGGGGTGAGCCGGTCCTGGTCGCCGTGGAGGATCAGGGTGGGTGCCGTGACGTCCGGCAGTTCGTTCCACGCGTCGTGCTCATTACTGGCGACGAGGTGGCCGCGACGTGCATGGGCGGGCATCCGCGGGTCGCCGAGAGTGCGGTAAGGCCCGGGGTGCGAGGCCCGCCAGGAGGGCGAGTACATCAGGTCGGCCAGCACCCGGCGCACGGCCTCCGCGTCCGGCTGTGCGAGGGACCGCCGTACCGACGCGTCGCGTTCCACGGCGTGCGGACCACCCGGAGAGGTGCAGCCCAGGACCAGCCGGCGGACCCGCTCCGGATGACGGATCGCGAGCCACTGCGCGACCCGGCCGCCCATCGAGGTGCCGTACACATCGGCGCACGCGATACCGAGCGCGTCCAGGACCGCGACGACATCGTCCGCGAACTGCCGGACGGAGTACGGCCCCTCCGGCTTGCCGCTGTCGCCCGTGCCGCGCAGGTCCAGCGTGACGGTGGAGCGCACGGTGTGGAAGTCCTCACGCACGCCGTCCCACCAGTGGTGGTCGTTCGCCTGTCCGGCGAGCAGCACCAGCGGCGGCCCCTCCCCGTGGTGCTGATAGGCCAGGACGGTGCCGTCCTGGGCGCGGGCGAAGGCCGAGGCAGGCCGGCCGTGTTCGGTCATCGACGTCCTTCGAGCGGGCACACGGGGCGCGCGGTGTCATGAGTCCTCCTCACGGTAGCCCGAGGAGGAACACGGCATGAGCGTCATCGGTGTTCTGCCGAACGAGGACCGGCTGCCGGCCCGCACCGTCCACGGGCACCGTCCACGGGATCGCCGGCCGAGAGGTCCGACCCGCCTCGTGCCGCTGTACCGCTGCGACGGGGGGCAGCGGTACCTCACATCCGCCAGTCGCCCGCGATCTTCAGCAGACGGTCGTTCTGCTCGGGAGTACCGATGGTGATCCGTGCCCCCTCGTCACCGAAGGGGCGCACCATGACTCCCGCCGCCTCGCACGCGTCGGTGAACGCCGATGTGTGCGGACCGAGGCGCAGCCAGACGAAGTTGGCCTGGCTGTCGGGAACGTTCCAGCCCGCGGCCCGCAGCGCACGGACGACCCGCGTGCGCTCGGCCACCAGGGTCTGCACCCGTTCCAGCAGTTCGGGTCCCGCGCTCAACGAGGCCCGCGCGGCGGCCTGGGCGAGTCCGCTGACGCCGAACGGCACGGTGCAGGCCCGCAGCGCGGCCGCGACCGGCGGATGCGCGACCGCGTAGCCGACGCGCAGTCGTGCCAGCCCGTACGCCTTGGAGAAGGTGCGCAGAACGGCGACGTTGGGGCGGTCGCGGTAGAGCCCGATGCCGTCGGGTACGTCGGTGTCGTCGACGAACTCGCGGTACGCCTCGTCGAGCACCACCAGCACGTCGCCCGGCACCCGGTCCAGGAAGCGCTCGAGCTCACCGCGGTGCACGGCCGTGCCGGTCGGATTGTTGGGGTTGCACACGATGATCATCCGAGTGCGTTCCGTCACCGCGTCGGCCATGGCCTCCAGATCATGCCGCTCGTCACGCAGCGGAATCTGCACGGAGGTCGCCCCGGTGGCCCAGACGAGCATCGGGTACGCCTCGAACGAGCGCCAGGCGAAGAGCACTTCGTCCCCTTCGCCGGCCGCGGCGGACATCAGGCCCTTGGTGACACCGAGGGACCCGGTGCCGGGCACGAGGTGCTCCGGGGGCACCGCGAGGGCCGCGGACAGCTCCGTGACCAGTTCACCGCTCCCCGAATCGGGATAGCGGTTGACGCGTCCCAGCTCCTCGCGCATCGAGGCGACGACCGACGGCAGCGGGGGGTAGGGGTTCTCGTTCGATGACAACTTGTCCACCGAGTCGCCGGGCGCGACCCGGCCGGGGACGTAGCGAGGCAGCCGGGAGACATCGAGGCGCAGCCGGGGAGCAGGTGCAGAGGGCATCGGGGAAACTTCCTGAACGGGGGGAATCGGACGGTCGTGCGGGGCTGTCGTTCATCCGGATCGCCGGAAGCCGTGCGCCGCGACGGGGCGCGCGGCCGTGAGGTCCGGCCCGCGCGCGCCGGCACCTCTGCCCTGCGCCCCGGCACCTCTGCCACGGTCGGCAGTGCGCCCCGCCCACCTGTTGGGGTCGGCGCGGCGCACCGCCGGGCTTGCCGCGGCCGGGTCAGCCGACGGCCACAGCGGGCGCGTTCTCCTCCTCGACGACCGTGGTCCGTACCCCTGCCGCGGCGAACTCCTCCATGAAGGTGGGAAAGGACAACCGGACGTCCTCGAAGCCCGAGAACCGGTTGGCGGACTGCATCCGCAGACCGGCCACGAACAGCGACATGAAGATGCGGTGGTCGCCCCAGCTGGACAGCGTCACTCCGCCGGGGTACGTCCGCGCGCCGCGGACCACGAAGCCGTCGCAGACCCCGTCGTCGTAGAGGACCTCGATGTCCACGCCCGCGCGGGTCAGTTCGGCGGCCATGGCCTCGATGCGTGACGCCTTGTGGAAGCGGGTGAGGCGTCCGCCGGTCACCCGCAGGCTGCCCTGCACGTACGCCCCGAGGGCCGCGAGCGTCGGCACGATGTTGGGGCAGTCCTGTACATTCACCGCGAAGTCGCCGCACAGACTGCCCGGAGGGTTGTCGACGATGAGCGACGAGGCGACCCGGTCGAAGGTGACACTCACCCCGAGCTGCTCCAGGATCGGGACGATCGCGAACTCGCCCTGCATGCTGTCGCCGTACACGTCGGTCAGGACGGTCCGGCCCGGGAAGAGCGCTGCGGCGGCCAGCAGGTACGAGGCCGAGGTGTAGTCCTCGCGTACGGTGACGTCCTGGGCCCGGTAGGAGGAGGGCTCCACCTGGTAGTGACGCATGTCCTCCGACGCGGACACCTTGATACCCGCGTCGGTCAGGCTCGCCAGCGTCTGCCGGATGTACGACTGGGAGTAGACCTCGCCCGTCACCTCGATCTCCACCGGGCCGTCGGCCAGCGGCGCGGCGAACAGGATGGCGGTGATGAACTGCGAGCTGATGTCGCCCGGCAGCCGGCAGGTGCCGCCCTTCAGGCCGCGTCCCCAGTTGACGACCGGGGCCTTGTCCTGGCTGATGATCGACTCGATGTCCGCGCCGAGTTCGCGCAGCGCCTGAAGCAGGGGCTCCATCACGCGCTTGCACAGGGTCGCGTCGCCCGTCACCACGACCGGCGACGGCAGTGCGGAAGCCAGCGCCGTCACGACGCGGAACACCAGACCCGAGCCGCGGGACTGGATGACGCGCCGGATGTTCGGGAGCGTCCCTCCGATGCCCTGGATCTCCAGAAATCCGTCGTGCTCGGTTATCTCGGCACCGAAGGCACGGCAGGCGTTCTTCATCGTCTCCGTCTCATCGCAACGGAGGTCGTTGTAGACGCGTGACGTGCCCTCGGCCAGTGTGCCGGTCAGAATTGCCCGTTGCGTCTCCGGTTTCGAAGAGGGAACGCGGAAAGTTCCGGAAAAGGAATCGACCGGATCAACCTTCAGCAGCATCTTCGTGTCTCCCGTTTCCCATCGTTCGCTGTCTGATGTGTTTCAGGCGATGTCGCTCCGACGTCCGGGGTCGGGCGATATCCGTGGAGCGAGAGCATGTCATCCCACCGGCCGGCGCTTCGATATCGGGCGGCAGTCCGGAAAACTCTCCTGGCGTGCACGGTGGTTATCCGCCGGCGGTTGAGGGGGTGATCAGAATTCTGCGTCCCGCAGGACGTGCGAGCAATAGGTCCATGTACCCATGGTGTGACCGGCGTAAGGCGGTTCGGGCTCTCTGATCCGGTCCGTGCGAGTGGGAACGACCGGACCCGATGGGCCCGATGCCGTGGGGCGGCACAGCCTTCGATCAGGCCAGGAACCGAAAAGATTTCTCATGATAGATAAGGGGGGCTCCGGCGCCTTCCCCCAGACGCGCGTCCGACACCCGGCCGATCAGGATCGTATGGTCCCCGGCCGGGTGCCTGGCGTGCGTCTCGCAGTCCAGCTCGACGAGCGCGCCCTCGACGGCCGGCAGTCCGCCGGGTGTGCGGGACAGGCCGCCCGACGCGAACTTGTCGGCGCCTTTCGTCGCGAACCGTACTGCCTGTGGCCTGTGTTCGGTGCCCAGAACGCTTACCGCGAAGTGCCCGCACGAGTCGAACGCCGCGAAGGAGTCCGCCGAGTTCGCCAGACAGACCAGGATCAGCGGCGGGTCCAGCGACACCGAACAGAACGAACTCGCCGTGAAGCCGCGCGGCAGCCCACCGTCGTCCAGGGTCGTCACCACCACGACCCCGGCCGCGAACCGGGCCATCGCCGCCCGGAATTCCTTGGAGCTCGCCCGCCGTACGGTCTCCGTCCCCTCCGTCACGGCAGCATCACCACCTGTCCCACGAAATTCGGTCCGGATTCGAAGCCCCCTTGCAGGGCCGTGTTCCCGCTGTGCGCGGTATCGGCGATATCCGCGGAGCTGGAACCTGTCATCCCGCCGCCGGGCGCTTCGGCATCGGGACGGCAGCGGGGAAAAATCTTCCTGGCGCGCACGACGGGCCTCCTCCGGCGGTGGGGGCACGACAGGAATTCTGTGTCCTGCGGGGTGCGCGGGCAATAGGTCGATCTGCCCAGGACGCTTTCGGTGCAAGACGGTGCAGATCCTCGTCCACCGAGGTCCGGGACCGCCGTCGGTGCCCAGCGGCATCACCGGGCCGGCGGCCGGTCCGTCATCCGCGCACCGACCGGCGGCGAATGCGCCCGGAGGCTCTGCGGGGTGTCCGCGTCAGCACTTGTCGAAAACGGCGATCGCGCACACTCCTCCGTCCTGGCCGGGACGGCTGCAATAATCCGGCTGCGTGGGCCTGTGGGCCTGCAATGTCGGGGGCGGGACTTAGGTCCTATTCTGGCCGGGCCGGTCCCGTGCGAGGCTGTGGCAGCGCGATCAACACGTTGAGGGCCGTTCCCGGGATTCGGGTTCGGGTTCATCCTTCGGTTCCGAAAGGCCCGCCGTTCGCCGCCGTCAACCGGCCCTTGAGCCGGGCATGTCCATGCTTCCTGTGAACCGTGAGGACGACATCCATGTCCAGCGCAATCCTGTTCCTCAACCGCTGGCCCCTGTACGAGGACGAGCGGCGCTGGGAGAACCGCCTCGCCGCTCCCGCGGTGGTCTTCGACCGGGAGAGGGACCACGTCACGTACGTCTGCGACGAGGGCGGCCGCAGCGGAGTGCCCGCCGACGCCGAACGGGTCCACGTCGTGGCGGACTTCGGCGACTTGGACGGCGTGCTGGAGGTCGTCGACGCGATCGTCCGCGAGGAAGGCCCGTTCGACCACGTCATCGGCTTCTCCGAGATGCTCCTCGATCTCGCGGCGACCCTGCGGGAGCGGTACGGCATCCCGGGTTCAAGCGTCGAGGAGACCTCCCGGTTCAGGGACAAGACGGTCATGAAGGAGAGGGTGTCGCGGGCCGGTCTCCGAGTGCCGCGCTGGGCGTCCTGCCGCACCGAGGAGCAGATCCTCGCGGCCGCCGAGGAGTTCGGCTACCCCGTGATCGTCAAGCCGGTGCGAGGGGCGTCCAGCCAGGGTGTGCGCGAGATCGCCTCGGCCGAGGAGCTGCGGGCCCTGTGCGCCGAACGGAGCCTGGACGATCTCGAGATCGAGGAGTTCGTGCGGGGGGAGATCCTGCACGTCGACGGCGTCCTGGACGCCTCGGGCGAACCGCTGTTCCTGTGCACCTCGCGCTACCTCTCCACCTGCCTGGACTTCGAGGTCCTGGGCGAACCGCTCGGTTCCGTCTTCCAGACGGACCCCGGGCTGCGCGGTCGCTGCGAGGACTTCGCCGTGCGCTGCCTGACCGCGCTCGGTCTGCGCAGCTCGGCTTTTCACCTCGAACTCTTCGACACCGGCGACGAGCTGGTGTTCCTCGAGGTCGGAGCCCGGGTGCCGGGCGCCGACGTGTCCTATGTCATCAACGACGTCCACGGCGTGAATCTCTGGCGGCTGTGGGTCGACGTGCTGCTGGGCCGCTCGGTGGACCTGCCGGCCCCCGATCCGGAGGCGAGCGGCGGCTGGCTCATCGTCCAGGGTCCCAAGCCGCTGCCCCGGAAGGTCACGGCCGCCACCTCGCTCCTGGGCCGCGTTCCTCATGTGTACCGCGAGCTGGTGCCGAGGGCGGGTGAGGTCCTGATCTCCCGGCCCGGCTCGTACGCCACGCTCCAGGGCGGCCGCTTCCTTTTCCGCGGCGGCACGCAGAAGGAGATCGAGGAAGCCGTGCGCCAGGCGCGTGCGGAGTATCGCCTGACGACCGAGCCTGTGCCGTAGACCGTCCGAACCATCTCGTGCCATCGGCCGTAGAACCGTCGAGTCCGTGGAGGAAGACGTGGATCAGTTGAGCCATGCGGAGCTGGTCGACAAGAAGTTCGTACTGTTCGCAGAGGGGTGCTTCGGACTCTTCACGAGTAAGATCGCAGCCTCGCTGGTCCGCTACAACGGGGACCGCTGCGTCGCCGTGATCGACAGCCGCAGGGCCGGCCAGACCGTTCAGGACGTCCTCGGCTACGGCGGCCCGATCCCGATCGTCAGCCGTGTCGAGCAGGCGTTGCACCTGGGCCCCGAGGTCATGATCATCGGCAAGGGTCTGCATTCCGCCGACCTGCCGTCCGCCTGGAAGCCGCACCTCCTCGCGGCCGTCGGGAACGGCCTGCACCTGATCAACTCGATTCACTACCGCCTCGTCGGCGACCCGGACATCGCCCGTGCCGTCCGTGAGAAGGGCGTCACCGTCTGGGAGACCAAGGACGCCCCGCCGGTGCGGCTCAACAGGGCCCGCGTCCTGGACCTGGACACGTGGGTCATCCACACGTGCGGCAGCGACTCCAACATCGGCAAGAAGACCGCCGCTCTGCAGATCTGGAACGAGGCCAACCGCAACGGCATCAGCACCGGCTTCGCCGCCACCGGTCAGAGCGGCATGCTGATCTCCGGCCATGGCATCGCGGTGGACGGTGTGCCCGGCGACTTCATGGCCGGTGCCGTCGAGCAGGTCGTCATGGAGGCCGCGGCCGGCCACGAATGGGTCGTCGTCGAGGGCCAGGGCTCGCTCAACCACATCGGGTTCAGCAGCGTCGCCCTCGCCATCCTCCACGGCGCCCTGCCGCACGCTCTGGTCTTCTGCCACCGCCTCGGCGCCGAGCGCACCAAGGTCTGGGAGACACCCATCATCCCCATCCCCGAGCTCATCCGCATGAACGAGGAGCTCTCCGTCTTCGAACGGCCCGCCAAGACCGCCGCCGTCAGCGTCAACAGCTTCGGCTTCTCCGAGGAGGACTACCGCCGCGAGGCCGAGAAGCTGGAGGCCGATACCGGACTGCCTGTCGTCGACCCGGTCCGTGAGGGCGGCGCCGCCCGGCTCGTCGAGATCCTGCGCGCCCACCAGCGCGAGACCGCGGACCGGCTGTCGGGCAGCCGGCGCTGAGGCCGGCCCCGGAAATCCGAGGAGATGCACCGATGAAGAGAGCGATCCTGCTCCTCATGCACCAGGGCAAGTCGTACACCGAGGAGATCGCCGCGGCCACCGCCGGGCTCGGCCTGACCCTGGTCGCCCTCAGTTCCCAGCCGGTGAAGCCGGGCGTCCTGGACGCGAGCCGCCGCCACCTGGCGGACTGCGTGGTGACCGAGGAACCCGAACTGTGCTCCGGCGACCTCGGGAAAGCCGTTCGCGAACTCGCCGACCGGGGCTACCGGGTCGAGGCCGCTCTCGCCACCTTCGAGGGCTACCGGCTGCTGATGGCAGAGCTCAACGAGCGGCTCGGCGCGTACGACTCCGCCGAGGACGTGTTGCGCCTCTGCCTCGACAAGTACGAACTGCGCCGCCACCTCTTCGCGGAGGGGCTGAGCGAGGTCCGGCTCCACCGGCTCACCCCCGGTGTGACGCCCGAACTCGACCCTTCCGCGAAGTGGTTCGTCAAGCCGGTGCGCGGTGCCTCGTCCTTCGCGACCTTCGTCCTGGAGGACGCCGACGACCTGGCCGACCTGCCCGCCCTCCAGGAGCAGATGCGCGCCGACCGGCCCATGAGGGCGATCTTCATGGACCGGTACGACTTCCTCGTCGAGGAGTATGTCGAGGGACCGGAGTTCAGCTTCGAGACGTTCGTCCTCGACGGCCGGGTCCACCACCTGTGCGTCCATGAGAAGGCCCGCGTGGAACGCCTGGAGCGGACCACCCTGGAGGGGATGTCGGTCAGCCCGCCCGTCAGCCTCGCCGGTGAGATCGTCCTGGAGGGAGCCGATCACGTCGCCCGCTGCCTCGCCGCGCTGGCAGGGCACGGGACGACCGCCGGCGTCTTCCACATCGAGGCCAAGTACTGGGAGTCGAGGAAGCGCTGGGAGATCATCGAGATCAACCCCCGGATGGGCGGCAGCCTCATCAACGCCAGCGTCCAGACCGTCACCGGGCAGTCCCTCCTCGACCTGTGGACCGAGTCCCTGCTGCTGCCCGACGAGGAGCGGGACGCCTTCCACGACCGGCTCACCCGCGCCTCCCAGCTGGAGGCCCTGCGCACCGGCGCGCCCACCCGGGCGGCCGTGTTCCTCAGCAAGTACGGAGAGAAGGGGCGGACCGTCGACGCGATCCGCTTCGAGCCGCCCACCCGCCCGCCCCGGATTCTGCGGGTCCACGTGGCGGAGGGAACCGAACTCGAGTCGTCCGACCGGGGGATCTGCCTGATGGACGCCCTGTGGGACGTGACGGCCGACGACCTCGGGGCCGAGACCGACTTCCTCGACCGGCACGCGACGGAGCATTTCCACGTCCGCTACCGCTGACCCCGGCACCACATTCCGACCTTTCCGTGAACGTCTCCCCCGCGAACCCCCTTGTGAAGGAGAACGCGATGAATCGCGTGCAGAACACCGGGATTGCCTACCCGAAGCCGTTCTACAACGAGGAGCAGAGCCGCCTGAAGAAGGCCGAGCTCGACCGCTACCTGGACAAGAAGATGGCGGAGTGGAAGGCCACCGTCCCCTTCGCGTCCCACCTGACCGAACCTGAGCTCCACCAGGCGTACTACCGCCGTACCCTCATCGAGCACGTGTGGCGGATCCGCCTCTCCCGGGTCAGCCAGTCCAAGGCCATCTACAAGATCGCCCAGATCTCGCCCAGGGCCGCCCGCGACTACGCGCAGTACCAGGCCGACGAGATGCTCCACGACAAGCTGTACACCAGCGACGCCGCGGCCGCCGGTGTCACCGAGGAAGAGATCCTCGCCACCGAGCCCTACCTCTCGACCCGTCTCCTCGAGGGCTTCTTCTACTACGCCCTGGAGCACGAGTCGCCCATCGCCCCGGTCGTCTCCAACTACCTGGTGGAATACACCCAGGTCAAGCTCCAGCCGGCCATCGTCGAGAACCTCCAGGAGCGGCTCGGCAAGGAGAACGTCAAGGGGCAGGCCGCCCACCTCCACGTCGACACCACCGAGGACCACTCCCAGGAGATGTGGGACATCCTCCACCAGCTGATCTTCAGCGAGGACGACTTCCAGAAGGTGTTCACGTACATCGACGACGTCCAGGAGATCCTGGCGATGTTCTTCCGGGAGATCTACGAGGACACCGTCGCCCAGCACGCGAAGGCCACGGTGTGACCCGTACGTCGACCACGGTGTGACCCGTACGTCGACCACGGTGTGACCCGTACGTTCCGCACGCGCGCCGACGACGGAACCAGTACGCGGGAACCTCATACGCCTGAGGGCAGACCGGTCGAGGGACGCTCCAGGCCGCCCGCCCTCCCCGGCTCGCGCGGGGGCCGGCCGCGCTGCCGGCCGTCGGCGCCTCCGAGCGGTCGCGGGTCCGCCGGGCGGTCGTCGCCCGGGGGACCCGTACGGACCTCGCCCCACCGCAACCCGCCCTCCCCAGCAGAGAGGAACCCCGCGCATGTCCGCACCCGACACCACCGCGTTCGTCAAGGAGTACCGTGAGAACGGCTTCGCGGTCGCCGAGCGCCTCTTCGGCCCGAGCGAAGTCGCCGAGCTCAACACCGCCATCACGGAGATCCTCGACGTCCCCGACATCGGCTCCGTCGCCGAGGTGGAGCCGGGCGACAACGGCATGGCCCGCCGGATCTGGTCGCCCACCAAGCAGCACGCCGCGTTCGAGCGGGCCGCCGCCCACCCCGGACTGCTCGACCATGTCGAGGCACTCATCGGCCCCGACATCCTGTTCCACTACAGCAAGCTCCACCTCAAGGCCCCGCAGGTGGGCAGTGTCGTGGACTGGCACCAGGACTTCGCCTACTACCCCCACACCAACACCGACCTGGTGACGGCCCTCGTCTACCTCGACGACACCACCACCGAGAACTCCGCCCTCCAGGCCGTTCCCGGTTCTCACCACCACGGCCTCGCCGACCACTACGTCGACGGCTACTTCCGCGGCAAGGTGGTGGGTGCCAACGCCCCCGACCCGGCGCTCGCCGTGCCCATCGAGGCGCCCGCGGGCAGCGTGGTCTTCATCCACCCCCTGCTCCTGCACTACTCCTCTCCGAACCGCTCCGACCGGTACCGCCGCGCCTTCCTGCCGGCCTACCGGGCGGCCGACGCCTACCCGATCCACTTCGGCCCGCACGCCGGCCACAACGAGGCCGGAGTGAGACTGCTGCGCGGTAACGTGTCGGACACGGCACGTGTGGAAGCCGGGACATGGCGTCTCCCGCTCGCGGAGCGCCCCTTCGGCTCGCTCTTCCAGCTCCAGGAAGGGGCCGACAAGACCACGACCGCGGCGACCACCGGCTACGCCACGCTGGAAGCGGCGAAGTGACAGCCCCCTGGGCCGTGTCCCGCTGAGGCGGCCCGAACCCTCTTCCGGTGTGGCGGTGCCGCAGGAGCTGTGACGGAGCGACCTGCCGATCGGCTCTCCTGAGAACGACCGAGAACGACCGGGGCCGGTCGGCGCAGACGTGTGCCGACCGGCCTCTTCGCACGGGGTGACGTCGAGGCCGCAACGGCGGGCAGGGCGTGGTCGTGCGACGGGCGCGCGGTTCCCGCCGAGCCGCCCTCGCGGGGCCGGCCGTACAGCCGCCTGCCGGCCGGCTCTCCGGCCGCCGGCTGACGGGTCAGAGAGCCGGCCGGCGGGCCCGGGCCGCCTCGATGTCCGGGACGTGCTCCTCGGCCCAGCGCCGTACGGCGCGGAGCGGGACGAGCAGGGAGCGGCCCAGCGGTGTGAGGGCGTACTCGACGCGGGGCGGGTTCTCGTCGTACTCGTGGCGGCTGACCAGGCCGTCGGCCTCCAGGGAGCGCAATGTCTCGGTCAGGACCTTCGGGGTGATGCCCCTGATGTGCCCCTTCAGTTCGCTGAAGCGGCGGGGTCCGTCGTCGAGGGCGTTGACGACGAACACGGTCCACCGGGCCCCGATCCGGTGCAGCACCGTGCGGCTCGGGCAGGTCGCCGCCATCACGTTGTACGCCTTGCCCATCGCCGCTCCCAGTTCCGTTGAAGATACCGGTATTAAAACCATAGCGTTGCACCCCGATCCTACGAGAGGGAGCGAGACCCATGGAGCGGATCCTGGTCATCGGCGGTGCACGGGCGCTCGGCGCGGCCGTGGCGAGGCGTGCGGCGAAGGACGGGTACGACGTGGTGGTCGGTGCCCGTGATCTCGCCGCGGCGGAAGCGCTGGCGAGCGAGATCGGCGCCACCGCGGTGCGGGTCGATCTGCAGGACGAGTCGACGCTCGCGGCCGCGGCGCGGCGGCTGGAGGGCGGGGTCGACCACATCGTGACGACCGGTTCGGCGCCGCACGACGTTCGGGCGGCCGAGCTGGATCGCGACAGGCTGCTGGCCGCGTTCACGGCGAAGGTGGTCGGCCCGATGCTGGTGGCCAAACACTTCGCGCCGGTACTGCGGCCGACCGGGTCGATGGTGCTGTTCTCCGGTGTGGTCGGCTGGCGCCCCGGGCCGGGATCACTCGTCAAGGGGGTCACGAACGGTGCGCTCGAGTACCTCGCGCGCCACCTCGCGGCGGATCTGGCGCCGGTACGGGTCAACGCCGTCTCGCCCGGCGTCGTGGACTCGGGCGCATGGGACCGCCTCGGTGACAGGAAGACGGCCCTGCTGGACAAGAGCGCGGCCGGGACCCTCGTCGGACGCCACGGTGAGACCGACGACGTCGTCGACACGGTGATGTGGCTCCTGCGCGCGGGCTTCGTCTCCGGCGAGACGATCCACGTCGAGGGCGGCGCCCGCCACAAGACCGCTTGACGCCCTGTGCTGTGACCGGCGGCCCTTCCCGGTCGCGGTAGGTGATCGTCGGAGAGGGGACCGACGGGGACGGCGGACCGTGCTCACCGCCCAGCCCATCAGGCACGGGGGCCTCGACGCATGAGAACACCCGAGCACAGCCGTCACGCAGCCGGAGGGACAGCCAGTTGGACACCACCAGTGAGCGCCAGCCAAGCGAAGGGGTAGAGCCGATGGCCGGGGAGGACACCGGACGCGGTTTATCGGCCTGGCTGGTGGCCCGCGGTCTCATACCCGAGACGAGACCCAAACGCGCCTTCGCCGCCGCGACCTTCGTCAATCAGATCGGCAAGGGCCTCTTCGTCTCCGGGGCCGCGTTGTTCTTCACCCGCTCCGTGGGCCTCCCGGTCGCCCAGGTCGGATTCGCCCTGGGCGCCGCAGCCCTGATCGGACTCGCCGCCGGCATTCCCGTGGGCCGTCTGGCGGACCGGCGCGGCCCGCGCGAGGTCTTCCGGCTCGCGGTCGTCGTGCAGGCCCTCTCCGTGGCGGGGCTGGTGTTCGTGCACTCCTTCCCCTCGCTGATCGCGTTCCTGTGCGTGGCCGAGCTCGCCGTCTCGGCGGGCACCGCCGCCCGCGGCCCGCTGACCCGTGCCCTGGGTGCCCCGAACCCGACCCGCTTCCGCTCCTACCTGCGCGCCCTCAACAACATCGCCGTCGGCTGCGGAGCCCTGGCGGCCGGTGTCGTCGTCCAGTTGGACACCAGGACCGCGTACGTGAGCCTCATCCTCGGCACCGCCGTCCTGTTCCTCCTCTCCGCGGTCGTCGCCTCCCGTATTCCGTCCGTGCCGCTGGTGGCCGCCCCGGCGGAGGGCAGCCGCTGGCCGGCCCTGAAAGACAGGCCGTACGTGGCGCTCACCGCCCTGGACGGCATCATGACCATCGAGAACCAGGTGCTGGTGTTCGCCCTGCCGCTGTGGATCATCGGGCACACCGACGCGCCGCGGTGGTTCGTCGGCGCGAGCATGGCGATCAACACCGCCCTCGTGGTCTTCCTGCAGGTGCGGTTCAGCCGCGGCGTCGACAACAACGCGGCGGCCGGCCGGTCGGCACGCCGTGCGGGGGTCGCGTTCCTCCTTGCCACAGCCCTCATCGCGGTGGCGGGCGGCGCGCCCGGATGGATCGCCGTGCTCGTCGTCGTGCTCGGCGTGGTCGTCCACACCATGGGCGAACTGTGGCACGCCGCAGCCTCGTTCGAGCTGTCCTTCGGCCTCGCCCCGGAGCACGCACAGGGCCAGTACTCGGGTCTGTTCGCCATCGGGCAGGGCCTGTCCAACGCGATCGGCCCGCCGCTGCTCGGCGTGGTCTGCCTCGGCTGGGGCGAGCCGGGCTGGCTCGTCATCGGAGTTCTCTTCCTCGTCGTCGGCCAGGTCGTACCGCTCGTCGTGAAATGGTCCGACCGCACGCGTGCGCACAGCCCGGCCTAGTACCGCGGCAGGCAAAGTCTGCCTGCCGCAGCACTAGGCATCTGTCCCGGTACCCGGATACGGCTGCGTTCGGCGTTGCGGGAGCCGGCCCGCGGTCGGCACGCGGATCCCGGCTCCCGCCGCCGTTTCCGGAGTGCTGGGGCAGGATGGACCCATGCCTAACCGCCTCGCCGATGAGACGTCCCCCTATCTGCTTCAGCATGCCGACAACCCCGTGGACTGGTGGCCCTGGTCGAAGGAGGCGTTCGAGGAGGCCCGGCAGCGTGGGGTGCCGGTGTTGCTCAGCGTCGGTTACTCGAGTTGCCACTGGTGCCATGTGATGGCGCACGAGTCCTTCGAGGACGACGGCACCGCCGCGTTCCTCAACGAGCACTTCGTCAGTGTCAAGGTCGACCGTGAGGAGCGTCCCGACGTGGACGCCGTCTACATGGAGGCCGTGCAGGCAGCCACCGGGCAGGGCGGCTGGCCCATGACGGTGTTCCTCACGCCCGACGCCGAGCCCTTCTACTTCGGCACCTACTTCCCGCCCGCCCCGCGCCACGGCATGCCCTCGTTCCGGCAGGTGCTGGAAGGTGTGCGGCAGGCCTGGGGCGAGCGGCGGGACGAGGTCGCCGAGGTCGCGCGGAAGATCGTGCGGGATCTCGCCCAGCGGGAGATCGACTACGGCGGCGGCGCCGGGGTCCCGGGCGAGCCGGAGACGGCGCAGGCGCTGCTCGGGCTCACCCGGGAGTATGACACGCAGTACGGCGGGTTCGGCGGGGCGCCGAAGTTCCCGCCGTCCATGGTGCTCGAGTTCCTGCTCCGCCACCATGCCCGCACCGGGTCCGAGGGCGCCCTCCAGATGGCCGCCGACACCTGTGGGCGCATGGCCCGCGGCGGGCTCTACGACCAGCTCGGCGGCGGTTTCGCCCGCTACTCCGTGGACCGCCGTTTCGTCGTGCCGCACTTCGAGAAGATGCTCTACGACAACGCGCTGCTGTGCCGGGTGTACACCCACCTGTGGCGGGCCACGGGGTCGGAACTCGCGCGCCGGGTGGCGCTGGAGACGGCCGACTTCATGGTGCGTGAACTGCGCACGCCCGAGGGCGGGTTCGCCTCCGCGCTGGACGCCGACAGCGACGACGGGACGGGACGGCACGTCGAGGGCGCGTACTACGTCTGGACGCCGGGGCAGCTGCGCGAGGTGCTGGGGGAGGCCGACGGGGCCCTCGCCGCACGGTACTTCGGGGTGACCGAGGAGGGGACCTTCGAGGAAGGCGCGTCCGTGCTGCAACTGCCGCAGCAGGAAGCGGAGATGTTCGACGCCGAGACCGTCGAGCGGGTCCGGGGGCTGCTCCTGGACGCGCGCCGGCGGCGTCCTGCCCCCGGCCGGGACGACAAGGTCGTCGCCGCCTGGAACGGGCTCGCGATCGCCGCGCTCGCCGAGACCGGCGCCTGCTTCGACCGCCCCGATCTCGTCGACGCCGCCACCGGCGCCGCCGATCTCCTCGTACGGCTGCATCTCGACGACCGGGCGCGGCTGGCCCGTACCAGCAAGGACGGCCGGGCCGGGGCGAACGCCGGGGTGCTGGAGGACTACGCCGATGTGGCGGAGGGCTTCCTCGCGCTGGCGTCCGTGACCGGCGAGGGGGTCTGGCTGGAGTTCGCCGGGCTGCTGCTCGACCAGGTGCTCACGCGGTTCGCCGACGGCACGTCAGGAGCCTTCCACGACACCGCGGCCGACGCCGAACGGCTGATCCGGCGCCCGCAGGACCCCACCGACAACGCCGTTCCCTCCGGCTGGACCGCGGCCGCCGGTGCCCTGCTCGGCTATGCCGCCCACACCGGCTCCGAGCGCCATCGCACCGCCGCCGAGCGGGCGTCGGGCGTGGTCGCGGCGCTGGGCCCCCGGGTGCCCCGGTTCATCGGGTGGGGGCTCGCCGTCGCGGAGGCGCTGCTCGACGGGCCGCGCGAAGTCGCCGTGGTGGGGCCCTCCCTGGACGACGCGGCCACAAAGGCCCTGCACCGTACGGCACTTCTGGCCCCCGCGCCCGGCGCCGTCGTCGCCGTCGGCACACCGGACGGCGACGGGTTCCCGCTGCTCGCCGACCGTCCCCTCGTCGGCGGTGCGCCGGCCGCTTACGTGTGCCGCCACTTCACCTGTGACGCACCGGTGACCGACCCGGAGACCCTCCGGACCAGGCTCGGAGGCTGATGGCAACTCACGCCCCACACAAGGCAATTCACCTGGCATATGCTCAACCGGGCATAGGTGACGAGTACTCACATACGTCGATCGCATGTTCCATTGTGGCGAAACACGCTCTTCATCTAAAACGGCTGCGCACTTCACAGTTCCCTCATAGTCTCTTTCTCTGACACGACGCCTGCCCTGTCCGTCGTGTCCGGGGGATTCACGGATCTGGGGGGATCTGTTTGCTGACGTCTGTCTTCATCGCTGTGGTTTCGCTTGCCCTTTTCTGGATGGCGGCCTTCACCCTGTGGTGGCAGATGCACGCGTGGCGTACGCCCGAAGTGCTGGCCTCCACCCGGTTCAGCAGACCGGACGGGGACGAACACGTCTCCTTCTCCCTGCTGTTACCCGCCCGGCACGAGCAAGCCGTACTGGACCACACCGTCCAGCGCCTGCTGGAGTCCACGCACACCGACTTCGAGATCATCGTCATCGTCGGCCACGACGACCCGGAGACCGCCGCGGTCGCCGAGCACGCCGCCGAGCGTGACGCACGGGTCCGCGTCGTCGTCGACACCCATGAGAAGAAGAACAAGCCGAAGGCCATGAACACGGCCCTGCCGCACTGCCGCGGCCAGGTCGTCGGGGTCTTCGACGCCGAGGACCAGGTCCACCCGGAGCTGCTCGCCCACGTCGACCACGCGTTCCGCACCACCGGAGCGGACGTCGTGCAGGGCGGGGTGCAGCTCATCAACTTCCACTCCAGCTGGTACAGCCTGCGCAACTGCCTGGAGTACTTCTTCTGGTTCCGCTCCCGTCTGCATCTGCACGCGCAGAAGGGGTTCATCCCGCTCGGCGGCAACACCGTGTTCGTCCGCACGGACGTGCTGCGGGAAGCCGACGGCTGGGACCCCGACTGTCTCGCCGAGGACTGCGATCTGGGCGTACGGCTGTCCAGCACCGGCAAGAAGGTCGTCGTCGCCTACGACTCCGACATGGTGACCCGGGAGGAGACCCCGGGCTCGCTGATGTCCCTGCTGAAGCAGCGCACCCGCTGGAACCAGGGCTTCCTTCAGGTCTACCGGAAGAAGGACTGGAAGCAGCTGCCCGGCTTCGGCCAGCGGCTCCTCGCCCGCTACACCCTGATGACCCCGTTCCTCCAGGCGTTCTCCGGGGTCGTCATCCCGCTCAACGCGGCGGTCGCCCTGTTCCTCGACGTGCCCGTGGGGATCGCCTTCCTCACCTTCCTGCCGCTCGTCACCGCCGCGGTCACCTTCGTCTTCGAGATCGTCGGACTGCACGACTTCGGCAGGCAGTACGGGCTCCGCGTCCGGTTCGTCCACTACGCCAAGCTCATCGTGGGCGGCCCCTTCTACCAGGTCCTCCTCGCCGGTGCCGCGATGCGCGCGGTGTGGCGCGAGCAGCGGGGCCGCAACGACTGGGAGCTGACCTCCCACGTCGGCGCGCATCTCTCCGCCACCGAAGCGATCCGAGAGGACGTTCCCGCGTGACCTCCACCCTCCCCGCGGTGACCACTCCGAAGGTCCCCGCGCAGCGCACACCTGTGCCCGACGGCCCTCCGGCCGGCCGGACGGAGCTGCCGGGCCGGCTCCACACCTCCCGTGCCGACCTGCTGCTGTGCGGGGCGCTGCTGATCGCGATCCTGCTGGTGCAGGGCTGGAACATCGCCGACTACCCGACCCTCAGCGACGACGAGGGCACCTATCTCGCCCAGGCGTGGGCGGTCCAGGAGGGCCGGGGCCTCGCCCACTACACCTACTGGTACGACCACCCGCCGCTCGGCTGGCTCCAGATAGCCCTGCTGACCTGGGTACCGTCCCTGGTCAGCCCCGGCTCGATGACCGTCGGCACCATGCGGGCCGTGATGCTGCTGGTCGCTGCGGTCAGCGCGGTCCTCGTCTACGTCCTCGGCCGCCGGCTGGCGCTGCCCCGCTGGGCCGCCGCGCTCGGCATGGCGCTGTTCGGGCTGTCACCGCTGGCCGTCGTGCTGCAGCGCGAGATCTTCCTCGACAACATCGCCGTGCTGTGGGTGCTCCTCGCGTTCACGCTGGCCGCCTCGCCCAGCCGCCACCTCTGGCACCACTTCGGCGCGGGCCTCGCGGCGGCGGCGGGCGTGCTCACCAAGGAGACGATGCTCGTCGTGCTGCCCGCCCTGGTCGTCACCCTGTGGCGGCACGGGCACCGCGACACCCGCAAGTTCGCCCTCACCGGCGCGATCACCGCCTGTGTGCTGATCGGCTTCTCCTACCCGCTGTTCGCGCTGCTCAAGGGCGAGCTGTTCCCGGGCAGCGGGCACGTGTCGCTGTGGGACGGCATCGTCTACCAGATGTCCCGGCCCGGCTCCGGGTTCGTCCTCGACCCGGGTTCCGGCTCGTGGGGCGTGCTGCACTCGTGGCTGTACTACGACCGGGTGCTGCCGCTCGGCGGTCTCGCGGGCGCCCTGCTGCTCGTCGTCACCTGGCGCTGGTCGGTCACCGCCCGCGCGCTGGCCGGTCCCGCGCTCGTCGTGGCGATCCTGTCGCTGGTCGCGCTCAGGCCGAGCGGCTATCTGCCCGCGATGTACATCATCCAGGCCCTGCCGTTCCTCGCCCTGGTCCTCGCCGGAGCCGCCGCCTCCGTGGCGCACGCGGTGCTGCGCCGCCGGCGCCGGGAGAGCGAGCACCGGTACGTCACCGGCGGCCGGTACGCGCTCGCCGCCGTCCTCGTCCTCGCCGCCGGCTCCTACGTGGTCCCGCGCTGGTACGACGGCGACCGCACCGCGATGACCGCCGACGCCAACGCCCCCTACCGGGCGGCCTCCGCCTGGCTCAGCACCCGGGTCGACGACCCGCGGGACACCCGCGTCCTGGTCGACGACGCCCTGTGGCTGGACCTGGTGCACGCCGGGTACCGGCCCGGCCTCGGTGTCATCTGGTTCTACAAGGCCGACCTCGACCCCGCCGTCACCAAAACCATGCCGCACGGCTGGCGCGACCTCGACTACGTCGTCGCGTCCCCGACGGTACGGCGCGACGCGCGCGACCTGCCCACCGTGAGGGCCGCCGTCCGGCACTCCGTTCCCGTCGCCACGTTCGGCACCGGGGCCGACCGTATCGAGATCCGCCGGATCCAGCAGACCGCAGCAGCCGGAGGCACCCGATGACCTACGAGCACACCGTCCCCGGGGAACTGGGCGATCCGGCCGTCCGGGCGGCGGAGGTCGCCGAGCCCGGCGCCGTCACCCTCGTCGTACCGACGTTCAACGAGTCCGCGAACGTGCGGCAGTTGCTGCACCGGATCACCGAGTCGGTGCCGTCCCGGCTGCCCTGCGAGGTGGTCTTCGTGGACGACTCCACCGACGACACCCCGGACGTCATCCGCGCCGCGGCGCAGGACTGCCCCTTCCCGGTGACCGTGCTGCACCGTGAGCAGCCCGTGGGCGGGCTCGGCGGGGCCGTGGTCGAGGGGCTGCGGGCGGCCGCCTCGGAGTGGATCGTCGTCATGGACGGCGACTGCCAGCACCCGCCCTCCCTGGTGCCGGAGCTGGTCGCGACGGGGGAACGGACGAACGCCGGACTGGTGGTCGCCTCCCGGTACACCGAGGGCGGCAGCCGCGCCGGACTCGCCGGCGGCTACCGCATCGCCGTGTCGCGGGGCGCGACCTGGCTCGCGAAGGCCCTCTTCCCGCGCAGGCTGCGCGGCATCAGCGACCCGATGAGCGGCTTCTTCGCCATCCGCCGCAGCGCCGTCACCGCCGAGGTGCTCAAGCCCCTCGGCTACAAGATCCTCCTCGAACTGGCCGTGCGCAGCCGCCCCCGCACGGTCGCGGAGGTGCCGTTCGTCTTCCAGGACCGCTTCGCCGGGGAGTCCAAGTCGACCGCGAAGGAAGGCTTCCGCTTCCTGCGGCATCTCGTCGGCCTGCGCACCGCCACTCCGGCGGCCCGGATGGCCGTGTTCGGCCTGATCGGCGCCAGCGGCTTCGTGCCCAACCTGGCGGGCCTCGCGGCGCTGACCGGACTCGGGCTGCACTACGTCCCCGCCGAGATCCTCGCCAACCAGCTGGGCGTGGCCTGGAACTTCCTGCTCGTCGAGCAGCTGCTGTTCCGTGAGCGGCGCGCGCACCGCCGCTGGTGGGACCGGGCCGGCCGGTTCGCGCTGCTGGCCAACGCCGACCTGGTCCTGAGGATCCCGCTGATCGCGGTGCTGGTGGACCGGTTCGGCATGGCTGTGCTGCCCGCCACCGCGCTCGCGCTGGTGACGACGTTCGTCGTGCGTTTCGTCGGCACGGAGGCCCTGGTCTACCTCCCGCGCCGCGGCACGGCCGCCGACCGCACCGCTCCGGAGACCGCGCGATGAGCACCGGGCCTGCCGCTCGGGAGACCTCGTGATGAGCACCGACCGCACCGTCCTCGCAAGGAGAGCCGTATGACCGACAAGCACCGGACGACCAGGCGGCGGAGGAGAACCGCCCTGGCCGGAGTGGGCGCCCTGACCGCCGGGCTGCTGCTGACCGCGCCGCAGCCCGCCCAGGCCGCCAACCTGATCACCAACGCGGGTTTCGAGACGGACGGCACCGACGGGATGCCGTACTGCTGGGAGAAGTCCGGCTGGGGCGACAACGACTACACCTTCGGGACGACGAGCGACGCGCACAGCGGCGGCAAGGCCATGAAGGTCACGCTGACCCGCCGCGTCGACGGCGACCGCAAGGCCCTGATCACCGAGTCGACGTCCTGCGCGCCGGTGGTGACGCCGGGCAGGCAGTACGACCTCGGGCTCTGGTACAAGACCACCACCCCCGACGCGGCGATCACCCTCTTCCGGCACGACACCACGGCGGGCTGGCAGTACTGGACCGACCTCAAGACCCTCGACCTGAGCGCCGGCTGGGCCCAGGCCGGCGTCCGCACCCCCGCCGTCCCGGCCGGCACCGACCGGATCACCTGGGGCGTCTCGGTCTACGGCACCGGCTCGGCGACCACCGACGACTACACCATGGACCAGGTCGCCGACACGGTCCCGCCCGCGGGCTGCTCCGGCACCACCGACCAGTGCGCGAACGGCAGCTGGTCGGTGCTGCCCACCCAGAACCCGGTGCGCTCCATGCACTCCGTCGTCCTCAACAACGGCAAGGTGCTGCTGATCGCCGGATCCGGCAACAGCGAGGAGAACTTCAACGCGGGCACGTTCACCTCCGCGGTCTACGACCCGGCGAACGGCACCTACAAGGTGATCCCCACCCCGAAGGACATGTTCTGCGCCGGGCACGTCCAGTTGCAGGACGGCCGAGTGCTGGTGATGAGCGGCAACAAGGCCTACCCGGTGGCCGGCGGGCACGGCTACGAGGGCTTCAAGGACTCGTACGTCTTCGACCCGAAGACCGAGACCTACAGCAGGACCAACGACCTCAACGACGGCCACTGGTACCCCTCCGCCACCGAGCTCGGCAACGGTGACGTGATCTCCTTCGGCGGTCTGCGCGAGGACTCCACCGGCTCGGTGACCACCGAGTACTGGTCGGACGCCCAGCAGCGGTGGCTGTCGCTCGGTGAGGTCAACCAGACCTGGTCCTACTGGGGCCTGTACCCGTCGATGATCCTCATGCAGGACGGCCGCCTCTTCTACTCCGGCAGCCACGTCTTCGGCAACAACATCCCCGGCACCGGCAGCGCCGTCTACGACTACCACGCCAACACCGTCACCTCGGTCTCGGGCCTGCAGAACAAGGACGAGCGGGACCAGTCGGCGAGCGTGCTGCTGCCCCCGGCGCAGGACCAGAGGGTCCTCACCCTCGGCGGCGGCAACATCGACTCCAACCCCGACGCCAACCGCCTCACCGACCTCATCGACCTCAAGGCCCCCAACCCCGTCCACACCGCGGGTCCGCCGCTGCCGCAGGGCACCGTGGACCTGGGCAACGGGCCGCAGCCCGAGACCGGCAACCAGGGCAAGATGTACGTCTCGGCGGTACTGCTGCCCGACGGCAAGGTCCTGGAGACCGGCGGCGCACTCCACAACCGTGCCGACCCGGTCCGGGAGTCGTCGATCTACGACCCGAACACCAGCACCTTCGACCCGGTGACCGCCGACCCCCAGGCCCGCGGCTACCACTCCTCGGCGTTCCTGCTGCCCGACGGCCGCGTCATGGCCACCGGCGACAACCCGGGCAACGGCACCTGGAACCACAACGTGTCGATCTACTCCCCGCCCTACCTCTTCAAGGGCACCCGCCCGTCGATCACGTCGCTCATCGACACCGAGTGGACGTACGGCACCACGCAGCGCATCACGGTGGACCGGCCGATCGCCAAGGCGGAGCTGATCCGTCCGGCGGCGGTCACCCACTCCTCCGACCCGAATCAGCGCTACGTCGACCTGCCGCTGTCGGTGGACGGCAACAACGTCGACCTCAACGTGACGAGCAACCCGGACCTGGCCCCGCCCGGCTGGTACATGCTCTTCGCGGTCGACGCCAACGGTGTGCCCTCGGTGGCGAAGTGGGTCCATCTGCACGGGTCCACGGCGGGCACCGGGACCGGCACCACCACGGCCGACCCGCATCACCATGCCTTCGCCGACCGGCTGAAGGGCAAGATCGCCAAGGCGGGGAAGAAGAAGTCCTCGCAGAAGGTCAGTACGTACATCTCCGGCTGCGACCGCCACTACGGCTCGGTCAACGTCTGCGTGCCGACCGCCTTCCCGCCGCAGGTCGGGAAGACGACCCCGGCCCGCTGCGCCTGGCTGAAGAAGAACGACTACGGCCGCCTCAAGGTCAACGGCAAGGACGACCCGCTCGGCCTGGACCGCAACGGGGACGGCATCGCCTGCGGACGGAGCGACCTGCGGAAGAGCTGATCACCGCTCGGCGAACTCGGTGAGGGCGCGCGCCACGATGGCCTCCAGCTGGTCGTGGTGCGCGCCCTTCCAGTACACCCGCCCGCAGTCGCCGCACTCGGCGAACACGTCGTACGTCCGCCGGGTGCCGTCCTCCAGCCGGTGCGCGACCTGCTCCTTGCCGGCCGCGGTGAGCAGCCCGTTGCAGGCGGTGCACCGTGTCCAGGGGCGCAGCTCGGGGGCGAACCGCTCGAGCACGTCGCGGAGTTGGTCGTCAGGTCGGGTGCTGTAGACGAAGGCTCCGGCCCACAGCTCGCGGCGGCGCAGCAGCCCCCGGTCGCGGCTGAGCATCACGCGCCGCTCGGCCGCCGAGCGGGCGGCGAGGGCGGGGTCGCCGATGTCGGTGGACTTGTAGGCGGCGTCCACGCCCAGCAGCCGCAACCGCCGGGCGAGGGTGCCGAGATGGACGTCGAGGAGGAAACGCAGCGGCGCGCCGGGCACCCGCTGGGGCCGCTCGACCTCCCGCACCCGAACCAGCGTGCCCGGCTCCGGGATGAGGGACACCGGCACCTCACGGCCGTCGGCGACCAGGGTGCCCGCCTCGGTCAGCGGGACGCCCAGGGACTCGACGAGATGGCCGAGGGTCGACACGCCGTCCACGGCGACCGCGCTCGGCCCGCGGCGCCGGGCGGCGGAGACGAAGACGTGCAGGGCCGGGGCGAATTCGACGTGGATCTCGGGACGTGCGTTCACCGGGCCAGCATGTCACGGAGCCGTGGCCGGCCCTCAGCCGTTTTCCGCCGGGAGGCCCTTCTCGATCACGTCCAGGGCGCGCTCGATCAGGTCCGGCAGATCGTCCGCGTGGTCGTGCTCGGCCCAGTAGAGGGTGACCTCCATCAGCCCGCCGACCAGGGACATCGCGAAGACCCGCACCTCCAGGGACTCCGGGTCCAGGCCGGTGCGCTCGGCGACGGCCTGGCACAGCATGCGGCCGGTGACCGACATGGTCTCCATCATCCGGGAGCGCACCGCCGGGACCTCGACCATCAGCCGGGCCCGCATCTTGAGGACCGCCGGGTCCTCCAGCTCGGTGAGCCGCAGCGCCCGGCGCATGATGTGCCGGACGGAGTCCATCCATGGCTCGCCGGAGGGCCGGTGGCGCAGCTCCTCCGCCATGATCGGGTCGAACTCGTCCGTGAGGACGATGTCCTCCTTGGTGGGGAAGTAACGGAAGACGGTCGACGGCGACACCTCCGCCCGCTCGGCGATCTGCTCGACCGTCGTCGCGTCGTAGCCCTGCTCCTCGGCCAGGGCGTACATCGCGGCGCGGATCCCCTCACGCGTCTTGATCTTCTTCCGCTCGCGCAGGCTCAGGCGCGGGCGGTCGGAGGGGGCGAGCGGGGAGCGTGCGGCCGTCATGCCGGTCATTCTCCGGCATCGGCCACCGGGGAGGCCACGGCCGAGGGGCCGCCGGGGGCCTGCGCCGGGTTTCCGGCGCGCTCCGTCGGGGCCGGTGCGTCCGGCGCGTCCGCCGCGTCCGGCGCGCCGGGCATGAACAGCCCCGCCAGCAGCGCGGCGAGCAGGGCCGCGATCCCGCAGACCAGCAGGGTCACGCCCATGCCGTGGACGTAGGCGCCGTTCGCGGAGGCCGCGAGACGCGCGGAGCCGGTCCTCCCGGCGACGAGGTGGGCGGCGACCACGGAGTCGCCCGCGGTGTCCGCGAGCTTCCCGGGCAGCCCGGTGACGTCGAGCCGGTCGCGGTAGGCACCGGACAGCAGGCTGCCGAGCAGGGCGATGCCGATGGCGCCGCCGACCTGGCGCAGCGTGCTCAGCAGCCCGGAACCGCTGCCCGCCCGGTCCACGGGCAGCGCGGCGAGGGCGCCGTCCATGGCCGGGATCATGGCGAAGCCGAAGCCGATCCCGGTGACCGACAGCCACAGCGCGGTGAAGCCGTACCCGGAGTCCACGGTCGTACGGCTGCCGAGGATCGCGGCGAAGGCCAGCACCGCGAGACCCGCGCTGATCACGGCGCGGGAGCCGAAGCGGGCCACGACCGGCTGCGCGCCGCGCGCGGCGACGAGCAGTCCGCCCATCATGGGCAGCAGCCGCACACCGGTGCCGAACGCGTCGTGGCCGAGGACCGCCTGGAGGTAGGGCGGCAGCACGAACAGCAGGCCGGACAGGACGAAGCTGATCAGGGTCGCGGCGACGCTGTTGAGCAGGAAACCCCGGTGGGTGAGCAGGGACATGTCCAGCATGGGGCGGTCGGCCCGGCGCTCGCGCAGGACCAGCGTGCCGATCAGGACGACGGACGCGGCGAGCATGCCCAGCACCAGCGGGTCGCCCCAGCCGCGGTCGGGCGCCTCGATGATCGCGTAGATCAGGATGCCCAGGCCGCTCGCGGTGAGCGCGGTGGACAGCACGTCGACCCTGGGGGAGGCGGGGTCGCGGGTCTCGGGGAGCAGGAGGAGGCAGGCGCCGATGCCGAGGGCGACCATCGGGACGTTGATCAGGAAGACCGAGCCCCACCAGAAGTGGTCGAGCAGCCAGCCGCCGAGGATCGGACCGAGCGGCATGCCGAGCGCGGAGGCGGCGGAGATGATCCCGACGGCCTTGGAGCGTTCGCCGGCCCCGAACAGGGTGGGCAGCACGGACAACGCCAGCGGCATCACCAGCGCCCCGCCGACGCCCATCACCGCGCGGGCGGCGATCACCCAGCGCACGTCGCCGGCCAGCGCGCCGGCCAGGGAACCGGCGAGGAACACGCCGAGCCCGGCGATCAGCATGCGGCGGCGCCCGAACCGGTCGCCGAGCAGTCCGGCCGGGAGCATCAGCGCGGCGAAGACGACGACGTAGGCGTCCGCCATCCACTGCTGCTCACCCGTGGTCGCGCCGAGCTGCTCCGCCATGGTCGGCAGGGCCACGTTGAGGATCGTCATGTCGAAGCCGAGCACCAGCATGCTCGCGACCAGGGCGGCGAGGGCCCACCAGCGGCGCGGGTCGGGGGCGGGGGCCGGGGCCCCGGCGGGAGTGACAGTTTCCATGAAATGAGAGTAGCTCTCAAAAGATGGTCGATGTCAATCTGTGCTCTCCGGGCAGCTGGAATCCGGGCAGCTGGAATCCGGGCAGCGGGAATCCGGGCAGCGGGAATCCGGGCAGCAGAAAAGGCCACGGCTGGTGAGCCGTGGCCTTGGGTGGTGCGGGGTGGTGCGGTGCGGGACTACCCGTGCCGGTACGCCACCAGCGATATACCGACGTAGTGCACGATGAACGCCGCCAGGGTCAGCGAGTGGAAGACCTCGTGGAAGCCGAACCAGCGCGGTGACGGGTTGGGGCGCTTGATGCCGTAGATCACGCCGCCCGCGCTGTAGAGGACGCCGCCGGTGATCACCAGGACCAGGACCGCGATGCCGCCGGCGCGCATGAAGTCGGGCAGGAAGAAGACCGCCGCCCAGCCCATCGCGATGTAGCACGGGGTGTAGAGCCAGCGGGGCGCGCCCACCCAGAACACCCGGAAGGCGATACCGGCCCCGGCCGCCGCCCAGATGCCCCACAGCAGCCACTGGGCCTTGGCGCCGGGCAGCAGCAGCATGGTCAGCGGGGTGTAGGTGCCGGCGATGATCAGGAAGATATTGGCGTGATCCAGCCGTCGCAGGATGCCGTCCATGCGCGGACTCCAGTCGCCCCGGTGGTACAGGGCGCTGACGCCGAACAGCAGGCAGGCCGTCAGGACGTAGATCCCGCAGGCGATACGGCCCCGGGTGGAGTCGGCGAGGGCGGTGAGCACCAGGCCGGCGATGAGAACGGCCGGAAACATGCCCAGATGCAGCCAGCCGCGCAGCTTCGGCTTGATCGGATGCGGCAAGGAGAGCGCCACGGATCCGCGGCCGCCGTCGGCGGCGGTGTCCAGAGGCGCGTCGGGGACGGACGCAGTCATGTCCGGCATCGTACCTACGGAACCGTAAGTTGCGGATGAGCGGGGCCCGGGCGGGGGTGGAGAGTGGCCATCGTCTCATGTCCCGCGGGGCCGGCGCGCTGTGCGCGGGGCCCCTCGCCGGTCGTGACGGACGGTCATCGTAAAGGAACCGTCAGCCGAACATTGTGGGCGCGTAAAGCCACACTTCAACCGTGGTCTTCCTCACTCCGCTCACTTGTGATGCCCACTGGACATCTGGGCACTCGCATCGGAGGATCAAATGAGTGCGGTCGGCACCGGATGAGCGGTCCGGCACTCGGTGTGCGGACATGAGAGTGCCGTTTGGGTCATCGCAGAGGCTCACTCCCGGGGTGTATCCCGGGAAGTGGACCTTTCGGTTGCCCCCTGTGTGCATCCGGGTCGCAGCCCCCACGGGGCCTCCAACAAAAAATCCCTCAGTTAGGAGCAATCGTGGCGCGCGACAACGCGGCTCCCACCGTCGTCCCCACCCAGCACCAGCACCTGATCTCGTGGGTCGACGAGATCGCGGACATCACGCAGCCGGACAACGTGGTCTGGTGCGACGGATCCGAGACCGAGTACGAGCGCCTGTGCGAGGAACTCGTCACCCAGGGCACCTTCAAGAAGCTCGACCCGATCAAGCGGCCCAACTCCTACTACGCCGCCTCCGACCCCAGCGACGTCGCCCGGGTCGAGGACCGTACCTTCATCTGCTCCGAGCAGGAGAAGGACGCCGGTCCCACCAACCACTGGACCGACCCCGCGACGATGCGGGAGACCTTCACCGGTGAACAGGGCATATTCCGGGGCTCCATGCGCGGACGCACCATGTACGTCGTCCCGTTCTGCATGGGCCCGCTCGGCTCGAAGCTCTCCGCGATCGGTGTGGAGATCACCGACTCCGCCTACGTCGCCGTCTCCATGCGCGTGATGACCCGCATGGGCCAGGCAGTCCTCGACGAACTCGGCACCGACGGCTTCTTCGTGAAGGCCGTCCACACCCTCGGCGCCCCGCTGGAGCCCGGCCAGGCCGACGTGCCCTGGCCCTGCAACAGCACCAAGTACATCTCGCACTTCCCCGAGTCCCGCGAGATCTGGTCCTACGGCTCCGGCTACGGCGGCAACGCGCTGCTCGGCAAGAAGTGCTACGCCCTGCGCATCGCCTCCGTGATGGCCCGCGACGAGGGCTGGCTGGCCGAGCACATGCTGATCCTCAAACTCACCCCGCCGCAGGGACCTTCACGCTACGTCGCCGCCGCCTTCCCCAGCGCCTGCGGCAAGACCAACCTCGCCATGCTCGAACCCACCGTCTCCGGCTGGACGGTGGAGACCATCGGCGACGACATCGCGTGGATGCGTTTCGGCGAGGACGGCCGCCTCTACGCCATCAACCCCGAGGCCGGCTTCTTCGGCGTCGCCCCCGGCACCGGCGAGCACACCAACGCCAACGCCATGAAGACCCTCTGGGGCAACGCCGTCTTCACCAACGTCGCCCTCACCGACGACCAGGACGTCTGGTGGGAGGGCATGACCGAGGAGACGCCCGCGCACCTCACGGACTGGAAGGGCAACGACTGGACCCCGCGGTCCGGTACGCCGGCCGCCCACCCCAACGCCCGCTTCACCGTGCCCGCCGCGCAGTGCCCGATCATCGCACCCGAGTGGGAGGACCCGCGGGGCGTGCCGATCTCCGCGATCCTCTTCGGCGGGCGCCGCGCCAGCGCGGTACCGCTGGTCACGGAGTCCTTCGACTGGGAGCACGGCGTCTTCCTCGGCGCCAACGTGGCCTCCGAGAAGACCGCTGCCGCCGAGGGCAGGGTCGGTGAGCTGCGCCGCGACCCGTTCGCCATGCTGCCGTTCTGCGGCTACAACATGGGCGACTACATGGCCCACTGGATCGACGTGGCCAAGGGCAAGGACCCGGAGAAGCTGCCGAAGATCTACTACGTCAACTGGTTCCGCAAGGACGACGCGGGCAGGTTCGTCTGGCCGGGCTTCGGTGAGAACAGCCGCGTCCTCAAGTGGATCGTCGGCCGCCTCGACGGCACCGCCGAGGGCGTCGAGACCCCGATCGGCGTGCTCCCGACCCGGAACGCCCTCGACACCGACGGGCTCGGCCTGTCCGAGAGCGACCTGGACTTCCTGCTCACCGTCGACAAGGAGGTCTGGCGCGAGGAGGCGTCCCTGGTGCCCGAGCACCTCAACACCTTCGGGGAGCACACCCCGAAGGAGCTGTGGGACCAGTACCGGGCGCTCGTGGAACGCCTGGGCTGAGACCCGCCCGCTCCGCACGACTCCGCGGCCGGCCCGCCCTGACCAGCGATCGTCACGGCCGGCCGCGGACCCCCACCCCCCATGAACCGGCGAGACCCCGTACAACGGCGTGCGGGGTTCCGGGCCTGCCGCCGCGTCCCCGATCCCGCCCCGGCGGGGAGGCCCCGGCAGGCCCTCGCCACCTTCCCGGCGGCCCCGGGCGCGCGGCGGTCCGGCCTTTCCGGCGGTGCCGCTCCTCCCGCCGTCGCGCTTCTGCGGCCGTCCAGATCTTCCGGCGGGTCCTACTGCGAGCGGTCCTCCAGATAGCGGGTGTGCGACTCCTGCCGCCGGGCCTCCGCGTCGCGCAGGGTGTCCGCCAGCCGCCGTACCTCCTCGTCGAGCAGCGACAGCTGGCGCTCCAGATGCTCCTCCGGCGGCCGCTGGCCCGGGGTCAGCCGGGTCCACCAGCGGGTACGGGCGTAGGCGTCCACCGCCTCCGGGATGTCCTGCCGCACGGCCCGCGCCAGCACGTGCAGTCCCTCGGGGTCCTGCGCGAGCAGCTCCGCCGCCCGGCCCGGGTCGAGCAGTGCGGTGAGGACCTCTTCCAGCCGCCCCGCCCGCTCCGCCGCCGTGGGCGGCAGCCCGACCTCGGCGAGATAGCCGCGCAGCCGCTCGAAGTCCTGCCGCACCTCGTCGAGCTGCGCGGACGGGTCGGGGAAGTCCGGCAGGGCGGGCCGCTCCGGCGGGGCGATCAGCGCGCCCGCGCCGTAGAGACCGACGACCACGACCGGCCAGTACGGCCCCGCCACCCCGGTGAACGTCAGCACCAGGCCGACCAGCCCGCACGCGCTGCCCGTGATGTTCTTCCGGGACTCGAGACAGCCGAGCGCGCGGCCGGCGCCCCTACTGGTAGCCACGGATCTCCTCGAAGGCGCCGTCCAGGGAGCCGTTCCGGGCGTCGAAGAGACGGCCGCCGGTCAGATCCGCGATGTGCTGGAGTTCCGCACGGTCGGAGTCGCCGAAGACGATGGGGAAGACGGGGGTGTCCCGCTGCGTGCCGACGAGCCGCCGGTAGAACGCGTCGAAGTCCTTCGCCTTCACCCCGGTCGTGTTCTCGCCGTCCGTCATCAGCACGATCGAGGTGAACGTGTCGCCGTCCAGGCCGAGATGGTCGTACGCCTTCTCCAGCGACGTGTAGATCGCCGTGTTGCCGTCGGCCGTCAGGCCCGCGGTGTCCTTGCGGATCGCGGCGAGTCCCCGCTGCGGGTCGGACGGTTCGACGACATGGCTGCGCACGCTCTTCACGTCCGACCCGAACGGCATCAGCGTGACCTCCTCACGCTCCCGGAAGTCCCCGGTGAGCCCGGTGAGGGCCTTCTTCAGCCGGGCCAGCCGGTCGCCCGCCATCGAGCCGGAGGTGTCGAGCACGTACACCGTCCGGGAGGGACGGCGCAGCTCGTTCTCGTACGAGTCGAGGAGCCCGTCGGCGACGGAACGGGTGCCGGGGAACGGCAGTTCGCGCCGCCGGTCGGTGCCCAGGCCCGCCCCGGGGTGCACGGAGGCGACCACCGGGCGGCGGTGCGTGGAGTCGGTGATCAGCTTCTGCACGGCGGCGGTGCGCAGATCGTCGGTCACCTTGCGGACGTTCTCCCGCGTGGTGGCGTCGGACGCGGCGAGCGAGGAGAACGGGTAGTCGGCGGTGACGACACCGTCATGGGGGCGGATCACGGTGAGGCCGCCGATGCCCATGAGGACGGACTCGTAGTTGAGCAGCGCGTCCACGGTGCCGCGCCGCTTGTAGGCGGCGGCCAGCCAGCCCGACGAACCCGAGGTCAGCTTCTGCCCCTTGAAGAACTCCTTCAGTTGCCCAGTGGCCTTCGCGACGTCGGCGTCGGTGAGCGCGGACTGCGCGCCGGACAGCGCCGAGGCGACCGAGACCAGCGTGGAGAAGCCCGAGTTGGAGCGTGCCGGGTCGGTCATGCCGTACGTCAGCCGGCCCTCCCGTACCGCCGTGGCGACCTGCGACCAGGTGACCTGGTCCGGCTGCCAGCCGAGCGCCTCGACGGTGGCCGGCTTCACGCCGAGGGCGACCGGGCTGGACATCACCGGCGTCTCGGAGACCACCTTCTTCGCCGCCTCCGGGCGCAGCCGCAGATAGTCGTCCGACGACAGCCACAGCGCGTCGTACGCGGTGTCCGCCCTGCCCTTGGCGACGAGGTCCACGGCGTCGAGGGTGCCCATGTAGGTGGGCCGGATCGTGATCCCGGTGTCCTTGCGGACCTTCTCGAACACGGCCGTCATGTCGCTGAGTTCGCTGGAGGCGAGGACACGGAGGGTGCCGGGCCTGGGGGCGGTGGCGTCGTCGGCCCTGCCGTCGGGGGAAGGGGAGGAGGAGCAGCCGCTCAGGAGGGCGGCGGTGGCCAGGGCGAGCGCCGTGAGGGCGGCGGTCAGGGGGCGTCCGGTGCGTCTGCGCGCGACGGTGCCCGTGCTCACCCGGGTGGTCGTGCTCGCGCTCATGTCCACGTTCATGTGAGGCCGCCCTCCAGTGCGCCCTGGGAGCGGCTGCGCTCCAGGTAGGCGCTCGCCGACTGGAGTTCGGACGTCAGGGACACCACCGTGGACGCCATCGCCTCGGTCGCCTGCACCTTGTAGGTGTCGATGGCGTCGAGGGTGCGGTAGATCTGCTGGAACGCCGAGCGCAGCGTCTCCACGCCGACGGCCGGGTCGGCGGCGATGCGCTGGATCTCGCCGCTCTGCGTGGCGAGCATCTCGGCGTTGCCCCGGATGAGGTCCTCGGTGGTGCCGCGCAGCGCGTCGACCTGCTCGACGACCTTCTTCTGGTTCTCCAGGGCGGAGGCCAGCATGACGGAGATGCGCAGCGCCGACACGGTGGTCGTGGCGGCCCGTTCGACACCCTTGATCAGCTCGTCGTTGTTGCGCCGGACGACGTCCATCGCGAGGTAGCCCTGCGCGCACACCGCGAGCTGGGTGAGCAGGTCCTGGTGCTTCTGCCGGACGGGGAAGAGCACGTCGGCGCGCAGCGAGTCGGCCTGCTCGGGGTCGGCGGCGGCGATGTGCCCCTCGACGGCCGTGTCGAGTGCCTCGGTGAGCACCACGTACTCCTGGAGCTTGCCCATGGTCTCCCACAGCCGCACCCGCTCGGTCTGCAACGCGGCGTTGTCGCGGCGCAGTTCGTCCTGCCCGCCGCGCAGCGAGCCGACGATCCGGTTCAGGGTGTTCTGGGAGGAGGCGTACTTGGCGACGTGGTCGCGCAGCCTGTTGCCGCCGGGCAGCCGGGAGAGGAACCTGCGGCCCTTGCCCGCGGGCAGGTCACGCGGGTCGAGGTCCTCGACGACACGGCGGAGTTCGACGAGCGAGCCCGCGACCTTCGACTGGGCGTCCCCGCCCTTGTCCGGCAGGCTGCGCACGGCGCGTTCCAGCATCCGGTTGGACTGCGTGGTGGCGGTGCGCATCTCACCGGCGCCGAGCGCGGTGATCTCACCGACCTTCCCGGCGAACTCGGGGGAGCGGGCGTCGAGGGCGGCGAGCGACTCGACGTAGGAACCGGCCTTGCGGGCCATGTCGGTGCGCACGCCGTCGTCGACGGGCACCAGCCCGCCCGCCCTCTCGCGCGGCACGGCCGCGACCGGCTCGGGCGGGGTGAGGGTGAGATCGTCGCCGGGTGGGGTGAGCGTGAACTCACCGCTGTTGCTGCTCATCTGTGGTGTCCCCCTTAGCCGCGGGCCCGGCGCGCCATCTCGCGCAGCACCTTGGAGGTGGGCACGGGCGCCTGCCGGACACCGGCGAACGACTGGTTCAGATAGGTGGCGAGGTCCGCGGTGGCCGAGGAGAACTCGGCGGTGTCGCCCTGCGGGCGGAAGCCGTGCCGGACGGCGAGCTTGCGCAGTACCGGGTCGTCGCTGAGCAGATCGGCGAGCGCGCGGCCGTTCCCGGTGAGCGGGACGACGGTGTGGTCGCTGTTGACGGTGGTGTCCGGGTAGAGCACGACGAGGTCGTCGGCGGTGTGCTGCTCGGTGAGCAGGGCGGCCACCTGTGACTCGTAGACCAGCACCAGCGGATTGCCCGCGCCGCTGATGAAGTCCCGGAACGCCGCGTCCGAGCTGGACTGCTGGGCGCCCTGGACGCTCACCAGCTGGTGCAGCAGCGGTGCCGTCCGGTCCACGTCGGTCTCGCTCGCGGCGACCCGGCCGCCCAGGGCGACGTAGGACGCGGCGGCAAGATACAGCGCGCCGGAGTTGGAACTCTCCGGATCCGTGCTGGAGATGAAGAGGGTGCCGGTCAACTCACCGTGCCCTGCCGTGCCCTTGAGCTGCTGCCAGGTCCTGTCGTGCCGGGCCGCGTCGAGGAAGGCGGCCATCTTCAGGGTGCCGCGGCTCTTGACGTCCAGCGTGGCCAGGCCGTTGGCGGCGAGCACCTCGGCGGCACTGCGGTGGGCGACCACCACGAGCGGCGAGTAGAAGGGCCGGGGCAGCGGCGTCCGTACGTGGTACTTGGCGGCCAGCTCGTTGGCGGGCGACTGGCTGGAGGGGAAGGCGAAGTCGTAGCCCTTGAGGTCGAGGCCCTCCATGGCCCACGACCCGGACGACTCCGTCCTCACGGTGTAGCCCTTGGCGGCGAGGGCCTTCACCACAGCCGGGTCGGCGAAGAACTCCGCCTTCTCCGATCCGATCACACCGCGCACGGTCTTCGTTGCCGTGCCCTTGTCCCCCGAGTCCCGGCCCGCGACGACGGCTGCCACCACCCCGCCGATCAGCAGCACCGCGAGGACTATTCCTGCGATACGTCTCACAACCGGGAGCGTGCTCGGCGAAGGCGACGTCCGGCCGGAGTCCAGGTGAACACGGGGTGACGTGGCGTACCCGTTGTGCAACGGGATCGCCGGAATGGGGCGTTCGGTCCGTCTGTCGCGTGGGGGCGGGTGCCGCCCGGTCCGTCCCTGCGGGGGCGGGCCCCGTACCGGGAGGGTGAGGGCGCCCGGTCCGCGCGTCGCTGCGGTGCACGCGGACCGGGGCCGATCGGGGGACCCCTGCGGGGTCAGGCCGCGCTGAGCTCCTGCGCGGCGGCGTGCGCGTCCATCCGCTCGGCGGCCAGGATGGCCGCCGTGGTGTCCGCGCGGGAGGCGGCCACGACCAGGGCGCGGCCCGCCAGGGTGTGGGCGCGCCGGTGCAGCGCGGCGGGACGCGTGCCGGGGTGCGCGTCGGGGTGCGCGTCGGCACGGGTGTCGGCGCGTCCGCCGGGGCGTTCGCCGGCGGCGTGCGGGTCACCGGCGGACGGGGCGGCGGTGCGGGCCGGGGGCCGGCCGCCGCGCAGCCGGGTCACCTGGCGGGCGAGCCGTTCGGCGGCGGTGTCGAGGTCGGCGGACGGGGCCAGTGCGCGCAGCTCGTCCGTGACGGCCAGCAGTGCCGCGAGATGTCCCGCGAGCTGGATGTCCAGCTCCTCCTCGCGTGACCGGTGGGGGCCGTCGGAGGTGGTGCCGGCCATCGCGCGGGGGACCGACCGGTGGACTGACGTGGTGCGGATCGGTTCGTACATGGATGGCCTCCTGAGCAGTGGCAGAAGCCATCCTAGCTTAGATTTCGTCTAAAGTTGGGGGGTGCCGGAATGTCAGGGCTGGGCGTAGCCGTCCAGGAAGTTACCGATACGGGTCACCGCTTCGCGCAGATCACCGGCCGTCGGCAGGGTGACCACCCGGAAGTGGTCCGGCTCGGGCCAGTTGAAGCCGGTGCCGTGCACGACCATGATCTTCTCGCGCCGCAGCAGGTCCAGCACCATCTGCCGGTCGTCCTTGATCTTGAAGACCTTGGGATCGAGCCGCGGGAACAGGTACAGCGCCCCCTTGGGCTTCACGCAGGTCACGCCCGGGATCTCGGTGAGCAGCCGGTGCGCCACGTCCCGCTGCTCGCGCAGCCGGCCGCCCGGCAGCACCAGGTCGTTGATGGTCTGACGGCCGCTGAGCGCGGCGACCACCCCGTGCTGGCCCGGCATGTTGGCGCACAGCCGCATGTTGGCCAGGATCGTCAGACCCTCGATGTAGGAGTCGGCGTGCGAACGCGGCCCGGAGATCGCCATCCAGCCCACCCGGTACCCGGCCACCCGGTACGCCTTCGACATGCCGTTGAAGGTCAGGGTGAGCAGGTCGGGGGCGACCGACGCGGTCGGGATGTGCACGGCGTCGTCGTAGAGGATCTTGTCGTAGATCTCGTCGGAGCAGACCAGCAGGTTGTGGCGGCGCGCGATGTCCGTCAGCCCCGTGAGCAGCGCCCGGTCGTAGACCGCGCCGGTGGGGTTGTTGGGGTTGATGATGACGATCGCCTTGGTGCGGTCGGTGACCTTCCGCTCGATGTCGGCGAGGTCGGGCATCCAGTCGGACTGCTCGTCGCAGCGGTAGTGCACCGCCGTGCCGCCGGAGAGGGAGACGGCCGCGGTCCACAGCGGGTAGTCCGGCGCCGGGACGAGGACCTCGTCCCCGTCGTCCAGCAGTGCCTGCATCGCCATCACGATCAGCTCGGACACGCCGTTGCCGATGAAGACGTGCTCCACGTCGGTCTCGATGCCGAGGGTCTGGTTGTGCATCACCACCGCTCGGCGGGCGGCCAGCAGTCCCTTCGCGTCGCCGTAGCCGTGCGCCGACGACACATTGCGGAGGATGTCCTCCAGGATCTCGGAGGGGCACTCGAAGCCGAACGCCGCCGGGTTGCCGGTGTTGAGCTTGAGGATGCGGTGACCCGCCGCTTCGAGCCGCATCGCCTCCTCGAGCACGGGGCCCCTGATCTCGTAACAGACGTTGGCGAGCTTGGTCGACTGGATCACCTGCATGCCTGGGAGCTTACGACTCGGTAAAGCGGCTCGGGTCGTGTTTTCCGCCACGTGGGACGTCCGCTTTGGGCTGTTGTCCACCGTGGCTGTCCCAGGTGCCCCTCTCCTCTCTACAATTTCCGGCCATGTCCAGGCATCCGCAGTCCACTTCCCGTCGGCGAACGGGGGATACGGCATGACCGCCCCGAGTGACGCCGCCACCGGCGTGTCGGGCGGCCCCGGGGTGCCGCCGAACGTCTACCTCCCGCGGGCGGCCGAGGAGCCCGCGTACGACGAGTACCGCGACCCGGCCGCCGCGCACGGCTGGCAGAACGCGTACGACGAGACGGCCGAACTGCCGGTCGTGATGTCGGGCGCGGCGGGTGCGGCCGGTGTGTCGGGTGTGCCGGGTGCGGCGGGTCCTGCTGGTGCCGGTGACGGCGGTGGTGGCAGTGGTGTCGCCGGGACGGCCGGTGCGCCCGATGGCCCCGGGGAGCCGTACGCCACCGCGCCCTTGCCGGTCGTCGTGGCACCGGATACCGCTGGTGGCGGTGCCGGGCGGGCCGCCGTTCGGCGGGCGCGGAAGAAGCGGCGGGCGGTCCGGTCGCGCAAGGCCGTGGTGGCCGCGGGTGCCATGGGGGCGGTGTCCCTCGCCGCGGTGATCGCGGGGTTCGCGTTCTCGGGTGCCTCGTCCGGCGGGGCCCGGGAGAAGGACGGCCGGTCCGGGACCAGCGCCGGGGACACCACACCGTCCGCCGAGGACCCGTCGTCGGCGGCCCCGGCCTCGGCCGTGCCGTCCCGGGCCGGCGCGGCGCCGACCCCATCTGCCTCGGCCCCGGCCTCCGCCGCCGCGCCCGCCCCGGCCACGGCCCCCGCCACGGCTCCGGCGGGCGCGGGCTCCGGTACGGCCCCGACCGGCCCCACCGCGGCGGCCACGCCCACCACGACCGTCTCCGGTCCGGTCTCCACCGCGCCCGGCAACTCCGGCCGGGGGCACGGGCGGGGGAACGGCGGGTTCAGATAGGGGCTTCTTGTGGGGAACCCCTCCTCCCTTCACAATGCGCATGACAAGAACGAGAGCGGCCGGAAGATCTCCGGTCGCTTCCGTCCGATGAGGGGACCCCCACATGAAGAAGCCTCTCCTCGCCGTGCTCGCGGCCCTGGTGATCACCGGGGCGGGCATGGCGGCACCCGCGGCCGCCGCGACGGCGACCGGCACCGCGACCGCCACCACGGCGACCACCGCCACCACGGCGACCACCGCCACCACGGCGACCACCGCCACCACGGCGACCACCGCCACCACGGCGACCACCGGCACCACCGCGACCACCGACACCACGGCGACCACCGGCACGACCGCGACCACGACCGCCGCCGTGAAGGCCGCCGCCCCCACGCTCCAGGCCGTCACCTTCGCCGGCACCGTCTCGCTCAGCAACTGCTCCGGCTCGGTCATCCGCTTCCCGTCCTCCGCGGACACCGACCCCGCGCTGGTCATGACCAACGGCCACTGCCTGGAGACCGGCTTCCCGGCCGCGGGCGAGGTCATCGTCGACCAGGCGTCCAGCCGTACCTTCGGGCTGCTGAACTCCTCCGCCACCCGGGTCGGCACGCTGCGCGCCAGCAAGGTCGCCTACGCGACGATGACCGACACGGACGTCACGATCTACCAGCTCACCACCACGTACGCGCAGATCCAGAGCACCTACGGCATCAGCGCGCTGACCCTCCAGGACACCCACCCGACGGTCGGCACCGCCATCACGGTCGTCTCCGGGTACTGGAAGGCGACGTACTCCTGTGCCGTCGACGGGTTCGTCTACCGGCTCAAGGAGGACGTCTGGACCTGGAAGGACTCCCTCCGTTACACCTCGGCCTGCCAGACCATCGGCGGCACCTCCGGCTCGCCGGTGATCGACAACGCCACCGGCAAGGTCGTCGCCGTCAACAACACCGGCAACGAGAGCGGCGAGACCTGCACCCTGGACAACCCCTGCGAGGTCGACGCCAGTGGCAACATCACCGTCCGCCAGGGCATCAACTACGCCGAGGAGACCTACCAGATCCCGGCCTGCTTCACGACCGGCAACAAGCTGAACCTCAGCGCGAGCGGCTGCACCCTGCCCAAGCCGTAGCCGGAGCCGTAGCGGCAGGGCCTGTCCGGCGGTTCACGCCGGAGTGCGGCGCACCGCCCGACCCGCCAGTACGTCGGTGCGCCGCGCGTCCTCGATCACGAACCGCCCGTCGATCAGCACGTAGGGGATGCCGGTCGGCAGCGCGCGCGGCTGCTCGAAGGTCGCGCCGGACGCCACCGTCGCCGGGTCGAAGAGCACCAGGTCGGCCCGGTACCCCTCGCGCACCAGTCCCCGGTCCGGCAGCCGCAGCCGGGCCGCGGGGCGCCCGGTGAGATGCGCGACGCACTCCTCCAGCGACAGCACGCCCAGCTCCCGCACATACCGGCCGAGGTAGTGCGGGAAGGTGCCGTACGCCCGCGGGTGCGGCTTGGCGCCGGTCAGGATGCCGTCGGAGCCGCCGGTGTGCACCCGGTGCCGCATGATCGCCCGTACGTTCTCCTCGTGGCCCACGTGCTGGAGGACCGTCGGCCCGAGCCGGTCGCGCAGCAGCAGCCGCCGGGCGGTCGTCCAGGGGGTCTCGCCGCGCAGCCGGGCCGACTCCAGGACCGTACGGCCCACGTGGTCCCCGAGCGCCGGGCCGGACGCCCCGGACACCCCGGAGATCTCGACGGTGTCCCACGCGACGGGCACGCCCTGGCAGCCGTCCGAGCCGGTGACCTCCAGATCGTGCCGGATCCGTTCGGCGGTCGCGTCGTCGGCGAGCCGGGCCAGGGTCCGCTCCGGGCCTCCCTCACTCGCCCAGCTCGGCAGCAGGGCGGCCAGGGTGGTGCTGCCGGGGGTGTAGGGGTAGGTGTCGAGGGTCAGGTCGGCGCCGTCCGCCAGCGCCCGGTCCAGCAGCGCCAGCAGCTCCGGCGCCCGGCCCTCGTTGACGCCGAAGTTCAGGGTGGCGTGTGTCAGGTGCAGCGGGCAGTCCGCCGCGCGGGCGACGGCGATCATCTCCTCGTAGGCGGCGAGGGCACCGGCGCCGTAGGAGCGGTGGTGCGGGGCGTAGTAGCCGCCGTGCGCGGCCACCACCCGGCACAGCTCGGTGAGTTCGGCGGTGGGGGCGTACATGCCGGGCGCGTAGGTGAGCCCGGACGACATGCCGACGGCGCCCTGTTCGAGCCCCTCGGCGACCGACCGCCGCATACGGTCCAGCTCTTCGGGGGTCGCCGGGCGGTCCTCCCAGCCGACCACCATGGCCCGTACCGTGCCCTGCGGCACGAGATACGCCGCGTTGACCGCGACACCGCGGTCGAGCCGGTCCAGGTACCCGCCCACCGTCCGCCAGTCGAAGCCGGTGCCGATGTCGTCGCCGTAGCCGTTCCAGCCGGTGATCGCCCGGCGCACCTCCTCCAGCGTGCGGTCGTCGGCGGGCGCGTACGACAGGCCGTCCTGGCCCAGCACCTCCAGGGTGACCCCCTGCGCGGTCCTGGCGAGGTGTGCGGGGTCGCGCAGCAGGGCCAGGTCGCTGTGCGCGTGCATGTCGATGAAGCCGGGCGACAGGACCAGGCCCTCCGCGTCCAGCTCCCGCATCGCCCTGGGGCGCTGGCAGCCGGCGGCGGCGGCCTCCTTGACGATCGAGACGATCCGGCCGCGGTCGACGACGACGTCGGCGCGGTACGCGTCACCGCCGCCGCCGTCCACGACGTCGACGTCCCGGATGACCAGCTGATCCACGGCGGACTCCCTTCCCGTGCGGCTTCCGGGGGCTGCCGGACGCCTGCGGCACTAGAAGTACGTGCGGATGTACTCGACCACGGTGCCGTCCGCCTCGGCCACCGGGATCAGCGGCCACTTGTCGAACGACGTGCACGGATGGGACAGGCCGAGGCCGACCCAGTCGCCGACCTCGATGTCCGCCTCCGGCTCCGTGCGCAGCCAGGCGTGCTGGTCGGACAGGGCGGTCACCGTGACGCCGGTCGCCGGGCGCTCGGCGCCGTCCCGGCGGACCACCAGGGCGACGGGCAGACCGAGGTCGTACGCCGCGTCCCGCTTGCCCGCGTTGACGAACGCCTGCTCCGCCGACGGCCTCGACACCACCTGCGTCCACAGTCTGAACGCCGGTTCCAGCGCTCCCTCTCCGGGCACCCGGTTGAACGGGGTCAGGCGCCGGTAGTGGCCGTCGTCGTGGGAGACGTAGGCCCCGGAGCGCAGCAGCTTCAGCACGGGGGCGGAGAGGCCCGGGATCTCCGCGAACACCTCGGCCACCGCGTCGAACCAGGCGCTGCCGCCCGCGCTCACCACGATCTCGTCGAGCCCCGCGAAACGCCCCGCCTTGTCGAACTCGACCGCCAGACGCACCAGTCGGCGCAGCCAGTCGCGGACCCGCTCGGGTCCCGCGTCCGGCACCTCGCCCTCGTAACCGGCCACGCCCACCAGCCGTAGCGTGCCGGTGGCGGCCACCGCGTCGGCCACGGCCGTGCACTCCGCCTCCGTGCGCGCCCCGGTCCGCGCACCCTCCCCGGCGGCCGGCTCCACCACGACGTCCACCGGGCGGCTGCGGCCCGCCACGGCCGACAGCGCCGCGTCCATCAGCGCGACACCGCGCACCGAGTCGACGTAGCAGACGAACCGGAACTCCGGGTCGGCGGTGAGCTCTTCGGCGATCCGGCGCAGGGCGGCCGGGTCGACGAGCTCGTTGGCCAGGAAGACCCGCCGCACCCCGAACGCCCTTGCCACCCGCACCTGGTGGGGTACGGCGAGCGTGATGCCCCAGGCGCCGTAGGCGATCTGACGGTCGAACAGCTGCGGGGCCATGGTGGTCTTGCCGTGCGGCGCGAAGGCCAGACCGTGCCGGGCCGCGTACGTCTCCATCAGCCGCAGGTTGTGCGCCAGCCGCTCGGCGGACAGCGCCAGGACCGGGGTGGTGAAACCGCCGGTGAACAGATTGCGGCGCTGGGCGGCGAGCGTGCCCACGGTCAGTCCGTCGGCGTCCGGTGGGAGGCCCTTGAAGCGGTGGTCCACACGCTCGTCCGCCAGAGCCTCCAGAGCCGCCGGGGCCGCCGGGTGGTCGGGTGTCTCCTTGCCGGAGTGACGGGCCATGGAAGAGCCTCCTCGAACTGGCGTGCCGGGTGTGCCGGATGTGCCGCTCGTCCCATTGTGGCGACGTGATCGCCACCGGCGCGAGGGTGTGGGGGAGACTTCCACCGGGTCCCGGCCGCACGCGGGCCGCAGCGGCCCAGGAGGAGGTATGCACACCATGGGCCAGACCGTCGACCGCGCCCTGAGCGTCCTGCCGTTGCTCGCCGAGGACACCGCCGACCTGGGGCAGGTCGCCGACCACCTCGGCGTGCACAAGTCCACGGCGCTGCGCATCCTCCGTACCCTCCACGCCCACGGCCTGGTCCACCGCCTGCCCGACCAGCGGTACCGCCTCGGCGCCCGGCTCGCCGCCCTCGCCCAGCGGGCGGCGGAGCATCCCCACGATCAAGGAGCCTCCCGTATGACGGAGAAGACCGCCCTCACCCCGCCCACCCACGCCGCCCCGCCCGCCGCGTTCTCGCACGGTGTACGCAAGGGCAACATCCTTCAGGTCGCGGGCCAGGTGGCCTTCCTGCCCGCCGAGGAGGGCCGGCCCCGTGCGGTCGCCGGGCCGGGCCTGCGCGAGCAGACCCTCCAGACGCTCGCCAACGTCAAGGCGGTCCTCACCGAGGGCGGCGCGAGCTGGGACGACGTGATGATGATCCGTGTCTGTCTGACCGACACCGCGCACTTCGCCGAGCTGAACGAGGTCTACGACGCCTACTTCGCCGGGCAGGCCCTCACCCAGCCGCCCGCCGCCCGCACCACGGTCTATGTGGGTCTGCCCCCCGGTCTCCTCGTCGAGATCGACGCCCTGGCCGTGCTGGGCTGACGGACCCGCGCGTCGTCTTCCTGGACGAGGGGCCGAACGTGTGACGGAGGAAAAGGGTGTGAACGGGGAGGAAGGCCGGGTCGGCTGGTTCCCGCACAGCAATGTCGTCCATACTGCCCCGGTGGACCAGCGCATAGGACCGAGCAGCCAGCCCCTGGGGGGCGCGGGATTCGACCCGGCCTTCATCCCCGGGCTCACCGCCCCCACGAAGCCGGGTCCGGACCCCGCGGATGCCCCGGCGGACTCGGAGGCCCCGGAGGACGAGGTCCCGGCGACCGGGAAGCCCTCCCCGACCACCCCCGCCCCCCGCAGGACGGCGGAGGACACCGCCGCGGAGGCCGAGGACGCCGAGGTCGCCGAGACCACGGAGGAAGCCGGGGCGGCGGTCGGCACGGCCTCGCCGGAATCCTCCGATTCGCCGGAATCCTCCGAGTCGTCGGAGCCAGCGGCTTCCGCCGCCGCCGACGACCCTGAGGATGCCCCCGCAGATGCCGACGACGCCTCCGCCGAGGACCCGGTCTTCGAGGCGTCCGACCGCCGTGCCCGCATAGTGGCCGACCGCGACGGCGTGCGCCTCAGCCTCGACGAGGAGTCCTGCGAGTTCCACTGGGACGAGATCGGCGCGGTGGAGACGGAGACGCCCCGTTTCGGCAAGCGTTTCACCATCACGGTGCACACCCCCGACCGCCGCTGGTACCCGATCGAGATCGAGGCGACGGCCAGGAGCCGCTTCAAGGAGTGGGAAACGCAGTTGGACGAGGTCCTGGACGCCTACTTCCAGGAGTGACGGCACGAGGCCGGTCATCCGCCCCAAAGCGGTGATCGGCCTCGCCCGGCCGGCTCGACCGGTGCCGCGGGCCGCCGCCCTCCGTCAGGGCTTGCGGGCGACGCCGACGTACAGCGGGACGCGGCCGTCGTGCGGTCCGCGGCCGGGCTCGGGGTACCAGTCGGTGGCGACCTGGACGCCCGGCTCGAGGAGTTCGAGTCCCTCGAAGAAGCGGGCGAACTCGGCGCGGGAACGGACCTGCGCGGGGACCCCGCTGTCCCGGTAGATGCCCACGATCTTGTCCCAGGTCTCCGGGGCGAAGTCCCCCGTGACGTGCGAGAGCACGAGGTGACTGCCGGGGGGAAGGGCTGCGAGGAAACCCTTCACCAGGTCGTGGGGCCGGTGCTCGTCGGAGAGGAAGTGGAGGAGGGCGACCATGGACAGGGCGATCGGCTGCTCGAAGTCCAGGACCTTCCGCGCCTCCTCGATGATCCTCCCGGGCTCCCTCGCGTCGGCCTCGATGTAACGGGTCACTCCGTCGGGGGTGCTCCTCAGCAGGGCTTCCGCGTGGCGCAGCACGATGGGGTCGTTGTCCACGTACACCACGCGCGCGCCGGGCGCGATCTCCTGGACCACCTGATGGAGGTTCGGCGCGGTCGGGATCCCGGTCCCGATGTCGAGGAACTGGCGTATGCCGCGCTCCGCGAGGAGCCGGCAGGCCCGGTTCATGAAGCCGCGGTTGACACGCGCGCCGCTGCCGATCTCCGGGAAGAGGGAGATCACCCGCTCCGCCGCTTCCGAGTCGACGGGGTAGTTGTCCTTCCCGCCCAGGTAGTAGTCGTACATGCGGGCGGGGTGCGGCTTGCTGGTGTCGATGGGCGGCGGCGTTAAGTTGTGCTCTGCCTCGTTCAACGGAAAGGCTCCTCGGACTCTCGCGGTGGTTCGCGCGGTGATCCTCAATGTACGGCGCCCTCACCTCGGCCGTCGTTCTCACGGCGGACGGACGCGGCGCCCGGCCCCCGTCGTGGACGGGGACCGGGCGCCGGTGCGGACCCGGAGGGTCACCTTGCCGTCAGACGGCAGGAGTTGCAGCAGGGGCTACGGCACGGGTTACGAAAGGGATCATGACAGGCCGTGGACGTGGGGGCCGACGGAGCCCGACCAGGCGCTGCCCGCCGTCGCGTCCCAGTTGGTGGACCAGGTCATCGCGCCCCGCAGGTCCGGGTACGTCTTCGACGGCTTGAAGGTGCCGCAGTTGGTGCCCTTGGCGAGGCAGTCGACGGCGTTGTTCACCACGGACGGGGAGACGTAGCCGCTGCCGGCCGCGCTGGTGGAGGCCGGGACGCCCAGGCCCACCTGGGACGGGGCCAGGCCGCCCTCCAGCTGGATGCAGGCCAGGGCGGTCAGGAAGTCCTCCGTGCCCTGGCTGTAGACCTTGCCGTCACAGCCCAGCATCGAACCGCTGTTGTAGTACTGGGTGTTGACGACGGTGAGGATGTCCTTGATGTTCAGGGCCGTCTGGAAGTAGCCGTTGGACGTCGACTGCATGTCGATCGTCTGCGGCGCCATCGTGATGACGAGGGACGAACCCGCCTTCGTGGAGAGGGTGCGCAGCGCCTGCGACATGTACGTCGCGTTGATGCCGTTCTCCAGGTCGATGTCGACGCCGTCGAAGCCGTACGTCTGCATCAGGGTGTAGACGGAGTTGGCGAAGTTCGTCGCCGACGCCGAGTCGGTCACGGAGATCGTGCCGTTCTGGCCGCCGACCGAGACGATGACCTTCTTGCCGGCCGCCTGCTTGGCCTTGATGTCCGCCTTGAACTGGTCGGCGGTGTAGCCGTTCAGGCCCGCCGAGTCCAGGTTGAACGTCACCGCGCCCGGTGTCGTCGTGGCGTCCGCGAAGGCCACCGCGATGATGTCGTACTGCGACGACACGTCCGAGATCTTCTGGACCGTCGCCCCGTTGTTGAAGTTCTGCCAGTAGCCCGTCACGGCGTGCTTCGCGACGGAGCCGCCTCCGCCGGTGTTGCCGCCCGACGCGGTCGTCGTCGCCGTGACCGCCGACGACTTCGCCGACTCACCGGCCGAGTTGGTCGCCGTCACCTGGTACGCGTACGAGGTGGAGGCGGACAGGCCGGTGATGGTGGCCGAGGTGCCGGTCACGGACGTCGTCTTGGTGCCGCCCTGGTAGACGTTGTAGCCCGTCGCGCCCGAGACCGTCGGCCAGGAGAGGGAGACCGAGGAGGACGTCGTGCCGGTCACCGACACGGTCGTCGGGGCCGAGGGGACCGTCGGGGCCGGGTCGGTGCCTCCGCCGCCGTCGGGGCCGTAGACCGAGAGGTCGTCCGCGTAGTAGGCCTGCTGGCCGTACCAGCCGTGCGTGTAGACCGTCACCGACTTCGTCGACGCGCCCGTGGTGAACGTCGTCGTCAGCTGCTTCCAGGACGTGGAGTCGGGCGTCCACGTCGAGACGTCCGTCGTGCCCGTGCCCGTCACGCCCAGGTAGGCGTAGCCGCCCTGCACCCAGGCGCTCAGTGTGTACGTCGAGTTGGGCTGCACCGCCACCGACTGGGTGCACTGCGCGTAGTCCAGGTTGGCCGGCGTCGCCTTCAGCGCCGACGAACCGCCGTGCACCGGCGACGACACCGTCGCGCCGCTGCTCTCCGAGCAGGTCCAGTTGGTCAGGCCCGACTCGAACCCGGAGTTCTTCACGTTGTTGACGTCGGCCGCGGAGGCGCTGCCGATTCCCGCGTAACAGAGGGCGAGCGCGGTGGCCGTGGCGCCGGCCGCCGAGACGATCCGGGTCCGCTTCCTTGCTCGCCTGCGGCTGCGGTTGCTGCCTCTGCCGGTGCTTTCGGGCATGTCGGCTACGGGGTCCACTGGGGCCTCCGATGGGGAGAGGGGTGGGGGGAAGATGTGGGGGACGGGAGGCATGGGGATGCTGTCGCGACGGTGATCACCGTCTCCTCCCGCCCCACCAAGTTGGTCCAGACCAATCGTCCGTGTCAAGCGGCGCGGACCAACTCCGGCAGTTCGGACGTGCGTTACGTCCTCCCTCCCCGGACATGTCCCGCGATGTCTTCCGGCCCGGCGATCCCATTCGTTACCTCCACCGGGGCCGCCGGGCGAGTAGGGGGCTCCCGGTGAGGGAAACGTGGGTGAGGGACCGGACCACGGTCCACCGTCGACCGAATGCTCTACCTGCCCCGTTTTGACGCGACTTGTGCGACGTGCTTGCCACCCGGCTGCGGCAGTGCTGTTCTCCGGCCACGGAGGCGTGGATACAGTGCTCACGTAGTCACGCAGTGAAGTCATCTCGGTGTGCCGGAGTGACACCGGTGGGCCGAGGGTGAGTAGCGGGGAGCTGCGCGTGCCAACTGCCATCGCCGTGACCAGCGCCGACCTGGCGCTGCCGCCGCAGGACGAGCGGACCATGCCCGCGGTCGTCCTCCAGGACCTGGACAAACGGCCCCTCGACCAGGTGCTCGCCGACTTCCAGACCCTGATCGACCAGTGCGGGCACGTCATCGTCGTGTGCTCCGGGGCCGTACCCGAAGGGGTGGAAGCGCGGCTGCACACCGTCCGGTCGCTGCTGGAGAGCGACCGCATCGCCGTGTTCCGGCCCGGTCTGCCCCCGCTCGGCATCGCCGTCCTCGCCCGTCAGCTGAGGCAGCTGGCCTCCTGCGACCTCAGCCCGGGGGTGCTCGCCTCGGCGGGACGGCTCCTCACGCACTACGTGCACTGCGGCGCCGTGCTCAACTCCGTGACCCGGCTGGACCGCGTCCCCGTCGATCTGCGCCAGCACGCCAAGTCCTGGGTGCCCGGCAGCCAGTTCGGCGTCGTCGCCCACCCCGAACCGCAGCTCGCCCGGATCGGGCCCGGCACCGCCCTCGCCGGACCGGAGTTCGGCACCTGGATGCTCGTCGCCAAGGGACAGCTCCAGACCGACTGGGTCAACGCCACCCTGGCCGCCGCCTGGAACGTGCTCGGGCTGCGCGAGTGCCCGCTGCCCGCCGAGTCCGCCCGCTGGTGGGGGACCGGCAGGCTCGTCGAGTTCTGCACCTATCTGCCGGACCTCTCGGTGCTCTACCAACTCGTCACGTCCGTCCGGCAGAACGTCTGCCACTGGTGCGGCATCGACGTCATCGGCGACCGCTGCGTCTTCTGCTCGGCCCTCCCGCCCGTCTACGACACTCCGGCCCCGCGCGCCGCCCTCGACGGCGGCAAGGGCGCCGCGCGGGACGGCGGTCGGGGCGGTGACCGGGGCGGCGGTCGTGCCCGCGGGTCCCGTGCCCTCACGGGCCGGGATTCCCGCGAGTCCCGCGATTCCCGTAACGCCCTCGACGGCCCCGACTCCCGCGACCGCAGGGCCATCGCCGGCGGCGGCACCCTCGCTCTGGAGAGCCGCGGTGCGCGGACCGCGCGGAACCGCCAGAACGGAACGCCGCCCGGCTGAACCCCGGCCCGTCCCGCCGGCCGCCACCCTGCCCCGCGCCGTTCACCGCCCGCCGCCCGCCGCCCGCGGTGCACTTCCCGCGGCGCACCCCCCCCGCCGTTCACATCCGGTGTCATCCGGTGCTCACCCCGCCCCCGGACACCCGCCCCGCCCACCGTCCCGCTCGACCGATATCCCCGATGAGGTTGTACGGTTCATGAACTCCCGTCAGCGCCGCGGCGTGATACTGCTGATCCTGTCGGTCCTGTGCGCGCTCGGCGCGTTCGCCGGCGTGCTCTCCGTCATCAGCGACGTGAAGTCGAAAGTCGGCCCCGAGGTCACCGCCTACCGGGTCAGGAACGACATCGCGCCCTACACGACGCTCTCCACGGGCCAGTTCGAGAAGATCGAGATGCCCGAGCGGTGGCTGTCCGGCAACGCCGTCACCGATCTCCGGCAGTTGCAGGGCAAGATCGCCGTGACGACGCTCCGCAAGGGCTCCCTGCTGCAGAACGACATGATCGTCGACCAGCCCGCCCTCAAACCGGGCGAGCAGGAGGTCGCCATCATGATCGACGCGGCCACCGGCGTCGCCGGGAAGATCACCCCTGGCTCCACGGTCAACGTCTACGCCACCTTCCAGGGCAAGCGTGACGGCGACCCCGACCAGTCGAAGATCATCGTGACCAACGCCCGCGTCCTCGACGTCGGCAAGCTCACCTCCCTGGAACCGGACAGCGGCAAGAACCAGCAGCAGCCCACCGACGCCGTCCCGATCACCTTCGCGCTCTCCACGATCGACGCCCAGCGCATCACCTACGCCGAGTCCTTCGCGCAGCGCGTCCGGCTGGCGCTCGTCGCCCCCGGCGGCAGCACCAGCGTCCCGGACAAGGACCGCACCTACGAACTCGCGACGGACAAGTGAGAGGCCGCAATGCCCACGAGGATCCTCCCGGCCATCGGTGACGTGGACGCCGTACGGTCCATCACGACACTGCTCAGCCAACTGCCCGACGCCGAACCGGTGCTCCCGGTCACCGACTCGACCATGCTCGTCGACACGCTCGCCCGGCTCGCCGCCGAGTCGGTGGACGAACTGCCCGAGATCGTCGTCGTGCACGAGCGGATCGGCCCGGTCCCGGCGCTGGAGCTGATCCGTGAGGTCGCGCTCCGTTTCCCGGCCGTGGGCGTCATCCTCGTCAGCTCCGACGCCGGTCCCGGACTGTTCGCCGCCGCCATGGACGCCGGGGCCCGCGGCCTGGTCACGCTGCCGCTCGGCTACGAGGAACTCGCCAACCGGGTCCAGGCGGTCGCCCAGTGGTCGGTGGGCGTACGCCGCCATCTGGGCCACGGCGGCGAGGTGTTCGGCGGCGTCGGCGGCAGCGTCGTCACCGTCAGCGGCGCCAAGGGAGGCGTGGGCGCCACCCTCACGGCCATCCAGCTGGCGCTGGCGGCCCAGGCGTCGGGGCGCAGCACGGCCCTGGTCGACATGGACCTCCAGACCGGCGACGTCGCCTCCTACCTGGACATCCAGTTCCGCCGCTCCGTCGTCGACCTCGCCGCCATCAGCGACATCTCGCCGCGCATCCTCGCCGAGGCCGTCTTCCGGCACGACAGCGGCGTCGCCCTGCTGCTCGCGCCGGGTGACGGCGAGCGGGGCGAGGAGGTCACCGACCGGGCCGCCCGGCAGATCGTCAGCGCGCTGCGCTCCCGCTACGAGGTCGTCGTCATCGACTGCGGCGCGCAGCTGAGCGGCGCCGGCGCCGCCGCCGTCGAGATGGCCGAGCGGGCGCTGCTGGTCACCACGCCCGACGTGGTCGCCGTACGCGCCGCGAAGCGCACCGTGCGGATGTGGGACCGGCTGCAGATCCGCAAGGCGGAGGAGACGACCGTCGTCGTCAACCGGCACACCCGGGCCACCGAGATCCAGCCGCCGCTGATCCAGCGCATCACCGGGACGGCGGTCGCGGGGACGGCGATCCCCGCCAACTTCAAGGAGCTCCAGGGTGCCGTCGACTCCGGGCGGGTCCACCAGCTGGACAGCAAGGGCGTGGTGAAGCAGGCGATGTGGACCCTCGCGGCGGAACTGGAGCTCGTCCGCGTCCCCGAGGGGGCCCAGCGCGGCGGACGGCTGCGCGGCGACCGGGGATCGGTGAGCTTCCGGCGGCGGGGGAGGGACGGATGAGGGCCAGGAGAGGGACACGGGGATCCCGGGGGACGAGGGGGACGAGGGGGACGAGGGTGATACGTCATCGGAGGTGGCGCGACGACCGCGGCCAGGTCGCCGTCGAGTTCCTCGGCATGACACCGGTCATCGTCATCACGCTGGTGCTGGTGTGGCAGTGCGTCCTGACGGGGTACGCCTACACCCTCGCGGGGAACGCCGCCGACGAAGGGGTGCGGGCGGGCACCGCGGCGCCCCGCGGCGCACGGTTCGGCGCGTGCGAACAGGCCGCGCTGCACGACCTGTCGGGGGCGTGGCGGGGCGGGGCGAGCGTGACGCAGTGCGGGGGGACCGGGTACGTGACCGCCGACGTGTCCCTCAAGGTGCCGGTCCTCTTCCCCGGCTCCATCGACTTCCCCGTCACCGTGCACGGGCACGCGGGCGCGGTGGAGGAGGTGAAGGACTGAGATGCCGGACCAGCACGCACCACGGCGGTGGCGTCGGCGGCGGTTCCGCGACCGGGGCCAGGTCGCCATCGAGTACCTCGGATTCATCCCGATCCTGCTGCTGGTCGGCCTCGCCGCCATCCAGCTCGGCGTGGTCGCCTACGCCGCCCAGCAGGCCGGGACGGCGGCGCGCGCGGGGGCCAGGGCCGCGTCGCTGGAGCAGGACGTCGGGGCGGCGTGCGCCGGGGCGGTGAGCGGACGGCTCGCCGTGACGTGCGGGTCGTCCGGCGGCGGCGACACGGTCACCGTCACCTCCCGCGTGACGATCCCGGTCGTCTTCCCCGGCCTGGGAAGCTTCCAGGCCACCCGGAGCGCCACCATGCCGGTGGACCACTGAGACGTCCGACGTATGTGAGACACCCCCGATCGAGGACTGCAAACGGTAGCGAGGAGCACGACCCATGAGCCTGCGGGCACGCATCAACACCCCCGAGGAACAGGGCGGGCGGGGTGAGGACGGCCATCTGGTCGCCACGTACCGCGCCAAGCTGCTCGAGGAGATCGACCTCGCGGAGATGAGCGCGCTGGCCGCCGCCGAGCGCCGGGCCCGTCTGGAACGGGTGCTCGGGCACATCATCAGCCGCGAGGGCCCGGTGCTGTCCACCGTCGAACGGGCCCGGCTGATCCGCCGCGTGGTCGACGAGGCGCTCGGCCTCGGCATCCTGGAGCCGCTGCTGGAGGACACCTCGATCACGGAGATCATGGTCAACGGCCCGGACGCGATCTTCGTCGAACGGGCGGGACGCGTGGAGCAGCTGCCGCTCCGCTTCGCCTCCCACGACCAGCTGATGCAGACCATCGAGCGGATCGTGTCGACGGTCAACCGCCGGGTGGACGAGTCGCATCCGATGGTCGACGCCCGCCTGCCGTCCGGCGAGCGCGTCAACGTGATCATCCCGCCGCTGTCGCTGACCGGCGCCACCCTCACCATCCGCCGCTTCCCGCGCTCCTTCACCCTCCAGGAGATGATCGGCTTCGGCTCGCTCGACGAGCACGTCCTGTACCTGCTCGCGGGCCTGGTGCAGGCCAAGTTCAACATCATCGTGTCCGGCGCGACCGGCACCGGCAAGACGACCCTCCTCAACGCGCTGTCCGGACTGATCCCGGACGGCGAGCGGATCATCACCATCGAGGACTCCGCCGAACTCCAGCTCCAGCAGTCCCACGTCATCCGCCTGGAGTCCCGCCCGCCCAACGTGGAGGGCAAGGGCCAGATCACCATCCGCGACCTGGTCCGCAACTCCCTCCGGATGCGCCCCGACCGCATCGTCGTCGGTGAGGTCCGCGGCGGAGAGTCCCTCGACATGCTCCAGGCCATGTCCACCGGCCACGACGGCTCCCTGGCCACCGTGCACGCCAACAGCGCCGAGGACGCGCTGATGCGCCTCCAGACCCTCGCCTCCATGTCCGACGTCGAGGTCCCCTTCGTCGCGCTGCACGACCAGATCAACAGCGCCGTCGACGTCATCATCCAGCTCACCCGGTTCGCCGACGGCGCCCGCCGGGTCACCGAGATCGCCCTGCTGGACAGCCACGGCTCGGAGCCGTACCGGCTCGCCACCGTCGCCCGCTTCGACGCACAGCCGATGGCCCACGACGGCCGGATCTACGGCGCGTTCCAGCACTTCCCGCTCACCCGCCGCACCGCCGACCGCCTCTACATGGCCAACCAGCCCGTCCCGCAGGCCTTCGGCGTCGCACGCAGCACGGATCAGCTCGCCACCCGAGTAGCAGGCAGGTAGGTACCCGTCCCCATGGAACTGCACAACCTCGTCCAGCTCACCACCGGCGTCACCCTGCTGACCTGCGCCCTGGCCGTGCTCGGCGTGCACACCTACGCCAGGGGCAGGGCCCAGCGGGCGGACCTCGTCGAACGCCTCTCGCACACCGGGCAGACCACCGCGACCGGCAGACAGCGCCGGTTCGGCGACCTGGACCGGCGGCTGCGGCGCACGAGGGCCGGCAAGAAGCTCGAACTGAAACTGGCCGCGACGGGCCTGGACGTCACACCGGGCGAGTTCTTCGTCTACATGATGGCCGGCGTCGCCGGACTGTGGCTGGTCGGACAGGCCGCCCTCGCCCCCTTCTTCGGCCCGATCGCCGGCCTGCTCGGCATCTGGGCCGCCCTCCAGTTCCTCAACTGGCAGCGCCAGAAACGCATCGAGAGGTTCATCGGCCAACTCCCCGAAATGGCCCGCATCCTGGCCAACGCCACCCAGGCCGGTCTCGCCCTGCGCACCGCGATAGGGATGGCGGCGGAGGAACTCGAGGCCCCCGCGGGCGAGGAACTGGCCAAGGTCACCAACCAGCTGGCCGTCGGCCACTCCATGGAGGACGCCCTCGGCGAACTCGCCGACCGCCTCCCCTCCCGCGAACTGGTCGTCCTCGTCACCACATTGGTCCTCTCCAACCGGGCGGGCGGCCAGGTCGTCGGCGCGCTGCGCAACCTCACCGAGACCCTGGAGGAACGCAAGGAGACCCGGCGCGAGATCCGCACCCAGCTGTCCCAGGTCAACATGACGTCGTACGCCGTACCCGTCCTGGGTATCGGCTCGTTGTTCCTGATGAACGGGGTCAAGGACGGCGCCCTGGACCGGATGACCGGGTCCCCGATCGGCCAGGCGTGCGTGATCATCGCCTTCGGTCTCTACGCCGTCGGCTTCGTCCTGATCCGCCGCATGTCCCGCATCGACGTCTGAGCAGCACGGCATCCGGCCGGGAAGGAGAGCACGAGCGACATGGCACTGCTGCTAGCCGCACTGATGGGCCTCGGCGTCTGGGGCGCCTTCGCGGGCATCCGCATGTACCGCGCGGACGTCAAGCTCCCGAGCGACCTCGCGCTCGCACTGGAGGTCGGCGCCACCCGCACCGGCGCCGTCGACTCCGTCATCGACCGCCTCGGCATGCGCTACGCGCCGTTCGTACTGCGGCTGATGGGCCCCCGCCTGGTCGCCAGGTACCGCACGAAGATCGACCTCGCGGGCAACCCCGGCGGCCTCACCATCGACCGTTACGCCGCCCGGCGCGCCGTCTACGGCTTCCTCGGCGGCTTCGGCGGCCTCGTGATGCTCATGCAGGGCAACTGGTTCGTCGCGCTGCTGCTGTTCGCGTTCGCCGCGTTCTGGACCGAGGTGGGGATCTGGGCGGCGATCCGCATCCGCCGGGACGTCATCGAGCGCACCCTCCCCGACTTCCTCGACGTCCTCGCCGTCGTCGTCAGCGCCGGGCTCGGCTTCCGCCAGGCCCTGGACCGGGTGGCATCGCGCTACGAGGGCCCGTGGGCGGACGAACTGCGCATCACCCTGCGCCAGATGGACCTCGGCATGAGCCGCCGCCAGGCCTTCGCCGAACTGCGCCGCCGCAACGACTCGGAGCAGGTCGCCATGTTCGTGTCGGCACTCCAGCAGGGCGAGGAACTCGGCGCGCCGATCGTCGAGACGCTGGTGGCGCTGGCCAAGGACATGCGCCGTACGGACGCCCAGAACGCCCGCCGCAAGGCCGCGCGCGCCGTACCCCGGGCCACGCTGGTGATCACCACGTTCATGGTCCCGGGAACGATGCTGCTGCTCGCCGCGGGGCTGCTCCTGGGCTCGGGAACGGACTTCGGCACGATCGCGGGACCGTGACGGAGCGGCGGACGCGTTGCTCGCGCGGTTGCGGTCGCAGCGTACGGGTCCGGTGCCACCGGAGGGCTCACGGGGCGCGCAACATAGCACTTCTGCACATGACTTGGCGGCCGGAACGCCATGGCTGCCGACTAATTCTTCAGAAAACCTTTCGCAGATGCAACCAAGTGTGGGACAGTCGTCCTCCGGGCGGAAGAGTGGTCGCCTGCCGACCGTTCCCGACAGCCGCGGTTCCAACTCGCCACCAGGGAGGCGGAGATCATGGACCTCATCACCGTCTCGATCTCGGCCGCGCAAGGGCTGGGGTGAGTGGGGATGGGGGAGCGGAGGAAAATCCTGGTCGGGAAATGGTCCGGGGTATGGGTCCTGGGGCCCTCCGGTGGGAAGACTGTCCAGTCGTACGTTGCTGGCACCGATAGCGAACCCGGAGGGGACCACCATGAGCGACCTGCTGCTGAAAAAGGCCGTCGCGGCCAAGGTGCGGGTGAACGGCTGGAAGAACACGACGGTCGAGGCCATGCAACGCCGGGCCGGCGACAGGGGTCAGACGGCGGTGGAGTACCTGGGGATCATCGCGGTGGTCGTGGCGATCGTGCTGGCGGTCACGGGTACCAGCATCGGACAAGCGGTGCTGCAGAGCATCTTGAACAAAATCAATCAAATCACCTGATGCATCTGCGCAAGTACAGCGACGCAGGGCAGGCCTTCCCCATCTACATCACCGTTGTGGCGGGCCTGCTCTTTCTTGCGTTCGCTTATTTCGCGGTGGGCCAGGCCGCGGCAAACCGCAACGGCGCCCAGACGGCAGCCGATGCTGCAGCGCTCGCGGCGGCTCAGGACACCCGTGACAAGCTCGCGGACCTGTGGGTCACGAACGTGCTCGATCCCACCAAGTGGCAGGACATCTTCGACGGAAATCAGGCGGTTCCTTCCTGCACGCGCGCCTACGGGCTCGCCGCGCAGAACGATGCCACGGTGCTGTCATGCGCGCCTGGTCTCTTGAGCTACACCGTGCAAGTCCAGACCGACGAGAGCGTTGGCCACTCCGTTGTCCCTGGCACGGAGAACATCAAGTCGACGGCCAAGGCCACCGCGGTGATCGAGGCACTCTGCACGTTCCAGCTACCGGGTGCTGATGCAGGGCCGGACACCCTCCCTCAGCTCACCTGCAAGGACCGGAACTGGGACCTGGATCCCAAAGACCTGAGCAACCTGCCTAAACCGCAAGACCTGTTCGATGTCCATCTGGCCGACTGACAAGCGAACGACGAGTGGAGAAGGAAACAGAGCAATGAGCATTCGGTTCACTGCGAAGGCCCGCAGGGGGATGGTCGCACTGACTGTTGCGGCCGGTCTGGCCCTCGGAGTGGCCGGTTGCGGCGGAAGCGGAGGTGGCGACGACAAGAAGTCCGACGCGTCGGCGTCGGCCTCGAAGGCCGGTGGATCGAACCCGAGCGCCCAGGAGGGGCAGTCAGAAGCGCCGCAGGCGGAACTCCACGGACAGAACGGGCTCCTTCTGCAGATCACCACTGCCGAAAGGGACTCGGGCGGATTCCTGACCGTGAACGGCAATCTGAAGAACGACGGCGCCAAATCGGTTGTCGTGCCGGTCCAGATGAGTGGCGACGAGACCGAGATCATCAAACACGGCTTGTCGCTCGGTGGCGCAACCCTGGTGGACTCCAAGGGCAAGAAGCGCTACTACGTGCTCCGCGACACCGAAGGTCGGCCGCTGACCACCACCGGCCTGGGGACACTGGAGGCGGGGCAGTCGCTGCCCGTCTTCATGCAGTTCCCCGCCCCGCCGGCGGACACCACCGACGTCACCTTCCAGCTGCCGACCTTCTCCAGCGGCACGATCAAGATCTCCGGGTGAGGCGGCTCCCATGACCCATACCCGGACGACGACCCCGCGCCTCGCCCTGGTCGTCACCGCAGCCACCGTGCTGATCGCCACCCACCTCGTCGGCGTCACCACCGCTCACGCCGACGACAGTCCCAGCGTGCCGCCGGGTACGGAGGCGTCGGCCTCGGCGCCCGTGCAGGTCGACCCCAACGACCCGGACCTGAAGCTCCCCGAGGGCGGCACCCTGGCCGCGCCGAAGGTGCTGGACATCAAGATGGTCGTGGAGGACCAGTCGGGCGACGAACGCCGTGAGGACACCAACACCGACGTCACCTTCGCCCTCCAGGCGGAAGTTCTCTTCGGTAAGAACAGTGCCACGCTGAACGCCGAGGCGAAGGCGCGTATCGCGGCGATCGCCGAGGAGATCAAGAAGCAGAACTCGACGCACGTCCGGGTGTTCGGCTTCACGGACAACCTGGGCAGCCACACGCACGGTGTCGACCTGTCCCGCCAGCGGGCCAACGCCGTTCAGGCCGTCCTGGACGACGACCTGAACGACCCGAACATCGTCTTCGACGTACGCGGTTACGCCGAGCAGTTCCCGATCGCGGACAACTCCACGGAGGAGGGCCGCAAGAAGAACCGCCGGGTGGAGGTGACGTTCCCGAGGACAGGAAACTGAGCCCGCCAGGGAAGCGGGCGCCGCGGGTTGGCTATCCACGGAGCGACACCGGCACAGCGAGGTAACGCACTACCTGTTCCCTACGCTGGTCCAGCAGCTGAGGCATCGCCCCGAGGTGCCGTTCCAGTGGAGGTGCCGGCAACTGCTGACTGTCAGGACAGGCGAACAGATCTGGGGTCTGCTCGACGTCCATCCCGACACCTTCGACAAGATCCCGGAGACCTTGGACGCGGAGGCCAAGAAGGACATCGTCAGCCGCACAGAGCATGCGATGACCGTGCGTGAGTGGGCGGAACGCACGGCTGTTGATGACGGTTCTGAGGAAGAGCCGCGGACCTGAAACGCAGGCACCCGGAAACGGGCTGGGCCGGCTGAGGAACCCGCTGTTCAGAGCTTTGCTCTGTGAGGCGAGCGAGAGATCTTGCGCCGATGCCGGGTCCCAGGACTTGCTGGATGCCGCACGGGTTCACCCGAAGGCGTGAGCTGCCCTGATCCCGCTTCCCTGAGTTAACGCTTGCATTAACTTCGTAGTCGTGGCTCAATGGGAAGTAATTCTGGTGGCCGAGGTCGCCACGTGGTACGACGCACTGGTCGACGAGGACTGGGACAGTGCGGAACAGGTGGAAGATGCGATCGACGTGCTGGCTGCGACCGGGCCGACCCTCGGGCGGCCGCTGGTCGATCGGATCAAGGGTGCCGAACAGCATCATATGAAGGAGCTGCGGCCAGGGTCGTCCGGGAGAGGGGAGATCCGCATCCTCTTTGCCTTCGACCCGAGTCGTCGCGCGGTGCTTCTCGTGGCTGGTGACAAGGCCGGTGCCTGGCAGGGCTGGTACGACGCCAATATCCCGCTGGCCGAAAAGCGCTATCAAGGCCATCTCGCCGAACTCGACTCCAGGGAGTACGAATGAGCAGCGTCAGCTGGGAGGAGACCAAGCGCAAGGCGCGGGAGCGTCGTATCGCGGCGGGCCTGCCCGTGCGTACGGCCGAGGAGAAGCAGGCTGCCATGGACCGGCTTGCCGCCGAGGTGCGGGCGTATCAGCTGGCCGAGGTGCGGCGCGACCAGGCACTCACGCAGCGTGATGTCGCCGCGGTGATGGGGGTTTCGGCGCCGCGCGTTTCCGCGATTGAGCACGGTGAGGTCGACCGTGCCGAGGTTGCGACCCTCCGGTCCTACGTGGAAGCGCTCGGCGGCAGGCTCCGGGTCGTCGCCGACTTCGGCGACACCGAGTACACCGTGGCGTGAACGGAGAGACTGATCTTGAACATCCGGCCGTGAGACGGAGAACACCGTCCCAGGCCGGAGATTCACGGCTGTGTCATGGATGGCGAGATCCCGCACCCGCTTCCCAGGGACGGTAGTCAAAGCAGATGGTCGGCCTTGCCTGCCTTGCCTGCCTTGCCTGCCTTGCCTGCCTTGATGTCGCGGATGAGCGTGCGGAGGGCTTCGCGGGTGCCGGTGAGGTAGGTGTCCTCGTGTCCGGCGACGGCGATGTAGGCGCTGCCTTGCTCGTCGGTGCCTATGCGGAAGCAGTTCGCGCCCTCGGTGCAGAAGGGGTCTTCCCAGGTGATGACGCTCATAGGGTGCTCCTCAGAGTCGGCCGGCGATGCCGTGGATGAAGTCGCGCGAGTCACTGGATGAGAGTGATGCGGTCTCCATCCAGTCCAATTGGGCGCGGTATTTATCGAGTTGTGCCTGTCCATGGAGGAACTCGGTTCCGTGCGCGGTGTCGAGTTCCACAGTGTCCAGTTGCGGCACGGGAGCCAAGACGTAGACCATGGCCTGCCCCGCTCCGGGGAAGACTCCGGCCTTGAACGGCACCACGCGTACGTCGATGTTCTTCTGCTCGGAGAGGTCGCACAGGTGATTGAGTTGGGTGCGCATGACTCGAGGGCCACCGAACTCCATGTGCAGCGCGGCCTCGTGCACATAGGCGACGTACGCGATCGGGTTCTCTCTGTGCAGGACTTGCTGGCGCTGCATCCGGAGTGCGACGCGCAGTTCGACCATGACCGACGCGGCCGTCCAGGTCGTCAGTGAACCGGCCGCCTGCGCCGTGCGGTTCTCGCCCGCCGCCGACGTGTACCTCTCCCTGCGCTACCGGGACGCGACCCTCCGCGTGGTCCTCTACGACAGCCACCCCCGCCACGTCCACCCCCACCTCGCGGCGGCCTGCGAGTCACGGCGGAGGGCGGCCCTTCGCCTCCTCCGCTGTGTCGTGCGCGCCTGTCAGGGGGACTGGGGCTTCGGCGAGGCCCGGGAACCGGGTGGCGGCACCCGTCTGTGGGCGGTACTGCCGTGGTCCGGCGCCCGCGCCTACGGACGGCCCGGACTCACCCGCTGACGACCCGGTGTGCGAAGGGGCGGCGCCGGAGTCCGCCGGTGCGCCGCCCCTTCCGACTGTCCGACTGTGTGCTCAGGAGCCGGACATGGAGTCCCCGAACATGGGGTCGTCCCCCGACTTCCCGATGCCGACGGACGACGCGCCGAAGCTCACCGCGCCGGTGGTGGTGACGCCCTTGGTGGAGCCGCGCAGGACCCACACGGCGCCGTCGTCGCTGTTTTCGCCGCCCGCGGCCACCGACAGATCGGCGCGGTCGTCCTTGTTGTGGTCGGCGATGTGGAGGGCGTCGCCGAACAAGTCATCCGACTCGTTGGTGCCCGGGACACCCGGGGTGCCCTGGCTGAAGGACTGCGCGCCGGTCCCGGTCAGGCCGGCGGAACTCCCGCGCAGCACCCAGACGCTGCCGGTGCCGGCCGCGGAGCCGATGGTCTCACCGCTCGCGCCGACGGCGAGGTCCGGGTAGTCGTCACCGTTGACGTCGCCCGCGGCGAGGGTGTCGCCGAACCAGTCGTTGGACTCGTCGGTGCCCGGGACACCCGGGGTGGCCTGGCTGAAGACGGCGCTGCGTTTGGTGTCGACGCCCGTCGCGCCGCCGTAGAACACGGCGACGTAGCCGCCCTTCGCCGGGCCGTCCAGGAGGTCTGCGAAGCCGAGGCCGACGGCCAGGTCGTCGTGCCCGTCGAGGTCGAAGTCGGCCGTGGTGAGCGCACGCGCGTACCCCGCTCCCGCCTCGGTCTGGAACACGGGCCCGGCCGCGGTACCCCGGTAGACGAAGTTGCCCGTGGCGGACCCCACCACCAGGTCGTCCGTCCTGTCGCCGTCGAAGTCGCCGGCGGTCAGCTGCACGGCACCCCTGGGATACGCCCCGGACTCGATCTGAGCGTCGAGGCGGAGCTTGCCGGCCGCGCCGCCGGACTTGGTGAAGCCGCCCTTGAAGATCCACACGTCCTTGCCCGTGGAGCCGACGGCCAGGTCGGCCTTTCCGTCACCGGTGAAGTCGCCGACCGCCAGGGACTGGCCGAACCGGTCGTGGCCCGACGGGTTCGGGTCGCTGATCGTCGTGCCGCCCGACAGGCCGGCCGAGCTGCCCCACAGGATCGTGACCGAACCGCCGTCGGCGTCACCGCTGACGTCCTCCAGCGGTGTGCCCACGACGAGATCGCCGTAGCCGTCCCGGTTGAGGTCGCCGTGCGCGAGTTCGGTGCCGAAGCGGTCGTCGGTCTCCGAGGCGCCCGGCACACCGGAAGAGCTCTGCGAGGTGGTCTTGTGCCGTGCGGCGCTGATACCGCTCGACGAGCCGTAGTTGACGACCACGGCGCCCGCCTTCGCCTTTCCGCCCGCGACGGCTCCCGGGGCGCCGGACGCCAGATCGTGGTAGCCGTCACCGTTGAAGTCGTCGGCGAAGCCCGAGGGTGCGGCGCTCGCGCCGCCGGGCAGGGTGATGAGCAGACCACCGGCCAGGGCGGCCACGACGGCGGTGGCGCCCAGGACGCGGGAATGCCGGAAGTGTTGGCGATGCGGCCAGGACATGAGGTTCCTTTCAGAACATACTTGCGGAGCAACGAAGTTGACCATTGACGTGCCTGCAGGGTTGTACGGAACGGGACACACTCCGACGTGGCAGAGGGCGTCACCATGGAGACGAACGGGAAGGGAGACGTCCGGACCGCGCTGAAACCGGCGCCGGTCCGGGCGCCGTCATCGTCGAGAAGGCGCGGCACCCGCCCGTCACCCCCCACATCCCGCCGCAGCCCCGCTTCCCCCACAGTCAGGAGCAACCGTGCCCCCATCCCGCCCGACCCCCTGGTCCCGGGTCGAGGAAGCCCTGCGCGAGCAGCGCGTCACGGACGTCCTCGTACCAGGTCGGATCGACCGGGACGACGCGATCACCCGCTTCACACCACAACCGCTCGTGGTGTTCGTCGTGCTGGACGAAGGGGCGCTGCGGCTGGAATCGGCCGGCCGGTACGACCATTTGGACGTCCGCTACGTCGACACGGTCACCCTCGACGGCGTCGAACTCTTCGAAGACGTGAAGGAGGAGGGCGATGAGGTCGCGCTCGCCTCGCTCTGCGAGCAGCTCTTCGGCGACGGCTGGGACCGCCTCCGCTGCACCTCGGTCCGCCGCTTCACCGACACCGGCGTCCAACCGGACCCGGGTGAGGGCGCGGGCCACGGCGAGGACGAGTTGAAGTGCCTTGCCCTGCAACTCGAGTACCACTTCTGGGTGTTCTTCAACCCGACCTGGACCTTCGGCATCAGGATCGGCAACGCCGAGGACATGCGCCGCTGGGAACGGGGTTACGGCGACCACCAGGAAGACGACGAGGAGCCCACCGGCCAGGGCGATGCCTAGGAACCCCGCACCTCCGCGTCCGTCCTCACCTGCACCGTCACCCCCACCCTCAGCCCCCACCCCGCCATGACCCCCGCCGCCGCCTCCAGCACATGCCGGGACCGCAGCCGGGGCCGGCCCATCCGCCCCGGTCTCATCGTGCGTACCGCGATGACCGTGAGGTGCCGGTCGAGGTAGGCCACGTCGATGGGGAAGCGCATCCGGAAGGTGTGGATGCTGTTGGCGGGGGACAGCAGGATCGCCCCGTCCACCGCGTCCCGCCCCAACAGCCCCCGCGTACGGGCCCGGTACGACACCGCGATCTCCAGCGGAACGACGACACCGTCACCGGGCCCCGTACCCCCCGCCACGACCAACTGCCCCCGCCCGTCGCTCCAGTGCCCCATGCCCGGCCACCCTCCCCCTCCAGAACGGCGTTCCCGCCGCACACTGGGCGCCCGAACCGGATGCCCCACCGTCCTTTCCCCACTAAGGTCCCCGCGTGCACGCACTCCTCCCACCGCTGACGGCCGCGCTGGCCGCCCTGGCCGCGCTCTGGGGCGCCGGAGCGGGCCTGCTGCTGCCCAGGGCCGCTCACCGCCTGTCCGTGGAGGCGGGGGAGCCGTGGAGCGGGAACTGCCCGGAAGGTCATCCGATAGCGGGTGCCTTCGGCGGCTGGGTGGGCCGGGCACGCTGCACGGAGCGGGTGCCGCCCGCGCCCGCCTGCGGAGGCTACGGCCCGGACACCGCGGGCACCGCGACCGTCACCGCCCTCACCTGCGCGGCCCTGGCAGCGGCAAGCGGCCCGCACCCGGAGACCGTCGTCTGGCTGCTCCTCGCCCCCGTCGCCGTGCTCCTGGCCCTCGTAGACCTCCGCGTCCACCGCCTCCCCGACGTCCTCACCCTCCCCCTCGCCGCCGCGACCGCCGTCCTGCTGGGCGTCGCCGCCGCCCTCTCCGGCGCCACCGGCTCCTGGCCCGCGGCCCTGCTCGGCGGACTCGCGCTCGGGGCCGCGTACTTCGTGCTGTTCCTCGTCAACCCGGCCGGCCTGGGCTTCGGCGACGTCAAGCTCGCCCTCGCGCTCGGCACCGCCCTCGGCTGGTACGGCCGGCCGGTGCTCGTCACGGGTGCCTTCGCGGGCCTCGGCTACGGCGCCCTGTACGGCCTCTCCCTGGTCGTCCTGCGGCGCGCCGGACGCCGGACGGCGATCGCGCTCGGGCCCTTCATGATCGCCGGGGCGTTCACGGGGCTCCTGCTCGGCGCGTTCGGCGCGAGGTGAGCCGGTCGGCGGCGTACGCTGCCGCACCAGTCGGATCGAACGGTGAGAACGGACGGAGTCGGTGGACCCATGGGGAAGATCGTCCTGGTGATGTCGGTGTCGCTCGACGGGTACGTCGAGGGCCCCGGCCGTGACATCAGCTGGCACCGCGTCGACGAGGAACTGCACCAGCACATGAACGACCTGCTCCGTCCGATGGGCGCGTTCCTCAACGGCCGGGTCACCCACGAGCTGATGACCTCCTTCTGGCCCACCGCCGACGCCGACCCGGAGGCGAGCCCCACCATGGCCGAGTACGCCGGGATCTGGCGTGAGAAGCCGAAGTACGTCTACTCCCGGACCCTTCCCGAGGGCCCCGCCGAGTGGAACACCACGGTGGTGCGGGAGGTCGTGCCCGAGGAGGTCCGCGCCCTCGCCGACCGGCCCGGCGAAGGCGACATCGCCCTCGCCGGGGCGGACCTGATTACCTCCTTCCTCCGCCACGACCTGATCGACGAGTTCCGCGTCTACGTCCACCCCGTGCTCATCGGCGCCGGCACCCCCCTCTTCCCGCGCCCGGGCACCCCGGCCCTCGTCCCCCTCCACCTCGTCGAGTCCCGCACCTTCGGCAACGGCGTCACCCTCCTCCACCACCGGCGCGGCTGAGAGCACAGCCGACCTCGCGTTCCGAAAGGGGACTTGTGGTGTTGTGAGAAGCGGTTCCGGCCGATAGGAAGATCCCATGACCGCACTCGGCGCCGTCTTCCGTCCCCAACTGCCCCCCGAGCGACTCCGTGCGCTGGCCCGCCTCGCGGACGAGACCGGACTCGAGGAACTCTGGCTGTGGGAGGACTGCTTCCGTGAGGGCGGGCTGACCGCCGCGGCCGCCGCGCTCGCCTGGACGGAGCGCGTCCGGGTCGGCGTCGGACTGCTCCCGGTGCCGCTGCGCAACGTGGCTCTCACCGCGATGGAGATTGCCGCCCTGCACCGCATGTTCCCCGGCCGGGCCGTCGTGGGCATCGGACACGGGGTGCAGGACTGGATGGACCAGGTCGGCGCCCGCGCCGCCTCCCCGGTCACGCTGCTGAGGGAGTACACCGACGCCCTGCGCGCCCTGCTGCGCGGCGAGCGCCTGACGACGGCCGGACGGTACGTCGAGCTCGACGGCGTAGCGCTGGACTGGCCGCCGCGGGAACCGGTCGAGGTGCTGGTCGGCGCCACCGGACCCCGCTCCCTCCGTCTGACCGGCGAGGTGGCGGACGGCACGATCCTGACGTCGGCCACCCCGCCCGACGGCGTACGCGCGGCCCGCCGCCTCATCGACGAGGGCCGTACGGCGGCCGCCCGCACCACCGGGAGCCCCCACCGCGTCGTCGTCAACCTCTACGCCGCCACCGGCCTCGACGCCACCGCCCGCCTGCGGGCCGAGCTGAAGGCCGAGGGCCTCGACACCGTCCCCGGCCTCGGTGCGGCGGGCGACGCGCAGACGATCGCCGACGCCGTCCACCGCCTGGCCGAGGCGGGCGCGGACACGGTCGTCCTCCAGCCCACCGCCGACGAACCGGACCCGGAGTCCTTCATCCGCTTCACCGCGGAGGAGGTCCGCCCGCTGGTGCCGTAGCCTCCGGCCGCGCGCTCAGGCCGTAACCTCCGGCCCCCGCCCCGTCGTAATTCAAAGGCACCGTCCGGCCCCACGATGCCAGGATGCCCCGATGGACACCACGGACCGCACCACGAACCGCCCCGCGGACCGCGCCTTCGCCTCCCTCGTCGCCGAAGGAGCCGCCGTGCCCACCGCCGGGTGGGACTTCTCCTGGTTCGAGGGGCGGGCCACCGAACAGCGGCCCTCGTGGGGATACGCGCGGTCGGCCGCCGAGCGGCTCGCCCGGGCCACGGCCGCCCTCGACATCCAGACCGGCGGCGGCGAGGTGCTCGACTTCGCCCTGGGCCGGATCCCCGCCGGCCACCTGCCCACCCTCCTCGCCGCCACCGAGGGCTGGCCCCCGAACCTGGCCAGGGCCACCGGACTCCTCGCCCCGCGCGGCGTCGTGGTCGTGGCCGCCGGGGAGGACGACCCGCTGCCCTTCGCGGACGGGTCCTTCGACCTCGTCCTCAGCAGGCACCCCGTGCAGCCGCACTGGGACGAGATCGCCCGTGTCCTGCGGCCGGGCGGCACCTACTTCGCCCAGCACGTGGGGCCGTCCAGCGCGTACGAACTCGTCGAGCACTTCCTCGGGCCGCGCACCGCCGACTCGCGCGGCGTCCGTGATCCGGAGCGCGAACGGGCCGGGGCCGAGGCGGCCGGCCTCGAGGTCGTCGGGCTGACGGCCGAGCGGCTGCGCATGGAGTTCCACGACATCGCCGCCGTCGTCCACTTCCTGCGCAAGGTGATCTGGATGGTGCCCGGCTTCACCGTCGCCGCCTACGAGCCGCAGCTGCGCGCCCTGCACGCGCGCATCGAGGCCGACGGTCCTTTCGTCGCCCACAGCACGCGCCACCTCTTCGACATCCGCAAGCCGGAGCCGGGCCGCGAGGAGCGCGACCCGGGCGGGGGCGCCCAGGGACGGTGACATCGGCCATACGGCCGTCCCGTGCCGCCGGATACCGGGGTGGCCGGGAACCGTCGGCCCGGTGTTTTCCGATTGTTATCAAGTGTCCCTCGCGTCCCCATCGTCTCTCCCGTAGGTTCAGACCAAGGTGATTCGCGCGAGCAAAGTGGCGCGAGCGGTGCCGTGCGGTGGAGGGGACCGCGCGGCACCGGTACCGCACGCGCGGTCCCCACCCGCGGGGCGGGCTTCGTGCTCGTCGGCGTGGTCAAGCGGACGCACGGCAGGGGGTCCCCCGTCGGAGGGACAGCGGGCGTGTCGGGATCCACGGCCCGGTGCAGGGCCCAATGTGCCGCGAATCCTCTCGATCGCTGGCCGGATGGTCCAATTCCCTGGGAATCCATAGTTAATCGGCCATGATCAACCCGTGAATCCACACCGTCGCCCCGCGCGCCCCGCTGTCGCGCAACTTCGGAGAGTAATTATTTCGCGGCAATGTGCGCGCCGGCACTTACAAAGGGTTATGGTGGAAACCCCCCCTCGGGCCGGTCCGTATCCCCCCCCACGGACCGGCCCGTTTTTTGTGCCCGCGTCTCCCGCCGCCTCGCCCGCCCGTCTCCCGCCGCGTGTCCCCTCCGTCTCCCGCCCGGTCCCGATGGCCTCCGCAAGCCTCCCTGACCGTCTCCCCGGCCGTCTCCCCGCCGTTTCCGGCCCCGCCGCCCCGCCCCCGGTCCGTTCCCCGGCCGCAACCGTCTCCCGGCCGCCCGGTCGCGCGCGCCCCGTGTTCACGCCCGCCCGCACCCCCGCCCCCGCCTCCGTCCCGGGCCCGGATCCTCCGCCCCGCCGCGCGCGGGGGTAGGCTTCGCCCCCGAGGACCGCCTTACGGACGTCCTGAAGGACCGCCGCGCGGACAGTCGTACGAGTCGTCGCACGAGTCGTACGAGACGAACCGTCACGCGGGCGTCCGCCCGGACATCCACGGACCGCCACTCGGACAGTGCCCGCCCTCTGCCGCCCCGTCGCGGCCGAGCCGTGCCATGCCTGTCCGATCCTTACGGAGGGGCTGACGATCACGTGAACCTGCGCGACAAGCTGCGCGGCCTGCTGGTCAGGCTGTACGCACGCCGGGTGGAAGGTCACCTGGACCACGCTCAGGTGCCCAAGCACATCGGCGTCATCATGGACGGCAACCGGCGCTGGGCGAAGGCGTCGGGCTCCACCACCGTGCACGGTCACCGGGCCGGCGCCGACAAGATCGGCGAGTTCCTCGGCTGGTGCGCCGAGACGGACGTCGAGGTCGTCACCCTCTGGCTGCTGTCGACGGACAACTTCGACCGGCCCAAGGACGAACTGGTCCCGCTCCTCGGCATCATCGAGGACGTCGTGCGCACCCTCGCCGCCGACGGCCGCTGGCGCGTCCACCACGTGGGCACCCACGACCTGCTCCCCTCCGGCATGCAGCGCACGCTGAAGGAGGCCCAGGAGGCGACCACGGCCAACGGCGGAATACTCGTCAACGTCGCCATCGGCTACGGCGGCCGGCAGGAGATCGCCGACGCCGTACGGTCCATGCTGCACGACGCCGCCGACAAGGGCTCCTCCCTCGAGGAGGTCGCCGACGCCGTCGACATCGAGATGATCGGCCGTCACCTCTACACCGGTGACCAGCCCGACCCCGACCTCGTCATCCGCACCAGCGGGGAGCAGCGGCTGTCCGGGTTCATGCTGTGGCAGACCGCCCACTCCGAGTACTACTTCTGCGACGTCTTCTGGCCCGCCTTCCGCAAGGTCGACTTCCTGCGCGCCCTGCGCGACTACGCGGCGCGCCACCGGCGGTTCGGCGGCTGAAAACCACCGTCCGGTCCGTACAACTGATCGAACGTTCACTCGAACGCGTACCCGGACAGCCCTACGCACACCCACCCGGAAACACCCCCCGTACCGCCTCCACCCTGCCGATGTAACAAGGAGTTCACCGGCGCGCCGTTCCGTGCTCCGGCATGGCGGTGCATGTTCGAGGGCATAAGCCAGACAGGTCGACATCCGAACCACGGATGTCGAATCTCAGCGGGCGGCACGGGGCCGTCCGCCCGGGAGGCCCTTTGCACCAGCCCGACCGTGCGACGACTGCACGGAAACAGCCGCGGAGGGCCGGTCCGCGGCCCTTCGCTCGCGAGGGCCGCCGACCGGTCCAGCTCCATCTCGTCGCTCCCCGACCTCATCCGAGGGGGTACGTCCTTCCGTGGTGACCAGCACAAAGCGTCACAAGCCCGACCGACGCACTTACGTTCTCGACACCAGCGTCCTGCTGGCCGACCCGAACGCCCTGACCCGCTTCGAGGAACACGAGGTCGTGCTCCCGATCGTGGTGGTCACGGAACTGGAGGCCAAGCGGCATCATCCCGAACTCGGTTACTTCGCCCGGCAGGCCCTGCGTCTGCTCGACGACTACCGGGTGCGGTACGGCCGGCTGGACGCCCCCATCCCGATCGGGGAACTCGGCGGAACCCTCCGTGTCGAGCTGAACCACTCGGACCCCAGTGTGCTGCCGAGCGGCTACCGCCTGGGGGACAACGACTCCCGGATCCTCGCGGTGGCCCGCAATCTGCAGGCCGAGGGGTTCGACGTCACCGTGGTGTCGAAGGACCTCCCGCTCAGGATCAAGGCGTCGTCCGTGGGCCTCCTCGCCGAGGAGTACCGGGCCGAACTCGCCATCACGGACTCCTCCGGCTGGACCGGGATGTCCGAACTGACCCTCCCCGGCGAACAGGTGGACATCCTCTTCGAGGAGGGACACGTGTATGTGCCGGAGGCCGCCGACCTCCCCGTGCACACGGGCCTGACCATCCAGTCCGAACGCGGCAAGGCACTCGGCCGGGTGGCGCCGGACGGCAACGTCCGGCTGGTCCGCGGCGACCGCGAGGCGTTCGGCATCAAGGGGCGCAGCGCCGAACAGCGCATCGCGCTCGACCTGCTGCTCGACCCGGACATCGGGATCGTCTCCATGGGCGGCCGGGCCGGCACCGGCAAGTCGGCGCTGGCGCTGTGCGCGGGCCTCGAGGCGGTCCTGGAGCGCCGTCAGCACCAGAAGGTGATGGTCTTCCGTCCGCTGTACGCGGTGGGCGGCCAGGAGCTCGGCTACCTGCCCGGCTCCGAGGCGGAGAAGATGAGCCCCTGGGCGCAGGCGGTCTTCGACACGCTCTCGGCGGTCACCAGCCGCGAGGTCATAGAAGAGGTCACCGCGCGCGGAATGCTGGAGGTCCTCCCGCTCACCCATATCCGGGGCCGTTCCCTGCACGACGCGTTCGTCATCGTCGACGAGGCCCAGTCACTCGAACGGAATGTCCTGCTGACCGTTCTGTCCCGGATCGGTTCGAATTCCCGGGTCGTTCTGACCCACGATGTCGCACAGAGGGACAATCTGCGGGTCGGACGGTACGACGGTGTGGTCGCCGTCGTGGAGAAACTGAAGGGGCATCCGCTCTTCGCCCATATGACCCTCACCAGGTCCGAGAGGTCCCAGATCGCCGCACTTGTGACCGAAATGCTCGAAGAGGGCCACATCTGACGGAAACGGAAACAGGAACGAAAGCGGAAGCGTTGGTGACGGCGGTGGCGTCGAATACGCGATCCGCGGTCGGATGAGCGGCAGTTGGCGCCGCCCCGCAAAGGCCGAGAGCCTAGCGGGGCGGCGCTCGCGTCTGTAGCCGTTTCTTGGAATCCCGTGAGCCAAACGGGGTGTGAGCTTTCACACGCAACTCAGAATTGCCTTGCGATGGAGTGTTACGGCAGAGTCTCAATCCTGTCAGGCCCCGCATACGGCACAGTCGTACCCCCAGCGGTACGGCGCCTCAGTAGCTTCACAGCCAACTTCACAGCGACGCCGTATGCCGCCCGAGTTACACGCGGCGCTCCCCGCAAGGGAGTTGCCCACGGGCCCGTGCCTCCCGTGACCAGGTAGTGGGGAGGCCAGCGTCAAGGGCACGATTGCGTCCGCCAGGGTCACCGAAGCGGGCGATGCTGGAAGGAAACCCGTGTGAGCCGGATTTCGGTCCGGGGATTCGCCGTGGCATCCGCCACCGCGGTCACCGCTGTCGGAAGCGTCGTCGGAGTTGCCTCGGGCAGCGTCGCGCAGAACAACGACGCCGAGTCGACGGCCGCCGACACCACGCTCCTCGCCGACATACCGGCGGGTCAGCAGGCCCAGGTCCAGACCGCGACCGCGTCCCTGACGCAGCAGGCCGACGCCCAGGCGATCGCCGCGGACGCCAGCGCCAAGAAGGATGCCGAGGCCACCGCCCGCAAGGCTGCCGCCGAGGCGGCCGTCGCCAAGAAGGCGGACGCGGAGAAGGCGGCCAAGGAAGCCAAGGAGCGCGCCGAGGCCAAGGCGGCGGCCAGCCGCGACTCGGCCCGTGCCGACGCCTCCAGCTTCGCCGTGCAGAGCTCCTACACGGTCGCGCAGATCCAGGCGATGGCGCGTCAGATGGTGGCGAGCGGCCAGTTCCAGTGCTTCAGCAACATCGTGGACCACGAGTCCAGCTGGAACTACCACGCCGTCAACGCGTCGTCCGGCGCCTACGGTCTCTTCCAGGCACTGCCCGGCTCCAAGATGTCGTCCGCCGGCTCCGACTGGCAGACCAACCCGGCCACCCAGATCAAGTGGGGCCTCAACTACATGAACAGCCGCTACGGCAGCCCGTGCCAGGCGTGGTCGTTCTGGCAGGCGAACCACTGGTACTAGGCCCGCCGGTCCCGCCAGGGCCGCCGGTACCGGACCCGCGCGGCTGACGGCCGCCGACTCAACCTTCGAGAGCCCCTCCCCGTCCTACGGGGAGGGGCTCTTCGCCCTGTACGGTCGGACGCGACGGCTCCCTGGGAGTAATGGTGCGTAACGGGGGGAGTAGTGGTGCGCGACGGGGGACGACAGGACAGGGGTAGAGGACGGATCATGTCACGAGTGCCTGAGTGGCTCGGACGGCTCGGCGCCGGACTGACCGAGATGAGTGAGCGGCTCGACGAACGCCGGGACCGGATGGAGAAGGAATCCGGCGAGGCCGGGCCCGCGGCACCCGGACAGGAGCCGGGTCCGAGACCGAGACCGGAGCGGTCGGCCGCCGATCAGCCGGGCGGCGGGCCATCGGCCACGGATCCGCCGGCCGGCGACACGCTTGCCGACTCGTCCGCCGACACGCTTGCCGGCTCGCCCGCCGGCTTGTCCGCCGACGGCGTGCCGGAACGCGAACCGGCCGCCACCCGCAACGGCACCGCGGCCACGGCCGGAACCGGTGCCGCGACCGGCGTCGCCGTCTCCGGCCTCGTACAGCCGGCCCCCCAGCGCAGGGAACACGCGCTCGCGTCCGCCCAGGCCCCGGCCCTCGCCCCCGTCGTCCATGTCGTCCGCCCCGATCCCGCGCACGCCGTGCCCTGGGGTGTCCGGGTCGCCGCCGAGGCGGGCTGGCGGCTGCTGGTGCTGGCCGGGACGGTGTGGGTGCTGATGCGGGTCATCAGCGCCGTGCAGCTGGTCGTGCTGGCCTTCGCGGCCGCGATGCTGATCACCGCGCTGCTACAGCCGACGGTGGCACGTCTGACGCGGCGCGGGGTGCCGCGCGGGGTTGCCACCGCCCTGACGGCGATCCTGGGCTTCGTCGTCATGGGGCTGATCGGGTGGTTCGTGACCTGGCAGGTCATGGAGAACATCGACAACCTGTCCAACCAGGTCCAGTCCGGTATCGACGACCTGCGCCGCTGGCTGCTGAACAGCCCGTTCCACGTCACCAACAAGCAGATCAACGGAATAGCGAAGAATCTGCGCGAAGCCGTCGGCGCCAACACCGACCAGATCACCTCGGCGGGCCTGGAGGGCGTCCAGGTCGTCGTGGAGGCCCTGACCGGCATCCTGCTGACCGTCTTCTCGACGCTCTTCCTCCTCTACGACGGCCGGCGCATCTGGGAGTGGTCGCTGAAGCTGGTCCCGGCCGAGGCACGGCCCGCGCTCGCCGGAGCGGGCCCGCGCGCCTGGCGGACGCTGACCGCGTACGTCCGGGGCACGGTCCTCGTCGCCCTGATCGACGCCGTCTTCATCGGCCTCGGCATCTACTTCCTCGACGTCCCGATGGCCGTGCCGCTGGCCGTGTTCATCTTCCTGTTCTCCTTCATCCCGCTGGTCGGAGCGGTCGCGTCCGGCACGCTGGCGGTGATCGTCGCGCTGGTGACCCAGGGCGTGTTCACGGCGGTGATGACCCTGGCCGTGGTGCTCGCCGTGCAGCAGATCGAGGGCCACATCCTCCAGCCGTTCATCCTCGGCCGCGCGGTACGGGTCCACCCGCTCGCGGTGGTCCTGTCGGTGGCGGCGGGCGGCATGGTCGCCGGGATCGGCGGCGCCGTGGTCGCGGTCCCGCTGGTGGCGGTCACCAACACGGTGGTCGGCTATCTGCGCTCCTACACCCAGGACGAGGCCGTGCGCGCCGCGGAACTGGACGAGGAGGCCCCGGAACTCGAACCGGCACCGTCCACGACGGGCCCCGGAGCAGCCCCCCGGACACCTGCCTAGCCCCCCGGCACAGCCTCCGCCCCGGGGACCGCCTCCGCCCCCGTCTCTGCCTCGGGCACTGTCCTCGTCCCGGGCAGCGCCTCCAGCACCGTCTCCGCCTCCAGTGTCACCGCGAGCGCCGTCACCAGCGAGGCGATCCGGAAGGTCTCCTGGACCACCTCCCGCTCGACGCCCGCGGCGCGCAGCGCCCGCTCGTGGGCGTCGAGGCACGCCCCGCAGGCGTTGACGGCCGACACCGCGAGCGACCACAGCTCCTGGTCGGTCCTCCCGACCCCCGGGGGCTGCCGGACGCCGAGGACATCCCTGCGCAGGCCCGTGCGCAGCGTGCCGTAGGCGGGGTCGGAGAGGAGGTGGCGGGTGCGGAAGAAGACGTTGTTCACCGCCATCGTCGCCGCCACCGACCTGGCCGCCGTGTACGCCTCGGGGGTGAGGCGCGCCCGTGCCTCCCGCCCGACCTCCCGCAGGACGACGGCCGAGCGTGCGGCGATCGCGGTGACCAGCAGCGTGCCCCACAGCTGCTGCGGCGACAGCCGCGAGCCGTCCGGTACCGACGCCAGGCTCCGTCTCAGGTCGCCGGCATGGGCGGGCAGCCGGGCCGCGAGGGCGCCCAGGGCACCCAGGGCGTCCAAGGGGCCGGGAACGTCATCGTGAGGCATCGGGTCACTGTCCCACACGGTGTCGCTCCCCCGTGTCCCCCTCGTCCCCCACGACTTTCGAAAACGTTCAAATGACTGTCTGACAAAGCAAGCGGGCGGGGCGGAGTTCTTCCCTTCCCGCCCTCGTTCCGTCAGGTCCGGGCAGCTCGGAAGAGTCCGGCCGTCCCGGGCGGCCCGGCTGATACACCTTGCCCCCTCAGCGCTATGCGTCAGGCATATGTGTGAAAAGCGCCAAGGGGAGTGATGTCGGGCCAATGGGAGGGCGTCCGGGATGCGCTGGGCCGGGTCGGGTTCGAGGTGCTGGCGCAGGCGCTGACGGCCTGCGGCCGGGACGGCTACACCGGCGACCTGCGGGTGTCGGGCTCACCCGGCGGTACGTTCCGGCTGCGCGGCGGTCTCGTCGTCGCCGCGGAGACCCCCGGCGCCCCCGGCCCGGAGACGCTGCTGCTGCGGTCCGGCCGGGTCACCGGCGAGCAGTGGGCCGAACTCGTACGGGAGTCCGGCGGTGCGCGCTGGCCGGCCGCGGCACTGATCGCCCACGGCTACGCCGGTGCCGCACAGCTCAGGGTGGTCTGCGTGATGGCGTTGCAGGACGCCGCGTTCGCCGTCACCGCAGGTCAGGTCGACGCATGCCGTCGCGTCGGCACGGGTGACCCGGGTGACGCGGCCTTCGCTCCCGTCGCCGTGGGGGAGGGGCCGCTCCGGCTGCTCCAGGACGCGGCCCGCCGGCTCGCCGCGCTGGCCTCGCTGCCGTACCCCGTGCACCCCGACCGCGAGCGGCCCGTGCCCGGTGTGCCGCCCCGGCACCCCACCGCTCTCCAGGCCGAGCTGCTGCACCACGCCGACGGCCGCCGTACCGCCCGTGACCTGGCCTTCCGGTGCGGGCGCGGGGTCTACACGGTCACCGTGGAAGTCGGCCGGATGCTCGCCGAGGGCCTGCTGGAGTGCACCGCCGCACCGGTGCCGATACCCGTGCGGGTGGCGCCCGAAGGTTCCCCTCTGCAGCGGCGCGCACCGGCACCGCCCCCACCTCCACCTCCACCCCCGTCCCCGTCGCCCGGGCCGGTCCCTGTCCCGCTCTCCCTGCCCCGCCGTACCCCCGGCGCCAGCGGCATCGCCGATGCCCTCGCCCCGGAGAAGAACGGGCCCGGCTGGCGCGGCTTCTTCCGGCTGCGGAACGGCACCCCTCGATGACGTACACCAGCAAAGACAGCTAGGGAGTCGCCCTCATGGACCACCAAGCCCTCGCGCGCGAGATGCGCGGGCTGCGCGAGCAGGTCACCGGAATCACCGACACCGCGATCGCCGCCTGCGACGGACTGCTCATCGCCGCCGACACCGGCGACTCGATCGACCCCGAGGGCCTCGCGGCACTCGCCGCGGCGGGACTCGGGCTCGCCCGCCGCACCGCCCACGCGACCGCGCGCGGCGCGCTGCGGCAGACGGTGACGTACGGCAGCCACGGCTGCGCGGCGTTCTACGCGGTGGGCGACACCGCGCTGATGGTCGTGCTCGGCGACGAGGGGATGGACATGGACCGGCTGCACCGGGCCACCCTGCCCACCCTCGACCGCATCGGCTCGATCCTCCTGGCGAAGGCCCCCGAGGGCGTCTGAGCCCCCTGCCGGACCCCGGCCCCCCGCCGGACCCTGCCCCCCGATCCCGGCACCCCGCCGGACCCCGCAGATCCGCCGGCACCGCGCACAACCGCACCCATCCGCCGACACCGCACACATCCGAGGCACGACAGGAATGGTGACGAAACGCATGACCACGGGATTCTCCGACCAGGTGATGAGCCTGGTGAAATCGCTGCGCACCGACGCGCCCGACTGCGTCGCGGCCGGCGTGGTCGACATGGCCACCGGGATGCTGCTGTCGTACGAGACGGTCGACAACCACCCGCCGGAGGTCCTCGACCTCCTCGCCGGGGCCACCCTGGACCTGTTCCAGGGCCGTACGGTCGTGATGATCGAGGACGTCTTCAAGGAGCGGCGCGGGCTCGCCGGCGACAACCACTTCTTCCAGGAGATCCTCGTCAACAGCGACAACCTCACTCACCTGTTCGTGAGGATGACGGAGCAGCAGGACGTCGTCGCCGTCGTGGTCTGCCGCAAGTCGGTGAACGTCGGGATGCTGTTCGCGCAGGTCCGGCGGGTCGTCAAGGAGCACACCCTGTGACAGACGGCGGGGTGGCCCCTCCCCGGGAGGGAGGGGCCACCCCGCCGTGCCGCCGCCGTGCCGGGATGCCGCTACTCCGTGCGCAGCCCGTCCGGCCGTACCAGCCGCAGCAGCGGCGGCAGACTGAGCAGCGTCACCACGAGGACGACGCCCGCCCCGATCCCGGCCATCGCCGCCACGCTCGCCCAGTCCACGGTCACCGCCGTGGCGGTCATCTTCAGCAGGACCGTGCCCAGCGCGAGCCCCACCGCCGACGCCAGCAGCAGACCCAGCGCGATGGGGACCGCCGTCTGCCACAGCACCGACAGTCCGAGCGTGCGGCGCCGGGTGCCGAACGCGACCAGCGACGACAGCAGCTTCCGGCGTTCCCGCAGCTGCTCCAGCTGCGAGACCAGCAGGCTCGCCCCGATCAGCGCCAGGACGCAGGCCGCGCCGACGAACAGGCCGGTGCGGATCGAGGTGAACTTCACGTCCTCGGTGCTCGACGTCCAGGTCGACACGGAGACCAGCGGAGAGATGCCGGCCGCCGTGTTGCGCACCCGCTCCAGGGTGTCCGGCACCGACCGGTCGACGGACAGGTACAAGGTCTCGACGATCGCTCCCTCGGCGGCCCGCGGCAGCGCGCCCCGCGTCATCAGCACACCCTGCCGCTGCCAGCCGGTGGGGTCCTCGGCCGCGGTCACCCGGCGCAGTGTCCCCGGCACCGTCCAGGTCGCGTCGCTGCCCGGCTGGTCGTCGCCGTAGGACGGGTCGAGGTAGACGGTGCGGCCGGGGGAGGCCAGACGGGCGTCGCCGGGCGGGGTGTCGCGGATGAGGAACATGTCGCCGTCGTGGCAGGACGGCAGCTTCGCCACCTCGCGCAGGTCGACGCAGCTGCCGACGGTGAGCGGAAGGAAGTTCTCCGGGTCGGTGCGGCGGTCGGCCAGGGTGCCGCCGCCCAGCGAGATGACCCGGCTCACGCCCCTGGTGGCGTCGAACTTCGCGGTGGCCGCGACCGACGAGGCGCGCGTGGTGTCTCTGTGCAGGTCCACCTGCAACTGCGCCCGGGTCAGGTCGTTCGCGGACTCCTTGGTGTACTCGTGCTCCACCCCGGCGAACAGCATCTGGAGGGCGATCGCCCCGGCGACGGCCACCGCGATGCCGTTGACCATCCGGGCCGCCGTACCGCTGCTCAACTGAAGCCTGCGTACGGCAAGTTGCCAGGCGACCCCGCCCGATCCGAGCCGGGCGACCACCGATTCGACGACCCACGGCAGCAGTGCCGTCACGCCGACGAGCAGCAGGACGACCCCGCCGGTGACCAGGTACTGGTTGAAGTCGCCGTTCGCGTGGCCCTTGCCGACCATCGGGTAGAGCAGCGCGAGTCCGCCCAGCGGCAGCAGCAGCCGCCACCACAGCCGGCGCCGCGCGGGCCGCGCCGTACGGACCACGCCCAGCGGCTCGATGACCACCCCGCGCAGCGCGAACAGCGTGACCAGCACGGCCGCCGCCGGTACCGCGACCGCGACGAGCAGGGCGAGCAGCGGGGAGGGGTTGAGATAGCTGGGGAACACGCTGATCCCCAGCACCTCCGCCCGGCCCGCGAGTTGGCGGCCGATCAGGAAGAAGCCGGTGCCCAGCACCAGCCCGGCCAGGGCGCCCGCGAGGGCCTCGCCCGCCGCGATCCGCCGGGTCATGGCGCTGTCCGAACCGACCAGCCGCAGCGCGGCCAGCCTGCGGTCGCGCCGCTCCCCGCCGAACCGTACGGCCGTGGCGATGAACACGGCGACCGGCATCAGCAGCACCACGAACACCACCAGGGCCAGCAGCAGCAGGACCGGGTCGGTCCGCTCGGTCGTCGGAGCCGGATCGCCGAAGCGGTCGATACGGGCCACCTCCGGCGGCGAGATCCTGGCCGCGAGGTCCGCCGAGCCCGCGTAGTAGGCCAGTTCGTGCGAGCCGATCAGTCCGCTCTCCCCGATGGTGCCCGTCACCCGGTACGGCAGCCGCTCGCGCAGCAGCTTCCCCCCGTCGGAGGCGAGCAGGTCCTTCAGCGCGGGGGAGACCAGCATGTCGCCCGCCGCCGGGTACGCCGTCAGCCCCGGCGGCAGCGGTGCCCGCGCCCCCTCGGGCTGCACGATCCGGCCGCGGACGTCCTTGCCGTGGTACGTGGTGTCGGTGTCGGCGACCACCAGGGTGTCGTCGGCCCGGGGCATGGTGGTGCGGGTGTAGGTGTAGTCGAGCCGGGCCTCTTCGCGGTCGTGACGGGCCACCAGGATGTTCGGCACCGCCGTGGTCAGCAGCAGCAGCGCCACGCCGAGGCCCACACCGACCGCCGTGAGCGTGACCCGTATCCAGCTCTCCCGCCCGCCGGTGACGGCGAACCGGACCCCCATCCCCAGGTCCCGGCCCCACTGCCGGAGCCGCGACGGCGGCCGCGGGGACGCCGGGGACGTCGGGGACGGCGGGGACGGCGGTGGTGTGGCGGGTGTCGGGGACGGCGGCGGCGTCGGGGGTGTCGGGGTGCTCATACGATCCGCTCCATGTCCCGCGACCGTCCGTCCCGTACGACGATCTCGCGGTCGGAATAGGCCGCCACCCGTGCCTCGTGCGTGACCAGCACGACGGCCGCGTTGGCCGAGCGGGCCGCCTCGGTGAGCAGCTCCATCACCCGCTCGCCGTTGAGCGAGTCGAGCGCGCCGGTCGGCTCGTCGGCGAAGATCACCCGGGGCGAGGTGACCAGCGAGCGCGCCACCGCGACCCGCTGCCCCTGGCCGCCGGACACCTCACCGGGCCGCTTGCCCGCGACGTCGTCGACCTCCAGCCGTGCCATCCACTCCCGCGCGGTCCGCTCGGCGGACTTGCGGGGCGCACCGTTCAGCCGCAGCGGCAGGGCCACGTTCTCGGCGCAGGTCAGCTCGGGCACCAGCTGGCCGAACTGGAACACGAACCCGAACTCCGAGCGGCGCAGGGCGCTGCGCTCGGCGTCGTTCATCACGGCCATCTCCCGGCCGCCGTAGCGGATCGACCCGGAGTCGGGGGTGACGATCCCGGCGAGGCAGTGCAGCAGGGTCGACTTGCCGGAGCCGGAGGGGCCCATCACGGCGACCACCTCGCCGGGGTGGATGGAGAACCCGGCGCCGTCGAGGGCGAGGGTCGGCCCGTAGGCCTTGCGCAGCTCCTCGGCGACCAGCAGGGAACCGGCCGGCGCGGCGGGCACGGACGCGGACTCGGAGGCGGTGGCGGACGTGTTCATGACGTCACCGCCGTGGCGAGCCGGTCCAGGCGTGCGGCGGTCAGTTCCAGCCATCGCAGATCGGCCTCCAGATGGAAGAGGGCGTGGTCGCAGATCAGCTGGTCGGCCAGATCGCCCTTGCGCTTGCGTTCGGTGAGGACGCGCATCATCCGCAGATGCTCGGAACGCTGGGTGTCGAGGATGTCGGCCGCGTCACGGTGCGTGAGCAGCGCCAGCACGACCTTGGTGTAGAGGGTCGACTGGAGGTACGGCTCCGGCTTCTCCGGCGTGGCGAGCCACCGCCGGACGTCCGTGACGCCGGCCTCGGTGATCGCGTACCGCTTGCGCTCGGGACCGTCGCCGGGCTCGATGCCGTCGACCTCGACGAGCCCGTTCCTCAGCAGGCGGGACATCGTCGAGTAGACCTGGCCGTAGTGGAGCGGCCGGTCGTGACCGAACTTCTCGTCGAAGGCCCGCTTCAGGTCGTAGCCGTGCCGGGGGCCGGACTCCAGGAGTCCCAGAAGTGTGTGACCGATGGACATGCCCGCACTGTACACACGGTGTATACGCCTGATGTATACACCGAGTGTCTAGATCGCGGGCGATGGGCCGGACCGCGCAGGTGGCGGCCGATTGTCACAGTTCCGCTACACGGGTGTCGAGGCCCGCTTCCCGGCCGTTCTCTGTTCCGGCGGCCACACTTCGCCCCCGCGTGGCAACCTCCGGACCCTCTGGCACGTCGGTTCTGTCGGGGGCGGGTGCTGAGTGTCACGTGTCCGGAAGACCGGATCACGGGGCCTTTGCCGTGGAGAGCGGTGTTAGCTTTCAGAGCTGACCTGAGCCGATGGCCCGATTGTCGGACGAGAACGAAGCGGAGCGGACGCAGCCATGGGACGAGCGGAAGAGAGACGAGCGCGGCAGCACGGTGGCCGCCGCGCGGCGCCCACGCGCTCGTCCGAGACGCCGACCGCCACCGGACCGGCGGGACCGGCCGGAACTCCGGGACCGTCCGGGCCCGAGGGGACGTCCGCGCCCCCGTCCGGAGGGCGCGCCGCGGCCCGCAGGGCGGCGCAGGGCCGGGGCGGCAGGGGCGGTGGCGGTGGCCGGGGCACCGGCGGTGGCGGTGGCAAGGGGGGCGACGGCCGTTCCTTCATACGCCGGATGTTCACCTGGAAGAAGATCCTCGGCACGTTCCTCGGCGCCTGCCTGCTCGGCATCGCCGGCTTCATCGTGATGTACATGATGATCGACATCCCGGCGGGCAACGCGGCGGCCAAGCTGCAGAGCAATGTCTTCAAGTACAGCGACGGCTCGGTCCTCGCCCGCCAGGGCCAGGTCAACCGTGAGGAGGTCGACCTCTCCAAGGTGCCCAAGAAGGTGCAGCTCACCTTCGTGGCCGCGGAGAACAAGTCCTTCTACAAGGACAACGGCGTCGACCTCAGGGGCACCGCCCGCGGTCTGCTCAACACGCTGTCCGGCAAGGGCGCGCAGGGCGGCTCGACGATCACCCAGCAGTACGTCAAGAACTACTACCTCACCCAGAACCAGACCGTCACGCGCAAGCTGAAGGAACTGGTCATCTCGCTGAAGCTGGACCGGGAGAAGTCGAAGGACTACATCCTCGCCGGCTACATCAACACCAGCTACTACGGCCGCGGCGCCTACGGGATCCAGGCCGCCGCCCAGGCGTACTACGGCGTCGACGCCCAGAAACTCAGCGTCCAGCAGGGCGCCTACCTCGCCGCGCTGCTCCAGGCGCCCAGCCAGTACGACTGGGCCGTCGCCACCGACACCGGCAAGAAGCTCGTGCAGGCCCGCTGGAACTACGTCCTCGACAACATGGTCAAGGAGAACTGGCTGGACGCCGGCAAGCGCGCCGAGATGAAGTTCCCGGTGCCCAAGGCGCCCAAGGCCGCGCCCGGCCTCAGCGGTCAGACCGGCTACATCGTGGACGCCGCCAAGCTCGCCCTCGAGAAGCGGCTCGTCGCGCAGGGCACCGTGTCCACCCTCAGCGACGCGGAGGCGATGGTCCGCGCCGGCGGCTGGACCATCACCGTCAACATCGACAAGAAGAAGGAAGCGGCGCTGGAGAAGGCCGTCAAGGACCAGCTGACCGGCAAGCTGGACGGCAAGAAGCGCACGGTCGACAAGAACGTCCAGGCCGGTGCCGTCTCCGTCGACCCGAAGACCGGCAAGGTCGTCGCCCTGTACGGCGGCGTCGACTACCTGAAGCACTACACGAGCAACGCGACCCGCCGTGACTACCAGGTCGCCTCCACCTTCAAACCGGTCATCCTGGCGGCCGCCCTCGCCGAGGGCTCCAAGACCCAGGACGGCAAGGCGATCGACGCCAACACGATGTACGACGGCACCAGCGGGCGCCAGGTCGTGGACGACGGCACCAAGGTCGGCTTCGGCCCGCCGAACGAGGACGACCAGAACTACGGCGACATCACCGTGCAGACCGCGATGAACAAGTCCGTCAACTCGGTCTTCGCGCAGATGGGTGTCGACGTCGGCATGAAGGACGTCATCGACACGGCCGGCAAGCTCGGCATGGACACCACCGGCCTCCAGGCGGTGCCCGCGCAGACCCTGGGCTCCATGGGCGCGAGCCCGATGGAGATGGCCGGCATCTACGCCACCTTCGACAACCACGGCAAGAAGGTCACCCCGGCGCTCGTCGCGAAGGCCGAGCACAAGGACCACCCGGTCACCTTCCCGGACCCGGTCGGCGACGAGGTGATCAGCCGGGAGGCCGCCGACACGGTGACCTCGGTGCTCACCGGCGTGGTCGACGACGGTACGGCCCGCACGTCGGTGGCGCAGAACCCGGCCCGCAACGGCCAGCAGGTCGCGGGCAAGACCGGTACCTCCGACAACAACAAGTCGGCCTGGTTCACCGGCTACACCCCGGACCTGGTGACCTCGGTCGGCCTGTTCGGCGAGGACAGCAAGAGCTTCGCCCATGTGAGTCTCAAGGGCGCCACGGGGCTCATCCCGGGCACCGGCCGTATCAACGGTGGTGGCTACCCGGCGCAGATCTGGGCGGCGTACACCTTCGGCGTGACGACGAAGTCCAAGTTCGACCTGGAGACCACCCAGGGCGCCGCCGTCCAGCCGTCGGACACCCCGTCGGCCACCGAGTCGGCCAGTGAGAGCCCGTCCGAGACGCCGTCCCAGACGCCGACCTCCGAGGCCCCCACCTCCGAGGCGCCGTCGGAGACACCCTCCCAGACCCCGTCGGAGACACCCTCCCAGACCCCGACGACCAGACCGCCCACCCAGACCCCGACCACGGGTGCCGCGACCGACCAGCCGCTGACCCAGAACCAGCCCTGAGGGGTCTGAGGGAAAGAAAGGGGAGGGGCGCCCGACCGGGCGCCCCTCCCCTTCTTCCTTCCGCCGCTCCCTACGAGCGGTTCAGCTCGAACCAGACGACCTTCCCCGTGCTCAGCCGGGTCGCGCCCCAGCGGCGGGCCAGGCGGTTGACCAGGTACAGGCCCCGGCCGCCCTCGTCGGTGGCGCGGGCCTGCCGCAGCCGGGGGAGCTGCGGTACGTCGTCGCCCACCTCGCAGCGCAGCACGTCGGTACGCAACAGCCGCAGCGTGACCGGCCGGGACGCGTACCGCACGGCGTTGGTGACGACCTCGCTGACCAGCAGCTCGACCGAGTCGCTCAGCTCCTCCAGGCCCCAGCGGGACAGGGCGCGCCGGGCCAGCCGGCGGGCCCGGCCGGGGGCCGCGTCCTCCGGTTCCAGGAACCAGTACGCCACGTCGCTCGGCGCGATCCCGTCGAAGCGGGCGGCGAGCAGCGCGATGTCGTCGTCCCGGTCGCCCGGGCCGAGCATGTCGAGCACCTCGTCGCACAGGGCTTCCAGCGGCGGCGGATGGTCGGGGCCGGTGAGCTGCGCGGTCGCGGCGAGCCGCTCGCGCAGCTGCTCGATGCCGGTCCACACGTCACGCAGCCGGGACTCGACGAGCCCGTCCGTGTAGAGGAGCAGGGTGGCCCCGGCGGGCGCGTCCAGCTCCACCGCCTCGAAGTCCACGCCGCCCACGCCGATGGGCGCCCCGGGCGGCACCCGCAGCACCTCGGCCCGGCCGCCCAGATGCAGCAGGACGGGCGGCGGATGACCGGCGTTGGCGATGGTGATGCGGTGCGAGACCGGGTCGTAGACCGCGTACAGGCAGGTCGCCATGCGGTCGCTGCCGAGCCGCTGGGCCTGCTCGTCGAGGTGGTGCAGCACCTCCTGCGGCGGCAGGTCGAGCCCGGCCAGGGTCTGCGCCGTGGTGCGCAGCTGGCCCATGATCGCGGCCGAGGTCATGGAGTGGCCCATGACGTCGCCGACGACCAGCGCGACCCGGCTGCCGGGCAGCGGGATGGCGTCGTACCAGTCGCCGCCCACCCGGGCCGTCTCGGCGGCCGGCAGATAGCGCGAGGCCAGCCGTACCCCGGTGGGGCGCGGCAGATGCTCGGGGAGCATGGTGCGTTGCAGCTCGTCGGCGATGTACGCCTCCCGGCCGTAGAGCACCGCCTTGTCGATGCCGAGGGCGCTGTGGGTGGCGAGCTGCGCGGCGACCAGCAGGTCGTCCGCCTCGAAGACGTGCCGTTCGGGGCGGCGCAGGAACACCGCGGCGCCGATCACCCGGCGCCGGCCGCGCAGCGGGGCGAGGATCGCGCGCTGGCCGGCCGGCACGATCAGCTCGCCGTCGTCGCCGAGCAGCTCGGGCAGGGCGGCGCGGGCGGCGGGCGTGTCGGCGAACACCGGGCGTACTCCGCGCAGCACCTCGGCGAGGGCGCCACCGGGCCGTACCTCGCACAGCTCGGCGGCGACGGCGGACATCGCCGACATCTCCGACAGCTCGGGCTCCGGCTGGAGCACCGGGCCGAAACCGCCGTCGGTGTCCCTCTCCTCGGGGATCCGGTCGGTGCGCCGCAGCCGCAGCACGACGGGCCCGGTGGGCCGCTCGTCGCCGACCGGCAGCGGGTCGCGCAGATAGACGAGGATCGCGTCGGAGAAGGTCGGCACGGTCGCCCGGCACAGCCCCATCACGATCTCGTCGAGGTCTATGCCGCGGGCGATCCGCCGGGTGGCGGCGCCCACGAAGCGCAGCCGGTCGCCGTCGCGGCGCATCGGCATGGGCCGTCCCGGCGCCACTCCGAGGCCGGAACGGCGCTCGGCGGCGCCGGGCCGCGGCTCGTCGCCCGGCTGGGCCGGAATGCCCTCGGTGACGGGCCGGGGGCGGTGGGTGCCGTCCTCGGTCGCCGACGGCTGGGTGTGCTCGGGGCCGGTGCCGGAGGTCATGGGCGTGCCCGGGGGCGCGGTCTCCTTCTCCTGGGCGCAGGCCGCGGCCGTGGCCGGACCTGCTGCGGGTGTGTCACCGGTGCGGTCCTGCACCGGTAAAGCGGTGGGCGCCGTGGCGGCGGTGGAGGCCGGGGACGCGGGCGCACGCAGCAGTGCCCCGCGGGGGTCCGAGGGGTCGGCTCCCGCCTGGGGGTGCTCGAAGGAGATCGGCTGCTCCGTCACGCCTGTCGAATCCGTCCCTCGGGGGCCGCGCACCGTACGCGCGTATCGTCCCGCCGACATGCCGGTACCCGCAATACATGCCCTACGAACGGAACACCCGCGGTTGCGGAAACCGCTCCGGAGCCCCCGGCGACCCCGGTGGGGTCCGTGCCGGAGTTCCCCTCGTACCCCTCGCTCACGTCCTGCCGCCCCTCGATGACGTATGGGATGACGTTAGATCAGACTCGCCGCGCGCTTCGGAGTTGCCCTCGGACCTGCCCCCGGAGTCGCCCCCGGGGGTGTCTCCGCGCGCCCTTGCGGAGGACGATCCTACGTTTCCCGGCCAGGGGCGCATCAAGGGTCTCATGAGGACACGTGCGCAGGCGTACGGTCCCAGTCCTCCGGCAGTGACGGTACCTCCCAGGACGGATCCGGGCGCCAGTCCTGCCAGCCCTCGGAGAACGGCGGCCCCCAGGCGCGGATCACCTCCACCGCCGCGAGGCCCGCTTCCCGGACCCGGTCCGCGAGGCGCGCGTCCATCAGTCCGTCCCGCTGGGCCTGTGCGAACTCGTCCTCGTCGTGCCACTGCCAACTGCCGTCGGGCCGTACGGAGATGTCCAGGAAGTGGTCCTCGGAGTCCACCCCGCCGGGCCACCGGACCAGCGGTTCCTCGAGGTTGACGTACCAGTTCTTGAACCGCCAGTCCGGTTCCCAGAACAGCCACACCGACCAGGGCTCACCGGGCCGCGCCAGCTTCAGCACGCCGGTCCCGGCCCACCGGTCGCGCCGTACGACCCGCGGTCTGGTGTACCGCGACTCCAGCGGCTCGGCGTGCAGCGGGGTGCCGTCGGCCAGCACGGGCCGTACGCACTCGGTGCCGGGCGCCATCCAGGCGGCCAGCACCTCGGAGTCGTCCCGTACGACGGTGACGGGCCGCGCGATGTGGACGCGGGCGCCGGAGTTCTCCCGGTACCGCCACAGGATCTGCGTCCCGGGCGCCCAGTACGCCGCCGGACCTGCCACGTCTCTCACCGCTCCGCCCTCTGCCATGACCAGATATTAGGTGCCTGAGGCATGCGACGCGGGGGAATCCCGGGACGGTTCACACGACAGGGGTGCCGGGTGCGCGATCCGTCACGGACGCGTCATCCGCAGGACATCCAGCGCCCGGTCGAGCTGCTCGACCGTCAGCGCGCCGCGTTCCACGTAGCCGCGCTCCAGGACCACCTGACGGATCGTCTTCTCCTCGGCGAGCGCCTTCTTGGCGACCTCGGCGGCCTCCTCGTACCCGATGTACCGGTTGAGGGGGGTGACGACGGAGGCGGACGACTCGGCGTACTCGAGGGCCCGTTCCCGCCGGGCGGTGATCCCGTCGACGGTGCGGTCGGCGAGCAGCCGGGCCGAGTTGGCGAGCAGCCGGACGGACTCCAGCACGTTCTTCGCGATGACCGGGAGCATGGCGTTGAGTTCGAAGTTCCCGGCGGCACCGGCGGTGGTGATCGTCACGTCGTTGCCGATGACCTGGGCGGCGACCATGAGCACGGCCTCCGGTACGACCGGGTTGACCTTGCCCGGCATGATGGACGACCCCGGCTGGAGATCGGGGAGGACGATCTCGGCGAGCCCGGTGCGCGGCCCGGAGGCCATCCACCGCAGATCGTTGGCGATCTTCGTCAGCCCCACCGCGACGGTCTTCAGCTGCCCGCTGACCTCGACGACGGCGTCCCGGGCCCCCTGCGCCTCGAAATGATCGCGGGCCTCGGTGAACGGCAGCCCCGTCACCCGGGCGACCTCCTCGATGACGGCGGCGGCGAACCCGGGCGGGGTGTTGATCCCGGTCCCGACGGCCGTCCCCCCGAGCGGCAGCTCGGCGAGCCGGGGCAGGGCGGCACGCAGCCGCTCGACGCCGTGGCGCATCTGGGCGGCGTACCCGCCGAACTCCTGCCCGAGGGTCACGGGCGTGGCGTCCATGAGATGGGTGCGCCCGGACTTCACGACATCCGAGAACTCGGCGCTCTTCCGCTCCAGGGCGACGGCGAGACGCTCCAGTGCGGGAACGAGGTCGTGGACGACGGCCGAGACGGCGGCGATGTGGATCGAGGCCGGGAAGACGTCGTTGGACGACTGCGACGCGTTGACGTGATCGTTGGGATGGACGTCCCGCCCGAGCCGTTCCGACGCGAGGGTGGCGATGACCTCGTTCGCGTTCATGTGGGACGAGGTCCCGGAGCCGGTCTGGAACACGTCGACGGGGAAGTGCTCGTCCCACCCGCCGGAGGCGACGTCCTCGGCGGCCTCCCGGACGGCCCGGGCGACGTCCTCGTCGATCACGCCCAGCCGGGCGTTGACCTCGGCGGCGGCCGCCTTGACACGGGCGAGGGCCTCGATGTGCGCCCGCTCGATGCGCTGCCCGGAGACCGGGAAGTTCTCGACGGCCCGCTGGGTCTGGGCCCGCCACTTGGCCCAGGAGGGCACGTTCACGTCGCCCATCGAATCCCGCTCGACCCGAAACCCGTCAGCGCCCACGGCGGACCACCTCCGAAAGGATCAGCACACCGTCCCTCCGGGCTATTCCGCTCCTCGAGCCCCTCCGGGAAGCCCCGGGAAGTCCTTCCCGGGGCTTCCCCTCTGAGGGAGTTCGCGGAGAAGAGGAGCGGGGGCCCGGGGCCCGGTGGGCAGCGCCCCCGGACCGGGATCGACGTGAACATCGGCCGGGGCGTGGGATTCTGGAAGAAGTCGTTCGATTTATGTAGTTCGCGGGAATAAACCGTACTATGGAGGCATGGTCAAGCGCCCGAGGGTTCTGGGAACCGTTCGCCTCTCCATTCTCAAGGACGACACCACCAGTCCCGAGAAGCAGAAGCACGCGGTCGAGCACTGGACTTCGGGGCCAGCAGTAGACGGCCGCATAGTTGGCTTCGCCGAGGACCTGGACGTGTCCGGTGCGATGCACCCCTTCAAGCGGCCCGGTCTCGGTCCGTGGTTCTCGGAGCGGGCGGACGACTGGGATGTGCTGGCCGTCTGGAAGCTGGACCGGCTGAGCCGCAAAGCTGGTCACTTCGCCGAGGTCTTCGAGTGGTGCCAGAAGCACGGGAAGACCATCGTGTCCGTGACCGAGGGCATTGACATGAGCACCCCTATGGGGAAGATGTTCGCGCAGATCATCGCGGCCTTCGCCGAGGGCGAGCTGGACACCATCCGAGCGCGTGCGCTCTCGGGCTCTCAGGCCCGCAAGGCAAAGGGAGTGTGGATCGGGGGAGTCGAGCCGTTCGGATACCACTTCGAGCGGCAGGAGGGCGGCGGGAAGAAGCTCGCCCAAGACCCCACCTACGCGGCTCTGTTCCAAGAGATCGTCGAGCGTCTCAAGGGCGATTGGTCGAGCTACAAGATCGCGGTGGATCTGAACAAGCGGGGAGTGCCCACCTGGAGGGATCATCTGCGCATCGTGAAGGGCGAAGAACCGCGGGGCATCGACTGGACGAGCAACGCCGTGCGGGTCGTCGTCATGAACCCCACGGTGGCCGGCATCTATACGTACAAGGGCGAGAACGTCGTCGACGAGAACGGCGAGCACGTCCGCATCACGGACCGACCGCTCATGGAGTACGCCGAGTGGGCGGAGCTGGTCGCATCACTCAAGAGCGACCGGCCTGTCCGGCGGACCACGCCTTCACGCTCGATGCTCGGGGGTGTGGCCGTGTGTCTGGGGTGCGGCTCTCGGATGTCGTCCAACAAGAAGACGAAGCCGACCGGCCGAGTGCACCACTACTACGGGTGTAACGCCGTCAACACGGGCACTTGCCCGAACCCCGGGCGCATCCGTAGGGACGACCTTGACCAAGCGGTGGGCGTCTTCGTGAACACCGTGCTCGGGTCGTTGCCCGTCACGGAGCGTGCGGGGAACGCGATCTCTCAGATGAAGGTGGAACTCACCAACGCCGAAGGGACCCTCGATCGCCTGGAAGCCGACTACCTCGCTGGCCGCTTCAAGACTGATGTTCAGGTCGAGCGGTACTGGGGGCAGCACGGGTTCCAGTCCGCGAAGGTCGAGAGGCTGCGGGCAGAGATCAAAGCCGCCGAGGAGGCCCCCGCGTGGATCACCACGGGGCGCACCTACGCCGAGGAGTGGGCCACGAAGGACGACGAACAGAAGCGGGTGTTCCTGCAGCGTCACGGGATCACCGTTCACGTCGGTCCCACGGAGGATGGCAACCGCCGGGCGGTCGTGAAGATGCCGGAACTGGCGGAGATCGCCGAAGAGATCGGCCTGCACGTTCCCGAGGGGTACCTGTGGGTGGAGCCGGAGGCGGAATATATCCTCCCTCGCCGAATGCCTTATGAGCGGAAATAGCGGCAAGCAGAGAACGGTCCTCGTTGTGTGTAAACGCTTCGGGGGCCGTTCTCATGTCTTGAGTTTCGGGCCGTTTAAACGGTTGCACTGGGCAGCGTTTATTGAGCGTTTGGTCCCGGCAGGTCAGGTGCAGCACCAGTTGGGTGTGGCTTCGTCGGTGAGGCGGCGGGTCATGAGGTCGATCATTGCGAGGTGAATCATGGCTTCGGAGCGGTGCGGGTGGGTTTCGTAGTCACGGGCGAGGCGGCGGTGGTGCATGAGCCGGCCGATGCTGCGTTCGATGGTCCAGCGTCGTGGGATCACTACGAACCCTTGGGTGCCCGGTGGGCGTTGGACGGGCTGGACATCGATGCCGGGGCGGGCGCCGTGGTCGATGGCGGTGGTGCGGTAGCCGGCGTCCACCCAGGCTTTGCGCACGCCCGGACGGGCGGCGGCTGTGCGGGACAGCAGGTGGACTCCGGCCGCGGTGCCGGACACGCTGGCGGCGGTGACCAGGACGGTCAGGAGCAGGCCGAGTGTGTCGCAGCCCAGGTGCCGCTTGCGCCTGATGATGCGCTTGCCGGCATCGGTGCCCTGATCTTTCAGGTGCACGTTGGCGGAGGTCTTGATGCTCTGGGAGTCCGGTACGCAGGCCGAGGGTTCGCCGTCGCGTCCCTCGGCCTCGCGGACCAGGCGCCGGAGCAGCCCGGTGAGCTGCACGAAGATGCCGTCCCGGTCCCACTTGGCGAAGTAGCCGCACACCGTGGCCCACGGGGTGAAGTCGTGCGGGAGGTAGCACCATGGGATCCCGGTGCGGTCCACATACAGGATCGCATTCATGATGTGCCGCAGGTCGTGCTCGGGCGGGCGTCCGATCTCCAGGGCATGTCGGCGTCGCTTGGCACGCCAGGCCGTGAGGGTCGGCTCTGTCAGCTCCCGGTGGGCGTCGGACAGGTCGCTGGGGTAGCTGCCGCGTGGGGTCATGTTTCCGATGTACCGTGCGGCGGCTGGTTCGGCCGGTGTCCAAAAAGCAGCAGTCAGGCGCTTGTCGGGATGAGACAGGAGGAGCCGGGGTGAAACAAGCCTCTGCTTGCACACAGCGGACGGACGCCTCATCGACCCCTCCAGCCTCCGGCCGCCGAGGCGAGAAAACCGTAAGACAGTACCCGAAAACAGGACCAAACGCTCAGTAGTAATGGCTTCATGAGCCGGGACGAAGTCCGGGCCCTGGAGGATCTCCCTCCGCTGCCGAACGGCCAGGGGACCGGGTTCGTGCAGCCGTTGAACATGGCGCCCATCGGGCAACAGACGGCCGCCTGAGCGGCCGCGGAACGGTTGTTGTGCGCCCAGAGAGCGAGGGGGTGCGCCCGTGCCGCGTTTCAGACATCATCCCTGGTGGGGGCGCGAGTAGTGCTCGAATGCTACAAGGGGTGGGCAGTTGTTTAAGTGCCAGCGGTGCAGCAACGTGGCGAGGTCGAAGCCGTACCCGGAGGGGTACTTCTGTAAGCCGTGCATGCGGAAGAGACTCAGGACTCCACTCCGAGGCGGTGCGGCACGCAGTGCGTTGGAGGCGAAAGCGCCTCAGTCGTGGTTGCGTCCAGCCGCCGAGAAGCGGGCGACGGCAACGAAGCCTGTGGGGCCGCTGCCAAAGGTGACGCCCGGATGGTGGGAGATCAACGACCGCTGATAGGCGCGTAGAGACCACAGGCCCCCTGCACCATCCGGTGCGGGGAGTCTTGCTCGTTCTCAGACCCGGTCGGCCGGTACTCCAGCGGACGGCGTGTAAACGCTCCGACGGGGTGGTGTGTGACGCCCTGCCGGGACAACATATGACGGTGTACGACGCGTGTGGCCGCTCGCGACGACGGCCGTACCGAGAGCAAGCTTCAACCATGCCGTGTAGAGACTCAGAGCCTGTGTGACAGCAGCAGAGGCAGTCTCGGCCGTGGACAGCCGAAGGATGTCAGACAGAGCCGCTTCCGTAGCAGCGGACTTCCGAACACTCAAGATCTGACTCACTTCAATTCCCCTTGCTGTCGACGTGGTCGAGCGTCATGCGCACGGCAGCGCGGCTGAGTTCGTCAGCACAGGAGCGGCAGACGCTGCCCTGGCAGCCGAGACGGAACGGGCCTCACAGACTTCGCAGTGAGCCTGCTCAACGGGTCGTGAGGACGCCTGAGCGGCAGCCTGGACGATTCGCTCCGGAGTGAAGCTCTTCAGCCGGTGAGTGATCAGTCCAGGGACCGATTCGACGCGCTCGGGAAGGTTCTGGGTGAGACATCGAAGGATGTCCTCGCTGCGGTAGTCCTCGCGCAGCCACGGCACCACCTTGGGGGCCAGGCGGTCGATGTCTCGGTCGGACAGCGGCAACTTCGTGTGCGGGCTCAACCGCTCCAGGATGCGGCGACCCTCACGGGCCATCTCGCGACTGATCTTGCGAACGAAGGCGTCTTCCCTCTCCCCACCCTTCTCGACGCTCTGAGGGACGACCGGGGCCATGTCCTGAGCCTGATCGGGGGTGGGAGTGGTTGTGTCTTTGCCGTCCGTCTCACTCCCTACGGGAGAACCGCCGACCGCCCGACCGGTCGCCCCCCGACCGTCGGCATGCGGTCACTCGGGGGACCAGCAGTCTCCGGAGCATCCGAGACGGTCGCGATGGTGACCCAACGGCCGGTCTCGGGGTCTTGGAGCTTGGCACGCCGGACATAGCCAGCCTCGACCAGCTCGTTCATTGCGTTGACGACGGAGCGTCGGCCGTTTGGGACCAGAGCCGCAACCTTCTCAACGGTGGCGCCGCTGCCGTCAGGCAGAGAGAAGAGTCTTACCAACAGGCCCACGGCTTTGAGAGAGAGGCGGTCGTGCGGCGCGATGATGTTGGGGATCTGGATATAGCGGGAGCGCAGGGCGGTACGGTGTACGCGCACGGAAGATGTGCCTCTTGGGTGTCGGGTCCCCGGACGTTGGCGCGTTGCGGGGATCACTGCTGTAAGCACTCGGTGGCCAGGGCGGGCCGTTGCCGGGCGACAGCACGACAACGCCCCCGCCGGTCGGACCGGCGGGGGCGTGAGAAGTGCCTTAGGCTCAGGTCACGCCTGACGCACCGGAATGCTTGTGAACGTCGGCTTGGAGAGTTCTTGCGGGCTGAAGAAGTCGTTCCCCTTGTCGTCGACGACGACGAACGCCGGGAAGTCCTCGACCTCGATCTTCCACACCGCCTCCATCCCCAGCTCCTCGTACTCCACGACCTCGACCTTCTTGATGCAGTCCTGCGCCAGCCGGGCCGCGGGTCCGCCGATGGACCCCAGATAGAACCCCCCGTGCGCGGCACACGCGTCCGTGACCTGCCGGCTCCGGTTCCCCTTGGCGAGCATCACCCGGGAGCCGCCCGCCGCCTGGAACTGCTCCACGTAGGAGTCCATCCGCCCGGCCGTGGTCGGCCCGAAGGACCCGGAGGCGTACCCCTCGGGCGTCTTCGCGGGCCCGGCGTAGTACACCGGGTGGTCCTTCAGGTACTGCGGCATCGCCTCGCCCGCGTCCAGCCGCTCCTTGATCTTGGCGTGCGCGATGTCCCGCGCCACGACCAGCGGCCCGGACAGCGAGAGCCGGGTCTTCACCGGGTACCTGGTCAGCTCGGCGAGGATCGCGTCCATGGGCTGGTTGAGGTCGATGCGCACGACGTCGCCCTCGCCGCCGGCGTCGAGGTGCTCGTCCGTCGTCTCCGGCAGGAACCGCGCGGGATCGGTCTCCAGCTGCTCCAGGAAGACGCCCTCGGCGGTGATCTTCGCGACGGCCTGCCGGTCCGCGGAGCACGACACGGCGATGGCGACCGGGCAGGACGCGCCGTGCCGGGGCAGCCGCACCACGCGCACGTCGTGGCAGAAGTACTTGCCGCCGAACTGCGCGCCGATCCCGATCCTCTGCGTCAGCTCGAAGACCTTCTCCTCCAGCTCCTTGTCCCGGAACCCGTTCCCCAGCCCCGAACCCTCGGAGGGCAGCTCGTCCAGGTAGTGCGCGGAGGCGTACTTGGCGGTCTTCAGCGCGTACTCCGCCGACGTACCGCCGACGACGATCGCGAGGTGGTACGGCGGGCAGGCGGCCGTACCCAGCGAACGGATCTTCTCCTCCAGGAACCTCATCATGGCGCCCTCGTTGAGGACGGCCTTGGTCTCCTGGTAGAGGAACGACTTGTTGGCGGAGCCGCCGCCCTTCGCCATGAACAGGAACTTGTACGCGCCGCCGTCGGTGGCGTACAGCTCGATCTGCGCGGGGAGGTTGGAGCCGGTGTTCTTCTCCTCCCACATGGTCAGCGGGGCCATCTGCGAGTAGCGCAGGTTGAGCCGGGTGTAGGCGTCGTAGATCCCCCGGCTGAGCGCCTCCTCGTCGCCGCCCTCGGTCAGGACGTGCTGCCCCCGCTTGCCCATGACGATCGCCGTACCGGTGTCCTGGCACATCGGCAGCACGCCCGCCGCCGCGATGTTCGCGTTCTTCAGCAGGTCCAGGGCGACGAACTTGTCGTTGGCCGAGGCCTCCGGGTCGTCGATGATGCGACGCAGCTGGGAGAGGTGGGCGGGGCGGAGGTAGTGCTGGATGTCGTGGATCGCCTCTTCGGCCAGCTTGCGCAGCGCCTCCGGCTCCACCTTGAGGAACGTCCGCCCGTCGGCCTCGAAGGTGCTGACGCCCTCCGCTGTCACCAGCCGGTACGGGGTCGTGTCCTCTCCCAGGGGAAGCAGATCGGTGTACGCGAACTCAGGCATCTGGCCCATTCCTCACTCGGCAGGCAGGTGCGGCCTCCATCGGCAGCGCCCTCCAGCGTAGGACGTGGGTCCGGCGCGGCAGCTGTGAGGTAGGGCTCAGCAGGAATTCGGCCGACCGGCCGTCCACAGGCCTAGTCGCGATCTATCGCGTTTCGGTACGCTGCTGTCCGTGGACCTTCAGAAGCAACCTCAGCAGGAACGCGCGGCCACGGGCACGGGCGGGGGCGGCGGCACGGGTGCCGGCGGTGGTACGGGCGTCGGCGGCGGTACGGGTCCGGGGGCGCGTACGCCCGCGGCGCCGCCCGCCGCCGAGCTGCGCGCTTCCGAGCTGCGCGCCTCCGACGCCGAGCGCGACCGCGTCGCCGACATCCTCCGCGAGGCCCTCGCCGAGGGCCGCCTCACGGCCGACGAGCACGCCGAGCGGGTCGAGGGGGTGCTGCACGCCAAGACGGTCGGCGAACTCGAGGTCTTCATCCGGGACCTGCCCGCCGCCCACCAGGGGGCCGCCGCCCCCGGCTACATCCCCGTACCGCCGCGCCCCGTCCCCGGCGCGATACCCCACGACGCGGACGCCAACGTTGTCGCCGTGTTCAGCAGCGCCACGCGCAAGGGCCGCTGGCGCGCGGGCCGGCGGCTGCACGCGTACGCCATATTCGGCACCGTGGAGATCGATCTGAGCGAGGCGATCTTCGAGTACCAGCATGTCGTCATCAAGGCGATCTCGGTGTTCGGCACGGTCGACGTCCGGGTCCCGGAGAACATCTCGCTGCGCGGCACGGGCGGGGGCGTGCTGGGCACCTTCGACGTCCGCACCCTGGACTCGATCGAGCCGGACGCGCCCGTGGTCTACATCGACGGCTGGGCCGTGCTCGGCACCGTGGACGCGCGGCCCAAGCGCGGCAAGACCGTCGCGGACATCCTCGACCGGGTGCAGTACAAGGTCGACAAGGCGTTGCGCAAACATTTCGACCGTTGACGGTTGTGAATGCGGCGGGTGGTGAAAGGAATCGGCCGGGCCGTGTTCGGCAGTGTTCACGGGCGCCCCGCGTACGACGGTCGGGCTCCGGCGCGCGGTTGCGCGAACGAGCCACCGCGGTCCGGCCGTTCGGGACCCTGTGCATAGGCGCGCCCACAGCGGGTAGGGCTTGCTGCGTCGCCTCTCGCTCGCGAAGCCGTCGTCAGGAGTAGACCGTGCCGCAACCGCCGCATTCGTCCCTGCAGGTAGCTGCCGTTCCGGCGCAGCGGACGCCAGTGCGGGACAGGGACCAAGACGCCCCGTGGCACACCGAGGCGGTGTGCCGCCGCGACGAGGCAGGCCTGTTCTTCGCGCCGTCCAAGGAGCCCACCGCGGCACGCCTGTCCCGTGAGGAGGCGGCCAAGAGGGTCTGCGCCCGCTGTCCGGTGATGGTCGAGTGCCGCGAACACGCACTGCTGCAACCCGAGCCCTACGGCGTCTGGGGCGGCCTCACCGCCGCCGAGCGCCGCGTGGTCCTGGCCCGCCGCAGGCGCCGCGAGATGGAACTGAAAAAAGCGGCAAGAACCACCACCCGCATAGCCCAAGCCGGCTGACCCCCACCCCCACCCGACCCTCGCAGGGGCACGTCTACCTGGCGACTCCCCCCGAACCAACCCTCAAGGGACGTCCACCTGGCAACTCCGCCCGCAGACTCCCTGAGGGGGCGTCCACCTGGCGACTCCGCCCGGACCAACCCCCTCAAGGGGCGCGGGGAACTGCGCGACCGGCCACGACGCACCCGCACCCGAACAACGCACCCGCGTCAACGCGAAAGGGCCGGGGGGCGCCCCCACCGCACCGGGGACGCCCCACCAACCCCACCCCGCAAGCCGGCCGCAGGCTACTTCGCTCGGTCGAAGTCGATCGCCGAATACGCCCGCAGCTTGCTCAGCCGATGCTCGGAGACGATCTTCCGCACGGTCCCCGACTTCGACCGCATCACGATGGAGTCCGTGACAGCCGTCTCCGAGCGGTAGCGCACCCCGTGCAGCAGCTCCCCGTCGGTGATCCCGGTGGCGACGAAGAACACGTTCTCCCCGGAGACGAGGTCGTCGGTCATGAGCACCCGGTCGAGGTCGTGCCCCGCGTCGATCGCCCGCTGCCGCTCCGCGTCGTCCTTGGGCCACAGCTTGCCCTGGATGGTGCCGCCGAGGCACTTCACGGCGCAGGCCGAGATGATGCCCTCGGGCGTGCCGCCGACGCCCAGCAGCAGGTCGACGCCGGTCCCTTCGCGCAGTGCGTAGATCGACCCGGCGACGTCGCCGTCGGAGATGAGCTTGATGCGCGCCCCGGCCTCCCGTACCTCCTTGACGAGGCCGTCGTGCCGGGGCCGGTCGAGGATGACGACGGTGACGTCCTCGGGCGTGGACCGCTTGGCCTTGGCGATCCGGCGGATGTTGACGGCCACGGGCGCGTCGATGTCGACGAAGTCGGCGGCCTCCGGGCCGGTGACCAGCTTGTCCATGTAGAACACGGCGGACGGGTCGAACATGGACCCGCGGTCGGCGGCGGCGAGCACCGCGATGGCGTTGGGCATGCCCTTGGCGGCCAGCGTGGTGCCGTCGATCGGGTCGACGGCGATGTCGCACTCGGGTCCGGTGCCGTCGCCGATGCGTTCTCCGTTGAAGAGCATCGGCGCCTTGTCCTTCTCGCCCTCACCGATGACGACGACGCCGTTCATCGAGACGGTCGAGACGAGGGTCCGCATGGCACGCACGGCGGCACCGTCGGCGCCGTTCTTGTCGCCGCGGCCGACCCACCGGCCCGCGGCCATGGCGGCGGCCTCGGTCACCCGGACGAGTTCGAGGGCGAGGTTACGGTCGGGGGCTTCTGAGGGAACTTCCAGCTCAGAGGGCAGATTATGGTTCTCGGTCATCGGAGCGCACCTTTCTGGAACGACGACGGCCGGATGAGGGCTTTGGCCACGACTCTATCCCCAGGCATACAAAATGAGCAGAACCCCCCACGGATGAGCGGGCAGGGCACCTGCGACGATGGGGGCGTGGCAGGTTCGAACGGCAAGCAGAAGACGGTCCGGGACATGGTCCTTTCCCTGGGCCTCATCGGGATCGCGGCGGCGCTCATCTACGTCTTCGTCCCGCACGACGATCACGCTCCGGACATCAAGCGCGTCGACTACCGCGTCGAACTGCTCACGGCCCGGCGCGCGGCGAGCTACCCGGTGGCCGCTCCCGAGGAGCTGCCGACGACCTGGAAGGCGACCTCCGTCCGTTTCCGCGGCGACGCCTACGACGCCTGGCACCTCGGGTTCCAGGCCCCCGACGGTCAGTACGTGGCGATCGAGCAGTCGACTCAGAAGCGGTCCGCCTTCATCGACGACGCCAGCCAGGGGGCGAGCGCCACGAAGGTGACCGAGGAGATCGGCGGCCGTACCTGGATCCGCTATACCGGCGGACGCTACGACGCCCTCGTCCTGGCCGACGCCAAGGGCGCCGAGGCGGCCGAGGAGGGCAAGGGCTCGACGACGGTGGTCGCGGGCACGGGCTCCTTCGCACAGCTGACGGAGATGGTGCGGGCGCTGAAGCTGGCATGACGGCCCCACGGCGCGTGCCGTGAGAAGACGCACGAGGGCCCCCGGCGGAAACCGCAGCCGGGGGCCCTCGTCGCGCGATGTCGCGCGGTGCCGGTCTCAGACGGTCGTGACGACCTGCTCGTAGGACAGGCGGGGCGAGCGCGGGAACCAGGCGTCGGGGCCCGGACGGCCGATGTTGACCACCATCAGCGGGGTGTGGTCCTCGTCGAGGAACTCCTTGCGGACGCCCTCGAAGTCCAGACCGGTCATCGGGCCGGCGGCGAGACCGGCGGCACGGACGCCGATGATGAAGTACGCCGCCTGGAGCGAGGCGTTCAGCGCGGCGTTCTTCTCCCGCACCGAACGGTCACCGGCGAACATGTCCTTGGCCTGCGGGAAGTGCGGGAAGAGCGCCGGCAGCTCCTCGTGGAACTCGTTGTCCGCGGAGAGGATCGCGACCAGCGGGGCGGCGGCGGTCTTCTTCTGGTTGCCCTCGGACAGGTGCTTCACCAGGCGTTCGCGGGCCTCGGGGGAGCGGACCAGCGTGATCCGCAGCGGCGACTGGTTCATCGAGGTCGGGCCGAACTTGACCAGGTCGTAGATCGCCTGGACCTGCTCCTCGGTCACCGGCTCGTCGGTGAAGGTGTTCGCGGTGCGGGCCTCGCGGAACAGCAGGTCCTGAGCGGCAGGGTCAAGAGCGAGAGACATGAAGAATCTTCCTCGGGATGTTCGCCCGGACCGGTGGGGGCCGGACCGGCTGACATCACCGACCGTACGACAAGGAAGTTCAAGTTTCAATCAAATGTCGGAGGGCGGTGACCCGCCTCACACCTCTCCCCGCGGCCCTCGCCCATCTGCCCGCCCCCGGCCGTGTGTTCCTTCCCCGGCACCCGTCGTCTACTCGGATCCGCTCCCCGTCCCGTCCGCCCCGTCCGTTCCGTCCTCCCGCTCCCCGGCGAGAGCCGCGTCCAGCCGGGCGCGGGCGCCCTCCAGCCACCTCCGGCACACCTGGGCCAGCTCCTCCCCCCGCTCCCAGAGGGCGAGGGACTCCTCCAGCGACGTACCGCCCGCCTCCAGCCGCCGTACGACGTCGATCAGCTCGTCGCGCGCCTGCTCGTAGCCGAGGACCGCGCCCGTGTCCGCGCCCGCGTCCGTGCCTGTCTTGCCGCTCATGCACCCACCTGAAGAAATCCGGTCCGGCCGTCTGCCCGGCCGGCTGCCTGACCGTCTGCTGCTGTTGCTCTGCTCGCTGCTCTGCTACTGCTCTGCGGCTCCGCGGCCCACCCCGCCGTCCGGGCCGTCCGCACCGTCCGCGACCTCCGTCGCGCTGACGCGCACCGTGAACTCGCCCGCGGCCACCCGTGCCCGCAGCGTGTCGTCCACCGCCACGTCGGCCGGATCGCGCACCACGTGGCCGCCGGCCCGCTGGAGCACCGCGTACCCGCGCTGGAGGGTCGCGGCGGGGGAGAGGGCCACCACGCGCGCGTGCGTGTGCGTCAGCTCCGAGTCGGCACGGTCGAGGAGATGCCCGAGGGTGCGCCGGGACCGTTCGACGAGCGCCCCGACCTGCTCCTCCCGCTCGTCGATCATCCGGTGCGGATTCTGTATCGACGGCCGGGCCAGCGCCTGCGCCAGCCCCCGCTCCTCCCGCTCGACGAGCCCCACCAGGCACCGCCGCGCCCGGTCGCGCAGCTGCCGTACCCGCTCCAGCTCCTCGCCCACGTCCGGTACGACCTTCTTCGCCGCGTCGGTCGGGGTGGAGGCGCGCAGATCGGCCACGTAGTCGAGCAGCGGGGTGTCGGGCTCGTGCCCGATGGCGGACACGACCGGCGTACGGCAGGCGGCGACCGCGCGGACCAGCTGCTCGTCGGAGAACGGCAGCAGATCCTCGACGCTGCCGCCGCCGCGCGCGACGATGATCACGTCCACCTCGTCGAGCGCGTCGAGCTCCTTCACCGCCTGCACCACCTGCGGTACGGCGTGCACGCCCTGCACCGGAACGTTGCGCACCTCGAAGCGGACCGCGGGCCAGCGGCGCCGGGCGTTCTCCAGCACGTCCCGCTCGGCCGCGGAGGCCCGCCCGCACACCAGCCCGATCAGCTGCGGCAGAAAGGGCAACGGCTTCTTGCGGTCCGCCGCGAACAGCCCCTCCGCCGCCAGCGTCTTCTTCAGCAGCTCCAGCCGGGCCAGCAGCTCGCCGACGCCCACGGGCCGTATCTCGGTGGCCCGCAGCGACAGCTGCCCGCGCGGCGCGTACCACTCGGGCTTGGCCAGGACGACCACGCGTGCGCCCTCGCTCACCACGTCGGCCACGGTGTCGAACACCTGTCGGAAGCAGGTGACGCCGACCGAGATGTCGTACGACGGATCGCGCAGCGTCAGGAACACGACGCCCGCGCCCGGCCGCCGCGACAGCTGGGTGATCTGCCCCTCGACCCACACCGCGCCGAGCCGGTCGATCCACCCCCCGATGAGCCGGGACACCTCGCCGACGGGCAGCGGGGTCTCGGCGGACGTGTTGAGAGCCATGCCCGCGAGCGTAGCCGCCGCCACCGACAACGGCCCCGGCACACGGAGCCGACCGGCCGCCCCGCGCCGACGGCCCCGCCCGCCCGGCGGTCCGCCCGGCGGTCCGCCCGGCGGCCCTCCGGCTCACCCGGCGATCTCCGGCCCTCCGGGCGCGGCCTTACGATGGTCACCATGACTGCTTCGCCGACCGCTTCGTCCGGCCGCCGTGTCCTGCTCGCCGCTCCCCGGGGCTACTGCGCGGGTGTGGACCGCGCCGTGATCGCCGTCGAGAAAGCCCTGGAGCAGTACGGCGCGCCCGTCTACGTCCGGCACGAGATCGTCCACAACAAGTACGTCGTGCAGACCCTGGAGAAGAAGGGCGCGATCTTCGTCGAGCGGACCGAGGAGGTCCCGCCGGGGAACATCGTGATGTTCTCCGCGCACGGCATCGCCCCGGTCGTCCGCGAGGAGGCCGCGCGGGGCAGCCTGGCCACCATCGACGCGACGTGCCCGCTGGTCACCAAGGTCCACAAGGAGGCCGTCCGGTTCGCCAACGAGGACTACGACATCCTCCTGATCGGCCACGAGGGCCACGAGGAGGTCATCGGCACCTCCGGCGAGGCCCCGGACCACATCCAGCTGGTGGACGGCCCGGCCGATGCCGCCAAGGTGGAGGTGCGCGACCCGTCCAGGGTCGTGTGGCTGTCGCAGACCACGCTCTCCGTCGACGAGACGATGGAGACGGTCGACGCGCTGAAGCAGAAGTTCCCGCAGCTCATCTCCCCGCCGAGCGACGACATCTGCTACGCCACGCAGAACCGTCAGCTCGCCGTGAAGCAGATGGGCGCCGAGGCGGACCTGGTGGTCGTGGTCGGCTCCCGCAACTCGTCCAACTCCAAGCGGCTCGTCGAGGTCGCCAAGCTGGCCGGCGCGCGGGACGCGCACCTCGTGGACTTCGCGAGCGAGATCGACGAGGCATGGCTGGAGGGCGTCACCACGGTCGGCGTGACCTCGGGGGCGTCGGTGCCCGAGGTGCTGGTCGAGGAGGTCCTGGAGTGGCTCGCGGAGCGCGGCTACGGCGATGTCGAGCTGGTCAGGGCTGCGGAGGAGTCCATCACGTTCTCGCTGCCGAAGGAGCTGCGCCGGGATCTGCGCGCGGAGGCGGCGGCGCTGGCCGCGGAGCGCGGCGGCACGGGCACGCCGGAGGCGTGAGCGGCGCGGCGGGGCCCTGCCGGGCACGCGTTGGGGAAGAGACCGTCACCGGAAGGCCGTAACGTATGTCCATGAAGATCTTCGGCTTGGACATCGGCGGTTCGGGTATCAAGGGTGCCCCGGTGGACCTGGACATGGGCGATCTGGCGGCAGAGCGCCACAGGGTGCTCACCCCGCAGCCCGCGACTCCCGACGGTGTGGCCGACGGAGTGCGGCAGGTCGTCGAGCATTTCGGCTGGACCGGCCCGGTGGGCCTCACCTTCCCGGGAGTGGTGACGGGAGGTTCGACGATCCGCACGGCGGCCAACGTCGACAAGAGCTGGATAGACACGGACGCGGGCACGCTGTTCAGCGACCGGCTCGGCGGGCTGCCGGTGACGGTGGTCAACGACGCGGACGCGGCGGGCGTGGCCGAGATGCACTTCGGCGCGGGCCGGGACCGCAAGGGCACGGTCGTGCTGCTGACCTTCGGTACGGGCATCGGCAGCGCCGTCTTCGTGGACGGCGTCCTGGTCCCGAACACCGAACTGGGCCACCTGGAGCTGAACGGCCACGACGCGGAGACGCGGGCGTCCAGCAAGGCCAAGGAGGACGGCGACCTCACGTGGGAGCACTGGGCGCGCCGCGTCCAGAGGTACCTCGCCCATGTGGAGATGCTGTTCTCGCCGGAGCTGTTCGTCATAGGCGGCGGCGTGAGCCGTAAGTCCGAGAAGTTCCTGCCGTACGTCAAGGGCATCAGGGCGGAGATCGTCCCGGCGCAGCTGCTGAACAACGCGGGGATCGTGGGCGCGGCGATGTACGCGGCGGAACAGCACGGCTGACGACGCCGGGCACGGCCGGCGTGAACCCCGGCGTCTCGTCGCGCCCCGCCCCTCAGCGTCGCGCTGGGTGCTTCAGCCGCCGCCGTTGCCCCGCCGCCGCTGCCCCACGATCCGCGCCCGCCTCACCAGTACGATCACGCCGGCGATCAGCGTGCCGCCGTAGAGCCACCCGGCCTGGGTGGCCAGGGCGGTGACCAGGCCCATCAGCCGCCCGGCGGTGCCGTCGCCGGAGGCGGCGACGGCCACCAGGCCCACCGCGAAGCCGATCGGTACGACGACGGGCGCGGTGAGTACGTCGCCGCCGCGCACCCACAGGGCGGTCAGCACGCTCACCGGCAGGAACAGCACGCCGTAGACGGTGAGCGAAGCCCCGAAGAGGACCTGGTCGACGAGGCCGAGCAGGAACATCACCGCGCAGCAGAACAGCCCGCCGCCGAGCCCGGTGAGCCGGGGCCCCGGAGCCGCCGTCCCCCGGGCCGCTCCCGGAGCCGCGGTACGCGCCCCCGATCGCCCCTGCGCGCCCCGCACCCCGGCGCCCGGCACCCGCCGCACCACCCCTCCGGCAGCGGCACGGGCAGCGGCAGCCGCACCGGCACCGCCGACGGCACCGGCGGTGGCCCCGGAACCGGAACCGGGGCCGGAACCGGGGCCGGGACGGCTGCCCGCACCGGTTCCGCGCCGGGCCTGCGGCGGCAGACCGGCCACCGCTCGCTGCTTCGGTCGACCTCTGGGTTGCTCCACAGGACCAACCTAGGTCTGTTTATGTGCCGAATCGCCCTTCAGACACGCCGTAGAGCGGGCGTTGGCCGAGACCTTGCCGGTCCCGGGCCCGTCCGCCCGGGCCCCACGGACCGGACTCGGACAGGCCGTAAACTGGGGGATCGGCCGCCCCGGCCCCCCGCTCACCCTCGCCCTCTCACGTACGGGAAGACGCAACGTGTCGCTCACGATCGGAATCGTCGGCCTGCCGAATGTCGGCAAGTCGACCCTTTTCAACGCCCTGACCAAGAACGACGTGCTCGCGGCCAACTACCCGTTCGCGACGATCGAGCCGAACGTCGGCGTGGTCGGTGTCCCGGACACGCGCCTCACGAAGCTGGCCGAGATCTTCGGTTCGCAGCGCATCCTTCCGGCCACGGTCGACTTCGTGGACATCGCGGGCATCGTGCGGGGCGCGAGCGAGGGCGAGGGCCTGGGCAACAAGTTCCTGGCGAACATCCGTGAGTCGGACGCGATCTGCCAGGTCATCCGGGCCTTCAAGGACGACAACGTCGTGCACGTGGACGGCAAGGTCTCGCCGAAGAGCGACATCGAGACGATCAACACCGAGCTGATCCTGGCCGACCTCCAGACCATCGAGAAGGTCCTGCCGCGCCTCCAGAAGGAGTCCCGGATCAAGAAGGACACGGCGCCGAAGGTCAAGGCGGTCGAGGAGGCGAAGGAGATCCTGGAGAGGGGCGACACGCTGTTCGCCCACGGCCTGGTCCAGGGCACGGAGCGCGCCGAACCCCTCCACGACCTGCACCTCCTCACCACCAAGCCCTTCCTCTACGTCTTCAACGTCGACGAGGACGAACTGGCCGACGACGACTTCAAGGAGGCCCAGCGCGCCCTCGTCGCCCCCGCCGAGGCGATCTTCCTGGACGCCAAACTGGAGGCCGACCTCGCCGAACTGGACGAGGAGGAGGCCCTGGAACTCCTGGAGTCCGTCGGCCAGCACGAGCCGGGCCTCGCCACCCTGGCCCGCGTCGGCTTCGACACCCTGGGCCTCCAGACCTACCTGACCGCAGGCCCGAAGGAATCCCGCGCCTGGACCATCAAGAAGGGCGCCACCGCCCCCGAGGCCGCCGGTGTGATCCACACCGACTTCCAGAAGGGCTTCATCAAGGCGGAGGTCATCTCCTTCCACGACCTGGTCGAGACCGGCTCGGTCCCCGAGGCCCGAGCCAAGGGCAAGGCCCGCATGGAAGGCAAGGAGTACGTGATGCAGGACGGCGACGTGGTGGAGTTCCGCTTCAACGTCTGAGCGCCTGAGCGCCTGAGCGCCTGTGCGTCTGAGCGTCTGTACGTCTGGCGGGTGCTGGGGCACCCCATCGCCGATCGGGCGAACGCGCAGCTCAAAAGGGGTCTGACTCTTCGGGGTCAGGCCCCTGATTTTTTGCCCTGCCGGCTGCACCGGGAGGCCGGTGGGCGGAGCATGTGTCAGCAGTTGCTAATATTAGCAACTGCTGAGGTCGTGGACTCCGGTCCGGTGGCCCGGTCCTCGCTCGCGGGTTCGGCGCGGCAGGGTGCCGCAGGCGAGGATGGTTCGCATGTTCGAGATGACTGGGTGGAAACGATGGGCCGAGTTCCGGCCGGTGGGGCCGTGCCGTCGGGCGGGGGAGGCGACGGCACGGTGAGTACGCCGATCTACCAGCTGAAAGCCGAGTTCTTCAAGACCCTCGGCCACCCGGCCCGCATCCGGGTCCTGGAGCTGCTGAGCGAACGCGAGCACGCGGTCGCAGAGATGCTGCCCGAGGTGGGTATAGAACCCGCCCACCTCTCGCAGCAACTGGCCGTCCTGCGCCGGGCCAACCTCGTGGTGACCCGCAAGGAGGGCTCGACCGTGTACTACTCGCTGACCAGCCCGCACGTGGCCGAACTGCTGCGGGTGGCCCGCGTCATCCTGTCCGGGGTGCTGACCGGGCAGGCCGAGCTCCTCGCGGAGTTGCAGGCCGCGCAGGGCGAGGCGAAGCCTTCGTCGTGAACAACGGCCTCTTGGGCGAACGCTCTTGAGGCACGGCACCCGAGTGGTGCATTCGAGAACCGCATCCGAGAAGTGAAGTAACTCACCGTGTCAGGAAGGGCTCATGGGCCTGTTGCGCAAGATCCGTACCACCGGGCGGGTGGCCGAGCCCCCGCCGCCGCGCCCGGAAGGGGAAACCCTGCCCCAGGCCCGCGAGTTCGGCGGCTCGGTGCAGGTGCGGTGCGTGGACGCGGGCTCCTGCAACGGCTGTGAGATCGAGATCGCGGCGGCCTTCAACCCGGTGCACGACGCCGAGCGGTACGGCGCCCGGCTGGTGGCCTCGCCCCGGCACGCGGACGTGGTCCTGGTGACCGGGCCCGTGACCCGGAACATGGCCGAGCCGCTGCGGCGCACGGTCGCCGCGCTGGGTGAGCCGCGCCTGGTGGTCGCGGTCGGCGACTGCGCGATCGACTGCGGTGAGTTCGCGGGCGGTTACGGCATCGAGGGCGCCGCCTCCGACGTCGTACCCGTGGATCTGGCCGTGCCCGGCTGCCCGCCGGAGCCGGAGCGGATCGTCGCGGCGCTGCGGAGAGTGACCGGACGGTGAGCCTGATCCCGGCCGCCCTCACGGCGGCCACCGCACTGGGCGGCGCGGGCGCGTTCGCGGGCCTCGCCCTGCCGTACCGCCTCCGCGTCCCGGTCGTGGGAGTCCTGACGGTCGGCGTCGGAGCGGGGGGCTGCGCGGCGGGCATCGCCGCACTCGGCGGAAGCCGCTGGACGGCCGCGCTCCCCGGGCTGCTCCCGCTGGCCGGTGCGCATGTGGCGGTGGACGCCCTGGCCGGTCTGTTCATGGCGGTGGCGGGGGCCGTCGTGACGGCGGTCGCCGTGTACGGCATCGGCTACGCGTCCGGGCACGGCTCGCACGGCCTGGGCTCCCGTACGGCGCAGACGGTGCTGCCGCTGTTCGCGCTCACGCTGGTCCTGGTCCCCGTGGCGGCGTCGGTGTCCACCTTCCTCGTGCTGTGGGAGCTGATGGCGCTCGCCTCGCTGCTGCTGGTGCAGGCCGAACACCGGGAACGCGCCTCGGTACGGCAGGCGGGCGTCTGGTACGCGGTGATGACGCACCTCGGCCTGGTGCTGCTGCTCGCCGGACTCGCGCTGTTCGCCGCGCAGGCCGGCGGCGAGACCTTCACCGCGCTGCGGGCGGGCGCGCACGGCATCCCACCGGCCCTGCGCGGTCTGGTGTTCGTCCTGACGGCGGCGGCGTTCACGTCGAAGGCGGGCGCGGTCCCGCTGCACGCCTGGCTGCCGCGCGCGCATCCCGAGGCGCCCAGCCCCGTCTCGGCGCTGATGAGCGCGGCCATGGTCAACCTCGGTGTCTACGGCCTCGTCCGCACCGGCCTCGACCTGCTCGGCGGCGGACCGGCGTGGTGGTGGCTGGGGCTGATGGCGGTCGGCGGGATCAGCGCGGTGTACGGGATCCTGCAGGCCGCGATGGCCTCCGACCTGAAGCGGCTGCTGGCCTACTCGACCAGCGAGAACATGGGCCTGGTCCTGATCGGGGTCGGGGCGTCGGGGCTCTTCGTGTCCCACGGCGACGGGCCGCTCGCCGCGCTGGCCCTGGCCGCCGCGCTGCTCCACGTGATCAACCACGCGGCGTTCAAATCGCTGCTGTTCTGCGCGGCGGGATCGGTCGTGCGGGCCACCGGGGTGCGGGACCTCGACCGGCTGGGCGGCCTGCGGGCACGGATGCCGGCCACCGCGGGACTGTTCGCGCTGGCCGCACTCGGCGCGGTGGCGCTGCCACCGGGCAACGGATTCATCAGCGAGTGGCTGCTGTTGCAGTCCCTGATCCACGGACTCCAGGTACCGGGCGCCGCGGTGGCCGTCGTCCTGCCGCTGTCGGTGGCACTGATCGCCCTGTCGGCCGGCATCGCCGCCGCCGCGTTCGTCAAGGCGCTCGGAGTCGGCTTCTTCGCCCGGCCGCGCAGCCCCCAGGCCGACGACGCCCGGGAGGCGCCGCCCCTGATGATCGCCGGGATGGGGCTGCTGGCCGCCGCGTGCGTGGCGCTCGCGCTGGTCCCGGGACTGCTGGGCGACGGCCTCGACCGTGCCGTGACCGCTGCCGGACTGCCGGGTACCGGCGCGGGGTCCGGCGACGGCGCGGTGTCGGGTGGCGGAGTGCGGCTGCGGCTCGCGGACATCTCCGCCTCGCTGTCACCCGTGTGGGTGGTGGCCGCGCTGACCGCCGCGATCGTCCTGGCCGTGGGACTGCCCCGGCTCTACGGACGCCGCCGGCGCCGGACGGACGCCCGGCTCTGGGACTGCGGGGGCGGACTCCCGACCCCGCGCATGGCCTACACCGCGACCTCGTTCGCCGAACCGCTCCAGCGGGTCTTCGACGACGTCCTCGCACCCGAACAGAACCTCGACGTCACACCGGTACGCGAATCGGCGTACCTGGTGGAGCGGGTGCGCTACCAGCGCCGCGTGCCCGACCGGATCGAACACCGCCTGTACGGGCCGGTCCTGCGGGCGCTGGCCGGTGCGGGACAGGCGGCCCGCGGGCTGGCGAACGGAAGTGTCCACCGCTACCTCGGCTACGGCTTCGCCGGCCTGGTCGTCCTGCTGGTGGCGCTGGCAGTGGGCTGGTGAGAGCGAAGAGATGAGTGCTGTCGGATATACGGCCGTGATCGGCCAGGTCGTCGTGGTCGGCGCCGGGGCGCCCCTGGTGACCGGCTGGACGCGGCAGGTACGGGCCCGCCTGGAGGGCAGGGCCGGTGCCGGGGTGCTCCAGCCCTGGCGGGACCTCCGCAAACTGCTGCGCAAGGAGCCCATCACCCCCACGGGGACCGGGCCCGCCTTCCGCGCGGCCCCCGCCCTGCTGGTCGCCACGGCCGTCGTGGTCGCCGCCCTCGTACCGCTGCTGTCCACCGCCACCCCGGTCAGCTCCCACGCGGACCTCGTCCTGGTGGTGGCACTGATCGCGCTGGGCACCCTGACCCTCGCCCTGGCCGGGCTGGACACGGGCACCGCGTTCGGCGGGATGGGCGCCTCCCGGGAGATGACGGTCGCCGCCCTGGTGGAACCGACCATCCTGCTCTCGGTGTTCGCCCTGTCGATCCCGGCCGGGACGACCAACCTCCCGGCCATCGTCTCCGGCGCCGCCCACGACCCGGCCCGCCTCACCTCACCGGCCGGACTGCTGGCCACCGCCGCGCTCGCGGTCGCGGTCCTCGCGGAGACCGGGCGGATCCCCGTCGACAATCCGTCCACCCACCTCGAACTCACCATGATCCACGAAGCGATGGTGCTGGAGTACGCCGGACCCGACCTGGCACTGGTCGAACTCGGCGCCCAGATGCGGCTCACCCTGCTCCTCGGCCTGCTCTCCTCCCTGTTCGTGCCCTGGGGCATCGCCACCGGCGCGTCCAGCACCTCCTGGGCGGCCCTCGCCCTCGCGCTGCCGCTGTTCGCGGTGAAGGTCGGCCTGCTGGGCGCGGTCCTCGCGGTCGCCGAGGTGTTCTGGGCCAAGGTCCGGCTCTTCCGGGTGCCCGAACTGCTCGCCGGTTCCTTCCTGCTGGCCCTGCTCGCGGTGACCGCCTCGTACTTCCTGAGCGGAGCCTCATGAGCAGCGACCTCTACACCCAACTCCTCGACGTGGTCTGCGGCGCCTTCCTGCTGGCCGCCGTGATCGTGCTGTGGATGCGCGAACTCGCCGCGATCGTCAGGGTGTTCGCCCTCCAGGGGGTCGCGCTCGCCGCGGTCGCACTGCTTCTCGGCGCCCACGAACACCGGTGGGACCTGGTCTGCGTCGGGCTCGGTATCGGCGTGCTGAGGGCGGGCGTCCTGCCGTACCTGATGCGCCGCGCCCTGGCCGCCCTCACCCGGGACCGGCGGCGCTACGGCGACGGGCGCGCCGAGACCCGGGAGGCACAGCCCCTCGTCAACGTCGCCGCCTCCCTGCTGACCGCCGCGCTGCTGACACTGCTGGCCTACGCGGTGGCCCGCCCGCTGACCGAGCTGAACCCGACCCCGGCCACGCGCGCCCTGCCGGTGGGCCTGGCCGTCGTCCTGATCGGCTTCTTCGTCCTGGTGACCCGGCGACGGGCGCTCGCCCAGCTGGTCGGCTTCCTGCTGCTGGACAACGGCATCACCGCGACCGCTTTCCTGGCCGCCTCCGGAGTGCCGCTGATCGTCGAACTCGGCGTGTCCTTCGACGTGTTGCTGGCCGTGCTGGTGCTGCAGATCCTCACCGCCCGGATGCGGGAGGCGTTCGGCACCACCGACATCGACGACCTGCGAGAGCTGCACGACTGATGAGCCCCACCGCTTCCGCCCTCCTCCTCGCCGCGCCGGTCGCCGTGCCGTCGGCGGTCGCCGGCGCGTACGCCCTGGCCGGGCTGCTCACCCGCCCGACGACCGCCCCGGAGCACACCGCGGCCCGCACCGAGCCCCGGCAGCACGTGCCCGCGCACGGCACCACCCTGACGAAGGGCACCGCCCCGGCCCACGGCACCGCCCCGGAGCAGAGCACCGCCCCGGCCCAGGGGACCGTTTCGGCCCACGGCACCGCCCCGGTACAGGGCACCGCCCCGAAGCGGAACCCCTGGCACTGGGCCGGGCTCGTCTCGCCCGTCGTGATCCTCACCTGCGGGAGCCTGCTCGCCCGGGACGTCGTCCACGGCGGACCACGGAAGGCCGCCACCGGTCTGCTGCGCGCGGACGCGCTGACCGTGTGGATGCTGCTGGTGGTCGGCGCCGTCGCGCTGATCGCCTGCGGAGCCGCCCCCGCGTACCTGAACGGCGAGCGGGCCGCCGGCCGGGCGGGCGACCGGGCCGTACGGCGCTACCACGTCCTGGTCCAGACGTTCCTGGCCGCGATGTGCCTGGCCGTCCTCACCGCGAACCTCGGCGTGCTGTGGGTCGCGGTGGAGGCCACCACCATCGTCACCGCCTTCCTCGTCGGCCACCGCCACACCCGCGCCTCCGTGGAGGCCGCCTGGAAATACGTGGTGATCTGCTCGGCCGGCATCGCGCTCGCCTTCCTCGGCACCGTGCTGATCTACTACGCGGCCCGCCAGGCCGGGGTCGCCGAGGCGTGGGCACTGGACTGGCCCACCCTCGTCGCCCACGCCGACCGCCTCGACCCGGCGGTGACCCGGCTCGGCATCACCCTCGTCGTCCTCGGCTTCGGCGCCAAGGCCGGCCTCGTCCCGCTGCACGCCTGGCTGCCCGACGCCCACAGCCAGGCCCCCGCACCGGTGTCCGCGCTGATGTCCGGGGTGCTCCTGTCGGTCGCCTTCGCCGCGGTCCTGCGCTACCGGCTGATCGCGGACGCCGCCCTCGGCACCGGCTTCACCCGCACCCTGCTCACCGGGATCGCCCTGCTCACCCTGACCCTCGCGGCCGGACTGCTGCTCGCCCAGCGCGACTACAAGCGCATGCTCGCCTACTCCAGCATGGAGCACATGAGCCTGATCGCCCTGGCCGCGGCGATCGGCAGCCCGCTCGCCCTCACCGCCGCCCTGCTGCACATCGCCGGGCACGGCCTCGCCAAGTCCGTCGCCTTCTGCGCCTCCGGCCGCATCCTGCAACTGACCGGCACCGCCCGCATCGGACGGGTCCGCGGGCTGCTCGCAAAGGCGCCTCCCGTGGCCGGGGCGTTCGGGCTCGCGGTGGTGGCGCTGATGGGGTTCCCGCCGTTCAGTCTCTTCGCCTCCGAACTGGGCATCGTACGGGCCGGGTTCGCCGCCGGAGGAAGACTCGGCTGGGTCACCTCGGCCGCGTTGCTGCTCGTCCTGGTGGCCTTCGCCGCACTCGCCGTCCGCACCGCCCGCATGCTGCTGGGACCGGGCACACCGACCGGCGAAAGTCCTTCCGCCGCATGGCCGTTGCTGCTGGGGCTGGCCGCCTGTGCCGCCCTGGGCGTGGCCCTCGGCCCGCTCACCGGCCTGCTGGACGCCGCCGCCCACACGATCGGAGGCTGACGAGATGCGCACCACCCACGAGATCGACGTCACCGAACTGCCTGGACGCGCCGAGCAGTTGCTGGCAGACGGCCACCGGCTCGCGCTGGTCGCCGCCCACCACGAGGCCGCCGGGCCACGCGTCGTGTACCTGTTCGTGGCCGGACCGCCGGACACTCGTATCGAACTGCACGTCCGCCTCGACGCCGACCGGCCCGAACTGCCCACGCTCGCCCCTCTCTCCTTCCCGGCGGGCCGGTTCGAGCGCGAGATGCGCGACCTGTTCGGCATCGTCCCGCTCGACCACCCGCTGCCGCGTCGTCTCGTCCGCCACGCCCACTGGCCGCGCGGCTGGTACCCCATGCGTCCCGACGCCGGGCCGCCGCCGGAATTCGGCGAGGAGGAGGGCCCGTTCCCCTTCCTGGAGGTGGAGGGCGACGGGGTGTACGAGATCCCCGTCGGCCCCGTGCACGCCGGCCTGATCGAACCCGGCCACTTCCGTTTCTCCGTCGTCGGCGAGACCGTCCTCAAGCTCAAGGCGCGCCTCTGGTTCGTCCACCGCGGGGTGGAGAAACTGTTCGAGGGACGCCCGGTGGCCGCCGGACTCCCCCTGGCCGAACGCATCAGCGGAGACACGGCGGTCGGCCACGCCCTCGCCTACTGCCTGGCCGTGGAGGAAGCCACCGGCACGGCGGTACCCGAGGAGGCACAGCGCGCCCGCGCCCTCCTCCTCGAACTGGAGCGCCTCCACAACCACGTCGCCGACCTCGGCATGCTCTGCAACGACGTCGGCCACGGCATCCTCAACGCCCACGCCCAGCGCGTACGCGAACAACTCCTGCGTCTCAACAAGGACGTCACCGGCCACCGGCTGCTGCGCGGCGGCGTCGTACCCGGCGGCGCCGCCCTGCGCACGCTGCCCGACCCGGCCCGGCTGGGGGCGATCCACGAGGACATCCACGAGATCGCCGGCCTCGCCCTCGGCCACTCCACCGTCCGCGACCGCTTCACCGGAACGGCCATCCTGAGCACCGCCGCGGCCGGCGAGATGGGCTGCCTCGGCTACGTCGCCCGCGCCAGCGGCATCCCCGGCGACGCCCGCGTCACGCACCCCTTCACGCCGTACGGCCCCGGACTCGACGTACCGGTCCACGACACCGGCGACGTCCTGGCCCGCTTCCTGGTCCGCGCCCGGGAGATCGACACCTCCGTCACCCTGATCGGGCAGTTCGCCGAAGGGCTCACCCCGGGCACGGTACGGGGCCCGTCCCCGGCGCCCGGCACGGGCCCGCGCAGCGGTGTCGGCCTGGTCGAGGGCTGGCGCGGCACCGTCGCCACCCGCGTCGAACTCGCCCCCGACGGCACCCTGACCCGGGTCAAGCCGGTCGACCCGTCGTTCTTCAACTGGCCCGCCCTGCCCGTCGCGATGGCGGACACGATCGTCCCGGACTTCCCCCTGACCAACAAGAGCTTCAACCTCTCCTACGCGGGCAACGACCTGTAGCCCGGCCGGTCGGACGACGCGCCGGTGCCGCGCTCCCGGACGGCCGGCCCCGTACTCACCGCAGCAGATCCTGCAACCGCTGTCTGCGGTACGTGCCGGGCGCGACCCCGTAGGCCGACTTGAACGTCCGGTTGAACACCGCGGGGTCACGGAAGCCCCAGCGTCTGGCGATCTCGCACACACGCCGCTGCGCCTGGGCCGGATCGGACAGCTCAGCTTTGCAGTGCTCCAGGCGGCGTTCGCGCAGGAACGCCCCGACGCTCTGCCCGTCCCGCCGGAAGAGATGGTGCAGGTAGCGCAGCGAGATGTGCCCGGCGGCGGCGATGGCGGCCGGCGCCAGGTCGGGGTCGTGCAGATGGTGCTCGACGTACGCCTTGATGTCGCGCACCAGCAGGTCGGTCCCCGACGGGACGGGGCCGGGGACGGGGCCGGGGACGGCGGGCACCGCCGGGCCCGGTCGCGGGTGGCTTTTGTCGTGCGGGGGCGCGGTCTCGCTGTCGAGGAAGACGGTCGCGAGACTGACCGCGGCGGTGCCCAGCCACGCGGTGTGCCGGGCATCGGCGGACCGTACGTGCGCGGCGAGCCCGCACACGAAGGACGCGAGGAGGGCGGCAGGTCCCGAACCGGTCGGTGCGGGTCGCCCGGACATCTGGTGCAGCACCTCGCCCGGCAGCGCCAGGGCCGTTTCCGGCACATGCAGGATCAGCGCACGGACCGGAGGAGCCGCCGTGACGGCGGACAGCCCGAAGCATCCGGAGGGTTCTTGCAGCACGACGCTGCCGCGCTCCACCCGGACAGGCCGCGGATCGCGGGTGAGGACCAGCGGCCCGCCGGTCGCGAAGACCAGATGCCAGGTCCGCGGGAGGCCGCCGGCGCACCCGCGCTCCGCTTCCACCCCTACCTTCGCTTCCACCCCTACCTCCACGTCCGCCCCCACCGCGTCCGGTGGCGAGGGCGGGCTCAGCAGCGACAGCCGTACCGGTCCCAGGTCGATGTGGTGACGGTCCGTCCGTCCGGCTGCGGCGGTCCGTGGCCGGGCGGACGGACCGTCGCCGGGCAGGGCTCCCTCCGGTGCCGCCGGGCCGCCGGCCGCAGCGCCGTCCGGGCCTGACGCACGTCCCTGAGCTGTCATGTTCCGATTCCCCCAAATCCCGCGACACGCGCCGGGGATGCGGCGCGCACAGGTGCCGGTCCGAGTCTGGGCCGGGCGGACAACAGCGGCCGGCGCTGCCCGCCAGGTACGCCGAACCCGGGACGACCTGCCCTCTGACCTGCCGGGACACCCGGCGGCCGGGCCACGGAGCGGGACGGCCGGCAGAGGCGCGCCGCCCATCCCGGGGGCAGCGATCCCGAACAGCACCTCGTACGCCAAGTCGTGTGCGCTCTCCGCCAATGACGCGGCCGATGCCGTGCCGGAATGCTGTTCGGAGCAAGCCGTGGTGCACCGACACCCGGTGCATCAGCACCCGAACCCGACCCGCGTCAGGCGGGCGGAGAATCACATGGGGGACACGACATGACCGTACGGAAACGGACCGTGATCGGTGCCGTCGCACTCGTGGTCAGCGGTGGACTCGCCGTCACGCCCCTGGCGTCGGCGACGGCCTCGCAGGGCTACATCGGCGGGGCCGGCTCGCCCACCAACGACTGGGCCCGGGAGGGCGTACTCTCCACCGGCAGCCACGCCCACAGCAACGCGACCGCGCTGTGGCAGGCGGTCCTCTGGGCCGACGGCGTCCATGAGTCGAACGGCACCCCCTTCGACTACGCGGACATCGACTGCCGCTTCGGGCCCAACACCAAGGCCGCCACGAAGAACTGGCAGAAGATGAACCAGCTGACGCAGGACGGCGCCGTGGGCCCGCACACCTTCGGCACGGCGGACGGCCAGCTCCGCAAGGACGGCGGCAACGTCGTCAAGTACATCGGCAGGGCGCACTCCGTCTGGCTGATGCGCGTCAGCGGCAAGTACCAGATCCGCGTCAAGAAGAGCGCGGGCTACCGCGTCGCCTACTACAACAAGGCCACCGTCTGCTGAGCTGAACGGCTCTCCCGCCGCACCTCCGTGAGACAGTGGCGGCGCGGGGGAAGGGGGACGCCGTCGTGGGACGCCGGCAGGGGGTGAGGGGGGACGCGCCCGCCGAGGTGGTCCGGCTGGTGCGAGAACTGCGCCGGTACGTGGACCGGTGCGGGATGAACACCGCGACCGTCGCCAGGAAGACCGGCTACAGCCGCAGTTCCTGGCTGCGTTACCTCAACGGCCGGAGGCTGCCGCCCTGGGCGGCGGTCGCGGAGCTGGGCGGGCTGGCGCAGGCGGACGCCGAACACCTGCGCGTGCTGTGGGAATCGGCGGCGCACGCCTGGTCGCAGGGGGAACCGGCCGGCGGCCGGGCCGCGCCTCCCGCCGCACGGGGCCCGGCGGGAGGCGCGGCGGCCGGGGACCCACCGGTCACCGACCCGCAGGCGTCAACGGACCCGCCGCACCCGCCGGGTTTGCCGTACCTGTCGTACTTGTCGCACGGTGCACGGCGCGGGGGCGTACCGGCCGCTGCCGCCGCGGTCTGCGCGCTGCTGGCGGCCGTCCTGCTCGCCCGGCCCTGGAGCACCTGGACGGACACCGGCCACCCGCCGGCCGGCGCCCCCTCCGGGGCACCGGCCTGGCCATGGCCGTTGCGCGGCGCAGCCGATCAGGCGGCCGCCGCGTGCCGGCCGGGCGCCTGCCGGGGCCTGGACCCGTACCGGGAGGGGTGCGACCGCGACGGTGTCGTCGTCCACCGGCTGCGTGCGTACGGCCACGTCCTGACCCTTCAGTACAGTCCGGTCTGCCGGGCGAGCTGGGCGGAGGTCGACAACCCGGCGGCGACGGCCGGGTTACGGGTCGCCACGACCGGCGGGGACCGGCAAGGAGCGGCCACGGGCGGCGGGGACCGGCGGGGAGGGGCGGCGGGCGGGGCGTACACGGCGATGGTGGCGGGCGGGCCGGACACGGCGCGCGCCACCGTCGTCGTCGCCGGCCACCAGCTCGGGGTCGCCCGCTACGACAGCTGGATCGACGCCGTCACCGCGACCGTCACCGGCAGAGGGTGAGGGTGACGGCGTCGGCGCGCAGCGGGTGGAACCGCCCGGCGTCGTAGACCTCGTAGACCTCGGACACGCCGTCCCGGTCCGCACGCAGCGGAAGACCGAAGTGTTCGCCCTGGTAGACCAGCCACGGACCGGCGGGGACGATACGGTGCGCGGCCGCGCCCCAGGTGGCCGGCCCGACGATCCCGTCCGCCGACAGCCGGTGGTTGCTCTGCCAGGTGCGGGTGGCGTCGGCGGTGGCCCGGTCGTAGGTGCAGGTGACCTGGGAGCGCGCGGAGTATCCGTCGGCCCACAGCATGCTCTGCCACAGGCCGATCAGGTCGCTGCGCCGGGTGAGGCCGACTGCGAGCTGTTCCGCGGCGGGCAGCCCGCCGACGGTGAGTACATCGCCGGGACGGCCGCCGGACCGGTGCTCCCGGGAACCCGCGGCCCCCGCGCACACCGCTCCCAGAACGAGTACGCACAGCGCGGCGCGCGCCGCGGCTCCTCGGCTCATGGCACCGTCATAACGCCAACAGCGGTCCTTGTGCGGCCAGTTCCACGAAACCTATGTCAGGGGCTCACTCACTCCGGATACCCTGGGGAGGAAAGTCATGAACTCGGCGCAGGCGTAGGCGAACGCGACGTACGGGCCCGGAGGACATGCTTGACCGACTGGAAGCCGTTACCCGAGGACCTTGCCTCCGACGTCCGTCATCTGGTGGTCGAACTGCGGGGGTTGAAGGACCGCTCCGGGCTGAGCCTCGCGGTCCTCGCCGGACGTACCCCGTACAGCAAGTCGTCCTGGGAACGCTATCTGAACGGCAAGGCCCTGCCGCCGCAGCACGCGGTGGCCGCCCTCGGCAAGCTGGCCGGTTCCGACCCCGCCCGGCTCATGGCACTCTGGGAACTGGCCGGCACCGCCTGGTACGACGCCGACGGGGAAACCCACCGCAGCCCCGAAGCGCAGGCCGACACACCCCCCGCCGCCTTTCCCACTCCCGCTCCTCCCGTCGCGCGGGCGGAAGAACCCCCGGCGGCCCGCCGCCTCGGCAACCGGCCGCTGATCTGGGCCGGGGCCGCCCTCGCCGCTGTCCTCGCGCTGTGCGCCGCCCTGTTCGGCGTGTCCGACGGCTCCTCACGCGCGCACCCCGACCCGGACACCACACCGGGTACGGGCACCTCGGCCAGACAGCTCGACGTCAACTGCTTCTCGGACAGCTGCGCGGGCAAGGACCCCAAGCAGGCCGGCTGCGGCGGCGACGCGTGGACCGCCGCCCTGAGCAGGATCGACGGGGTCTACGTGGAACTGCGGTACAGCGACGCCTGCAAGGCCGCGTGGTCCCGTATCAGCTGGGGCCGCCCGGGCGACGTCGCGCGGGTCGTCGGCGGGGGCGGCCGGACGTACCGGAACAAGGTCCACTACGACACGGACACGTACACCGCGATGGTCGCCGCCCTCAGCCCCTCCACGGCGAAAGCCTGCGTCCTGCTCACCTCCGGGACGCACGCCTGCACCGACCCCGGCGGCACCCAGCACCTCACCGAACCCCCGAACCCACCCACCCCGTCTCCGTCCGCCCCGGACAGCAGATCCGACGGGCACGCTACGCGACGCTGAAGGGGTTCCGTGTGGGCTTCGTCCCGCTGTGCGGGTATCCGCGGCGAGGCGACGCGCCCGGTGCTCGCGGTCACCCGGGCGGCCGGTTCCGGGCGGGGGCGTCTTCGAAGATCAGTTCGTACGGCAGATGGGCGTCGTCCGGTACACGTGGCACGTAGTCCGGGGCGGTGCGTGCGGCCACGGCCAGCAGCCGGGCGGCAGCTTCCGCCTCGGAGACGGAGACGAGCCCGAGGGCGTGCAGGAGACGGTCGCGCTCGATGTCGAAATCCGGTCGCTCGGCGCGTAGTTCCGTCCCCAGTTCGCTGATCGTGAAGCCTTGCGCCAGATCGCGCCAGAGGGGCAGCACGACGACGAGCGTGACGGCCTCGACGAGATCGGCGCCGATCAGGGTGGCCTGGCCCTCCGAGTCGGCGTACAGGACGGGACGCTCACCGGCCCCGTGCTCCCCGCAGAGGAAGTACGTGCCTCCGGCACCGCACCCGGCTATCGGGTGCAGCGGCAGCCCCGTCGGAAGGACGAGATCCTCGAGGGGATCCCGGCGCTCGATGTCGAAGTCACCGGACGAGGCCAGCGCGGCGGCCGACGACGGATCGGACTCGATGCGGTGGAGCAGAGCTTCTGATGCGTCCATGCGCGGAAGGTAACAGCACCCTCGGACAACTGAGCCTCCCACGGGCCCGGCGCGACCTGCGGAGACCTGGCCACGGCCGGAGTCCTGACACCGGGCGATGGCCTTCTGCTCTGGCTCGGTCGGCCCGCACCCAGGCCCGTAGGGCCTCCTTGTCCGAGGGGTGGGGCAGGTTCTGCGGACTGTTCACAGCGGCACCTCCACATGTCCTCGCCGAGCCCCATCGGCGGTGACGCATTGACGTAATGTTTGCGTCACCCTAAGGTGAGGGCATGCTCTTCCCCACGCCTGCGCTCACCGTCGAGGACCAGCGGGTGCTCGGCGAGATCGACGGGCTTCGTCACTCGTTGCGCTTGCAGGTCCGGTCCACTCCGACGAAGTGGACCGAAGGGCTGCGCAAGTTCCTGACCGCCGACGCGGTGGCGGCCTCCAACTCGATCGAAGGTTTCAGGGTGTCCACCGTCGACGTCGAGGATCTTCTGGAGGGCGAGCGGGACGTCGACGTCTCCGAGGAGGACCGCGAGGAGACGCTCGCTCATCAGCGGATGATGACCTATATCCAGACGCTGCACGATGTCGCGGACTTCCGTTATGGCAAGGAACTCCTCAACGCGCTCCACTGGATGTTGCAGGGTCACCGGCACACCCCGCGCAAGCCGGCCGGGCAGTGGCGGCGCGGGGCCGTGTATGTGACGGACGCCCGCGACCCCAGCATCGCGGCCTACACGGCGCCGGACGTGGCCGAGGTGCCCGCGCTGATGGGCGAACTGGTCGAGTGGCTGAACACGGACGACGGCGGCCACCCGCTGGTGCGGGCCGCCATGGCGCATCTGCACCTCGTCTCCATCCACCCGTGGGCCGACGGGAACGGCCGCATGTCCCGGTCCCTCCAGACACTCATGATCGCGAGAGAGGGAGAACTCGCTCCCGAGTTCTCCTCCGTCGAGGCATGGCTCGGGCGTCCCGGGAACACGTGGGAGTACTACCGCGAGCTGCAGCGCCGTGGCGCCACCTACCGCCCCGACCAGGACGTCTCCGACTGGGTCCGGTTCAACCTCACCGCGTACCACCAGCAGGCACAGACCGTACGCAGCCGCCTCGACCGTTCGAGCCGGGTGTGGGTTCTGCTCGGTGAGTTCGCGGAGGACCGGGGGCTGGAGGAGCGGGTCGTCTCCGCCCTGCACGACGTGGCGATGTCCGGACGGGTACGCCGTACCCGCTACGAACGAGCGGAGGACCTCAGCCTCCAACGGGCCCAGCGCGACCTGCGGGACCTGGTCGCGGCCGGAGTCCTGACACCGGTCGGCCGCACCCGCGCCCGCTTCTACACCTCAGGCCCGGCCTTTCCGGAACCGGCCCTGGAAGCGGCCCGGACACCGCTGCCGCTGGTCGATCCGTACGCGAGCTGAGGGCCCCGCTTCTGTGTCCGTCACCTGGGTCGAGGGAGGAGTGGCCGGCTTTGACACCCTCGTCTGTCAGACGGCTCCTCGCCACAGCAGTGGCTCGGCCTCTGCGAAGCGGCGTTCCGTTGCCTCCAGATCCCCGAGCACCATGCGCATTCTGTGCCGGAACGCCGCACCGTGAGCGGAGACCCTCAGATGCGTCAGCTCATGGACGAGAACCAGATCCACCAGGCTCGGTGGCAACTGCATCAGCGCCCAGTGCAGAGTGATGGAACCGTCCGGCTCACACACGCCCCAGCGCTCCCCGAGGTCCCGGACAGTCACTGTCCTCGGGGTGACTCCTGCGCGCTCCGCCAGGGGTGCAGCACGGGTGGCTGCCCATCGGCCACCTCGTGCGGTGTACCACTCTGCGATCAGACTGGCGCCCTGCTGCGGGGATCCGGTGTCAGGCAGCTCCAGCCAGCCTTGGTTCAGCCGTACTCGCCCGCCCGGGGCTGCAGGCACGAGCTTCAACCGATGGCGACGTCCGAGATAGGCGAAGCTCGCTCCGCCCACCAACTCCTTGACCGGTTCTCCTCCGCTTCGTCTGCGCCGCTCGACCTCGTCGGCGAGGCGGGGCAAGCGGGAACGTACGGCCTCCACGACGGCCCGTGGATCGGCGTCCGGCGGCACCGCGAAAACCAGACCGCCGTCCTCCTGGATCTCGATCCCCAGTGTCCGGCGCCGCGGCCGCACGACGACCTGCCACGTCCACTCCCTTGGCATGGGAAGTGACGTGAGCGCGGACAGGACGGAGAGGCTCACCTGGTATTCGTACCATCTGGCACTGACACGAACCGCCACGGCCGTCTCGCCTCCGCTACCGATGTGGTCGTGTCTCGTAGCGCAGAAAGTCGCCGTGCCGCTCCACGGCGAGTTCGAGAAGTCCGGCCGCCATGTCCGCGGTGTCCTCCCATTCCAGGTGAAGGCGGTCGGCCACTTTGAAACGGAGCTCCCTGCGCACGTCGTCACGTGCATCGGCCTGCGCGGGGAAATGCGGCTGCCTCACGAGGCCCGCGATGTCCACGGTCAGTCCGCACGCCGCCTGGTACAGGTCGACCTCCGCCGGAACGGCGACCGCACCAGCTTGCTCGAGCTCCCGCACCAGTGCTCGGTAAACGGGCCCTTCGGTCAGCGGGTCGAGGCTCGGCCCTGAGTCCTCGACATCCTCCGTGACCTCACCGACGAGCCGCGTCAGGTCGGTGGCGGCCTGCTCGAAGTCCTGCTGCATCCGCTGGACGATCTCCTCCAGGCGGCTGCTGAACAGTTCGTAGCGGGCCCGGTCCGTGCCGATCTTCGCCGTGATGTGCGTCCGCAGCCGACTCACCATGTAGCGGGTTCTGGCGCGCACGTCGTGATTGGCGTCGACACGTTCCAAGAAGTCGGGTGCCGTCAGTTCCACAGGGGGGATTCGCAGCTCGACACCCGTCACACGGATGTGGTCAGCGATGAGCCTGCGTACCTTCGCCCCGTACCGACGGGGGCTGAACTCGTCGCGCCCGTCCAGGTAACTCTGCCGCGCGAGGTACTGGACCTCGCCGAGGTGGCCCGCGAGCTGCTCGTAGGTGAGGGCGTACGGTCTGGGCAGCACGGCTCCGAGAGCAGTGAGGAAGTCGCGCGCCAGCTCGTCGAACTCGCCGCGTGCCAGCGGGTCGGCGAGCAGGTCGAGGAGCTCCTCGCGACGCTGGTCGTCAGCCAGAGAGATGGTGCCATGTACGTCGTAGGACGCGAGATTCCGTGCTTCGAGGAAGCGAGCGACGGAGCCGTGCAGGTCCTTCAGGAGCCGGTCGGCGGCGGCGTCCGCCTGCAGGAGAAGCCCGTCGCCGGTGGGCTGCGTTCCCTCGAAGCCAGGGCTGAGGTGGTCGGCGGTCACGTTCTGATAGCCGTAGACCTCACGCAGATGGTGCTGCTCGTACGCGTGCAGGGACCGGGCGAGTTCGGGACCGATGCCGATGAAGTCGACGACCAGGCCCCACCTCTTGCGCGGATAAGGCCGGTTGGTGCGGGCCACGGCTTGTAGGAGGCCCACCCCGGAGAGGGCACAGTCCAGGTAGAGAACCTGTTCGACGGGGGCGTCGAAGCCGGTGAGCAGCATCGACTGGACGATGAGGAAAGCCAGTGGCTCGGCATCCTCCTGGTCGCCGTCGGGAGCACCCTGGCGATGGTCCTCCTCACCAACTGCTTCCCCCGCCAGCCATACGTCGGTCACGGGTGCACCGGGTGAGGACAGTCCCTGGCCCGGCACGCCATGGGGGTCTACGTTCCAGGAAGGGTCGACAGCGGTGTCGAATGGGTCGCCGAGGCCCGCCTTGAAGCGCTTGATATACGCGTCCTGCCGGGACTTCAACGTCCAGTTACGCCACTGAGCAGGGTCTTTCTGCCTGTCGCCGTGGATCACCACCGCGGCGTCGATGGAGTCGAGGATCTCACGGTGCGGCAGCATGGTGAGGAGCTTGCGTGTCTCCTCATCGGCTCCGAGTGCCGCCATGGGGTCGTAGCGCAGGGCCGGGTCGAGCGCGTCTAGCTGCTCGACCAATCGTTCACGAGCTGCCAGCAGAGCATCCCGGTAGAGGACGGCCGCGTGCCGTGACACCGCCACGATCTGTGCGCCGAACCGGTCGGGTAGTGCGTTGATCGCCCAGTGCCGGAGCATGTAGTCAGCCTTCTCCGCGATCACGGACGGGGCTTCCAGGACTTCTCTCTGGCGCGCGAACTTGCGCAGCACGCGTTCGCGCTGCTGGGGATCAGCGGGTACCTGCGCATCGAACCTGGCGTCCAGAACTGCCTTCTCGACGACCTCCAACGGCACTTCGTACGCCTCGTAGCGCACCGGGACCACGGACCGGTCCGCTTCCGCGTCGCGCAGCGTGTACGTGTCGACGAGTGGCCCGAAGATCTCCTCGGTTTTCTTGCGTGCGCCGCCGATGATCGGGGTGCCGGTGAAGCCGACGAGGACGGCGTTCGGCAGCAGGGCGCGCAGCCGTGCGTGCAACCAGCTGTCCTGGCCTCGGTGCGCCTCGTCGACGAGAACCACGATGTACGGGCTGGGGTTCGCGACCCGGACCTGGACGTGGGCACTCTCGCCGCCGGCCTCCGCCCCGAGGCTCTCCTCCCGCCCGTCATAGGCGGAGTCGTCACGTTGCGCCTTCTGGAGCATCACCAGCACGACATCTGGCACACGCACCGCGAGGTGCGCACGGGCATCCGCGACTCCGTCGGCGCGGTGGACGGTCTCCTCGGCCGCGGCCATCGACTCCAGGATCTGCTTCTCCAGATCGATGCGGTCGGTGACGACGACGACCTTGTGCCCCTTCAGTTCATGACTGCTTCTGAGGTGGCGTACGAGAAAGGCCATGGTGAGGCTCTTGCCGGAGCCCTGGGTGTGCCAGACGACTCCGCCCCGCCGGCCGGCGTCGTGCCCCGCCGCGATCGCCGCTGTACGTTCCCGCAGGGCACGGGCGAGCCTGCCCACGGCCCGGAACTGCTGGTAGCGGCCGACGGCCTTGAGGGTACGACCGCCCTGCCCGCGCTCGGTCGTGAAGTCCTTGACCAAGGCCAGGAGATGGGCAGGAGTCAGCACCCCCACGGCGAGGACGGCCATGTCTGTGCCGCAGCCGTCGGCGGATGCGGGTTCGGTCGTACGCCACGGCGTGAAGTACTCGGGGGTCGAGGTGATGGTGCCGAGTTCGGCGTACGTCCGGTCGGTGCCGATGAGGACCTGCGCGTAGCGGATGAAGTCGGGCACGGGGGCCGGGGAGCCCAGGCTCGCGTAGCGGCAGACCTGGCCCACCGCATCGTCCAGGGCGGCCCTGCTGTCGCTTCCGGACGTCAGCGGGGCCTTGCACTCGACGACGACCCAAGGCAGTCCGTTGACGAACAGCACGAGATCCGGTGTGACGTGAGACAGACCCTTGCGGTCCACGCGGAACTGGCTGACGGCCAGCAGATCGTTGCGTCCACCGTTCTCCCCGTGCCAGTCGACGAGTTGAACGTGCTCGGGGTCGCCCTTCTTCCACCCCGGCAGGGTGCGGGCGTTGACGCCGTCACGCAGCAGCTTGGTCACCGCGAGGTTGGCTGCCACTCCACGCTCGGCCGGCCCCTGGCCCGGGGCGGTGCCCAGCACGAGGGCGAGGAGACGGTCCAGTTGGGCGGGGGACAACCAGGTTCCGCCGCCTCCGGGAGCCGGGTTGATCCGTGCGACGGCGTCCCGGAAGCGGTCCTCGTAGACGACCTGTTCGTACGTCGCCCGCTGGGATGGAGCCGCGCTGCTGACAGGGCTTCCGGGCGGGGCACCTTCCAGGTGCTCCCACCCGAGCCTGATCAACTGTTCGATCAGCGGCTTCTCGGTCTTGACGTACTCCGGCCCGGCGTACCCAGACGCCTCGTGCTCCTGCCGCCCGCTCACCGCTGAACTCCCTGCCCTCACCATGCGCTCCAGCGCCGTCCTGGGGTGTAGGGCAACCCTACGTCTGGGTAGGGAGAGGGCCAGGGGTGTTTCGGTCTTTGGCCGGGACACGACGACGTGTGGCGGCGCCTGGGGCAGGCAGGCCCGACTTGAATCCGGATCACCCCTACGAACGGCGAGGGTTAGCCGTCGAAGAAGCGATGGAGAACGTTGGTGCGGACGAGCGCAGTCGATTGTGTTCAGGCAGCGTACGCCGTTGAGTGACCTGTGAGCAGGTCCTCAACAACGCCTCGTTGCACTGTACGCAGCTTGGCGATGCGCTGATTCAACAAGCGCGCTGCGCGACTTTCTGCTGCCCAGACGCTCACCACATGTTCCTGTTCGGCGCGGTCCACCCGAGGGAACGGAGCGGCCTCCAACAATTTCGAGTTGATCGTGTAAAGGCCGGAGCTGGTAGCGCAACGGGATTTCCAGTAGCTGCGCACCGTGCGCGAGTTGAGCCACAGCATGGCGTACTCGGGGAGTACGTCTTCGAAGCGGAGCCGGAAAAGATGATTCTGGTAAAGGAGATCGGTGTGGTCGGATCCGACAACTGCGCAACGCCCGATTTGCTCAGGGTCCGCATGGCCCTCGACCACGAGGAGGTCGCCAGAGGCCAACGAGTAGCGGCGACGGTCTCTCTCCATCGCCTCCAGAACGGCGATGTCACCTTCGATCCAGCCTTTGCGTACATTTGCCACACGCAAGTACCCCGTGGGCCTGAGGTTTGGTACACGGTGGGACCCGAGGGTGATGCCCGCGTCGATGGATACGCCTGCATCTTTGAGAGGGAGGAGCTCTCTGCCGCTCATTCCCAGGAGTCGCTCGATCAAGGCATCGATTGGCAGAGCCCGCTTGGCCGCCACCCGCACCAATGCCTCGATCTGCCGTTCGAACGCGGCATGCGCGGCGACGATTCGGCGCTGTTCGTCCAGTGGCATCCTGGGCACACGCAAAAGGTGTACGTCTGCCTGAGAGATTTTGTACTGACCGCTCGACCCTCGCATAACCTGATCGATCTGTTTACGGGCAGCGGCCGACGCAAGTGCGATGCCCAAGAAGCCCGGATCAATCACCTCAGTGTCGGGGACCAGTCGGAATACCAGGTCAGGAATCATCAGCCTGCGACGCACTTGTTGCACCGAACAGACCACGCCGACGAAGTCCTTGACGCCATTGGCCCGTGAGATCAGTACATTCCCTGGCTGCACCTCCAGCGAAGGACGGGGGGCTACGTCTCTCGGCAACGTCTTGGCCTCTCCTTCCAAGAAGGAGCCGGAGGTCACCGCGCTTAGTTTAAGCACCCCCCACTCATCACCCGCTGGAAGGCGCGGTTCACAGACCGGACTCCAACCCGTCTCCACCCGTCGGAGTACGTCCTTCAGGGGTACCGTCAGGCCATTGGCCACGTCCTCAGCGCCCATAACCCAACTCCTCCAGCCAGCCTCGCAGCTCTCCCTGAGCTTCCTCGCTCGCCCCCTCCAACTCACTCAACGGCACCGCGTATTTCTCCACCCACCGTCGGAACATCGCCACCAACTCGCGCCGCCCCACCGCGGCCGCCGTGTCGAGGCGCCCCGTCAGGTTCTCGTCCAGCACCGCCAGAACGACAGCTTGCGTCTGCTCCTCGTCTGCGAGTACGCGCTTTGATGCGTCCTTCAGTTCCGGCAGAAAGCGATCGTCCAGCGCCTTGCGCTTCCTCGTCGCAGCCGCCCGGGTCTTGCGGCATGCCGTCAACTCGGCCTCCAGGCGGGCCAGCTCTTCGGGCGAGACCAGCTCGGCGGTCTCCTCCGCAGCCGAGCCGTCGTCCTCACCGTCCTCCGACGAGGGCTTCGCCGCAGTCAACGCGTCCGCTGCCTCCTTGTACGCGGCGTCCGCCGTCGTGACCTCCGCTTCCACGATCGTGTACTGCTTGAGGAAATCCGGGATGAGGTGGTGCACGACCGGCTGATCGAGTGCGCGACGGCGGTCGGCTGCCGAGACCGTGGTTTTCGGCTTCCGGGCGGAGCCGGTGCTGCTCACCGATCCCTCCGCCGGCTTCACGATCGCCTCCGTCGAGTCGACCCAGCCTTCGAGGACCCGTCCGAAGCCGCCCGCCGCCAGAGCTTTCATGTCGTAGCGTGCGTGCGTCCACCAGTCGGCGATGATGCCCGCCGTGCGGTACTCGTCGAGGACACCCACGCCGCCGATCGACTCCGTGAAGCCCGCGAGTACCCCGGCCCGCAGATCCATCAGCTTCCCGTCCTCGGCCAGTTTGCCGAAGAGTGCCGAGCCCTTCGTCCACCATTCCGCGTACGCGACCCGCAACGAGGCTTCTTTCGCGGCGGCCTGCTCCGTGATGCGCTCGACCGTGGCAGCAGGTTCCTCGGGCAGGAAGTCGTAGTAGTCGGGATCACCGTCGCGTGCGGCGAACAGCGTCGACGCGTCGACCCCGTACGCTCCGAACAGGTCCGCCTGCGCCGCGACCTCCGACACGGGGACGCCGCCGTACAGATGAGCCCGTACGTCCTGCGGCTCTGCGGGTGGCGAATTGTCCACCCAGCGGCGGATGTTGAGGTTGGCGCCCTCCGCGAGAAGGTCCTTCACCTCCACCCAGCGCGAGTAGCCGGGGAGTTCCCGCCCCCGCTGGAACACCGTGACGATCTTCTCGACGTGTTCGGGGGCCAGCTCGTTCTGGTTGCGACCGACCGTGAACTCTCGGTCGGCGTTGATGAAGAGGACCTTCTTGCTGCGGTCGGGATGCTTGCGGCGCGGGCGGCGCAGGATGAGCACACATGCCGGGATGCCCACGCCGTAGAAGAGGTTCGGGCCGAGTCCGATCACCGCTTCCACACAGTCGTCGCGAAGCAGCTCCTCCCGGATCTCCTTCTCCTTGCCGCCGCGAAAGAGCACGCCGTGCGGCATGACGACGGCGACCACACCCCGTTCCTCCAGCACCGAGATCATGTGCTGGACGAACATCAGGTCGGCCTTCTTGCCCTTCTCGGGCGCCCAGCCCCACTGCATGCGCGTGCCGTGCGCAGCGTCTGCGGCAGCCACCTGTGGCTGGTCGTAGGGCTGGGAGAAGGGAGGATTGGAGAGGACCTTGGTGAAGGTGGTCAGGCGTCGGTTCGCGTCCAGGTGAAGCGGTTCCGTGAGAGTGTCGCCGTGCTGGAGGTCGAACTTGCGGATGCCGTGCAGCACCATGTTCATGCTTGCCATCGACCAGGACGCGGGATTGCGGTCCTGGCCGTTGATGCCGAGTTCGTCAGGGTTGCCGCCATGCTCCTCGACGTACTCACGGGCGGCGATGAGCATGCCGCCGGAGCCCATGCAGGGGTCGTAGACGCTCTCCAGGGGCTGCGGGTCCAGGAGCCGCACCATCATCCGCACCACTGATCGCGGCGTGTAGAACTCGCCACCACTCTGGCCTGCGGAGTCTGCGAACCGGCCGAGGAGGTACTCGTAGGCCGCCCCCAGCATGTCGGGGAATTCGAAGTCTTCGTTGCGGAGGCGGTAGAGGCTGAAGTGCCTGATCAGGGCCAGCAGTTCACTGGGTGTGAAGCGGGACTTATTGCCCGCGACCGCGTTGAACTCGATGTGCGAGGCGACGCCGGACAGTCTGGTGTTGCCTTCTTGGAGCGCTACGAGGGCCTTGTCCAGGTACTCTCCCACCTTCATCGGGTTGCCGTCGGGGCCTCGGGTCTCCGCGGTGAGGCCCTCGATGCCCGGAACGGTCACCTCAGGGTGCTCGGGGTCGAGTACGTGCGGCCCTGTCCACCAGCGTGCGCGCGGCGGGACGTAGAAGACGTGGCGGTAGAAGTCCGGGTTGTCAGCCCGCTGCAGCGCTTTCGTCTCGCTGCCCGTCGCCCTCAGCCGCTCCTGATAGGTGCTCTCCCACTCGGGTTGGAACTCGTCCGATGCCCGCTTGAGGAACAGCATCCCGAAGATGTAGTCCCGGTAGTCCGAGGGCTCCATACGTCCGCGCAGGATGTCGGCGGCGGCGAAGAGATGCCGCTCCAACTGGGGAAGGGTGATTCGGGCCACGCGTCGGTCCTTCTTCGGAAAGTGGGTGAGGAGTGCCGGGGCAGCGTAGGTGCCCGGCGGCTTCGGCGGAAACCGATCGAAGCGCTTGATCTCGGGTATCTGGGTCAGTCGTCGTCGTGCTCGATGCCTAGGCTGACGAGAAGGCGCCACACATCGGTGGACGGGTCCCGGTCCAGGACCTTGCAGTCCGGAGCGTGGCCGGAGCGGGCGGACCACTTCCGGGGCGACTGGGGCAGGTGGTCAGGGTTGTGGGGGCTGGTGCGGTCCACGGGAGCGGCCTTGTGCTGGCCGGCTTTGCACGCTCCGTGCTCGCACTGGGAGACGAGGCTCTTGGCGTGCGCGATGGCGGCCTTGGTCTTGCCGTGTAACGCCGTGCGACGCGCCCCCTGGATGCTCTTGTCGTTCTTCTTGTCGAAACGCCTGAAAGCCGGATCGGCCGTGCGGAGCTTGTTCACCACGTCCGTGCTCTTGCCGCTCTGCCGCCCCCCGTAGGCCTGGAAATGCAGGAGCAGCCAGAGGTCGAAGGAAGGGTGGGAGAAACAGATCTCCGTGCCGTCGGTCGCGGCATCCTCGACGGCCTGAGGGATCCGTGTGTGCTCGTCGCGGTCGAACAGCGCCCAGGTCTCGTCTGTCGCGGCGTACCGGCGCACGGCTTCGACCACCTGCTCGGGCAGCAGGCCGTTCGCCTTGTAGACGGGGACGATCCGGAACGGCTGCCCCGTGCGTTCACCGGACCCGAACCGCTTGACCAGGTAATCCAGGTAATCCGGCTCGGTCGACTCCCCCTCGCAGCCCACGTAGAGGACCCGCTCCTGCTTGTACTCGGTCGCAGGGGCGGGCACCAGTGACCGCACCTCGGCGCTCCCCGTACGCCTTTTCCGCTTCTTCGGTACAGCCTCGGACTCCTGGCCGCCCGACATCTGCCCCTGCCCGCCGCCCCACCCGCTCACGCTGACGCCTTCGCCTCCCGCTCGAGTTCCCGTTCCTTCTCGCGCCAGGTCAGGGCACGGGCGATCTCGCCCACGCTGACCCGGGGCGAACCGCCGTACCGGCCGCGTAGGTATCCGCGTTCCAGGTCCTCGTCGTCGCCCGGCCCGGCTGCCGCGAGCGGATACAGGTCGGTCTCGCCTGATGTCTTCTTCGAGGTGATCCACACCTGCTCGCGGGCGAGCGGACGGTCCAGGACCGCGCTGCCGAGCAGCGTCGCGTCGTGGGTGGTGAAGATCAGTTGCGCACCGCGTGGATTGGACCTGGGGTCCTGGAAGAGCCGCACGACTTCGGCGGCCAGTGTGGGGTGGAGACTGGAATCGAGCTCGTCCACCAGGAGCACCGTGCCGGCGTCGAGTACGGAGAGCATCGGGCCGAGGAAGGCGAACCAGGAGTGCGTGCCGAGCGACTCCTCGCCGATGAAGTCAAGCGCGACGTCGCTGCCGTCCGAGCTGCGATGGCGCAGGGCGATCTCACCGGATTTACGGTCGATGTCGATGCCGCTGATGCCCAGATCGGCGATGGACAGCAGTTCGACGAGCCACTGCCGGTAGTCCTTCCCGCGCTTCGGGTCGGCCAGCAGACGCCGTGTCCAGTCACTTCGGGCCTTTACGTCCTGGCCGGGGGTCATCATCCACAGGTTGTCCAGGAACCACCTGTGGAGGGCGGTGAGCTGCGGGTCGTTGAGAGTGGCACCCGTGGACAGGAAGAGGGCGTCAGGGCGGGTGACGGGCACCAGTATGTCCCGCTGCCCCCGGAAGCCGTGACTCGCACCAGGGCCGGAGTCGGGGAAGAGGAACTCACCGCCGTCGGCATCGGGGCGCTCGGCCTCCCGGTCGAACCAGACGACACGCTTGCCCTCGGGATAGGCGTGCAGCCATTCCGCCTCCACCCGCTCGTCCGAGAGTTCGAAGCCGTAGGTGTAGCGGACCGGACTCGCGCCCAGCATGAGGTCGACCTCATAGAGCGTCGTCTCGTCCGCGGCGGCCGGGTCCAGCTTGAACGGGTGACGCGGAACGCCCGGCTTGGTGGCCCATTCCGCGAACGACGTGCGTACCGCATCGCGCATGTCGAACAGGGCGCGAAGAAGATTTGTCTTGCCGGATGCATTCGCACCGAAGACGCCGATCACGGGGAGGACCGACACGTCCTGACCGTGATCGCGCAGCGCCGTCGTACGCGCCACGCCGTCTCTCGCCGAGGTACCGACCAACGACAGCTCGCACTCATCACGAATCGAGCGGTGATTGGCCACCCGAAAGCGGAGGAGCACCCTCGACCTCCCGTGGGACGGGGAGGTGGCCCCGTCTCGTACCTGATCCTCTGCGGACGATCCGCACACGAAGCCTATGACGGCAGCCAGTGAGGGGCCAGTCCCGGGCCTGCCGCCGGAAGGGGGTGTCCCGCTCCCCAGGAGGTGGGAACAATCGCCGACCCCAACGTGCGGCTCGGGGTGAAGCCGGTGCGTCCCTGTGCCTGCTCCATCCGGTCGTGATCGGTCCGGGACGCACCTCGTCAAGATCGCGTTGACGTTCCGTGACCTCTGCGAGGCGCGCCGCGGGGGCCTACAGCAAGTGGTCGGCCTTGCCGGCCTTGATGTCCGTGATGAGGGTGCGCAGGGCTTCGAGGGAGTCGGTGAGGTACTGGTCCTCCTGGCCGTTGACGGCTATGTAGCCGTTGCCGTCGGCGTCGGTGCCGAGGCGGAAGCAGGAGCTTCCTTCGCCGCAGAGCGGGGCTTCCCAGGTGATGTCAGCCATCTTTGCTTCTCCTCACAGCTGTTGGGCGATCCGGCGGACGAAGTCGCGGGACCGCTCCGGGGACAGTGCCATGTCTTCCAGCAGGTCGAGTTGCGCCTGGTATTTCGCGAGTTGGCCGTCGGCGTACAGGAAGACAGGTCCATGCGAGTTGTCCACCTGCACGGTGTCGAGCTGCGGCACGGGCCCCTCGGAGTAGGCGACCGTGTGTCCTGCTCCGGGAAAGGCGCCGTGAGTGAAGGGTAGGACGAGCACGGTCACGTTGTCCCACTCGGAGACGTCCATCAGGTGCTCCAACTGTGCCTGGGCGACGTCCCGTCCGCCGAACTGCATCCGAAGCGCTGCCTCGTGGATCACGGCAACATACGGAGCCGGATCGTCGCCGGTGATCACTCTCTGCCGTTCCGAACGGTGGGCCAGGCGGAGCGCGACCTCGTGCTCGGGAAGCTGGGGGACGACGGCTCGGAAGATGGCCATGGCATGCGCTGATGTCTGGAGCAGCCCTGGCACGTGCACGGTGTTCGCGCCCCGCAGGCGCACAGCGTCGGCCTCCGTTTCGGAGATGTCCAGCAGTCCTTGGGGCAGGCTGCCCCGGTAACGCTCCCACCAGCCCGTTCTGTTCGGCTCCACCATCTCGGCCAGGGCATCGACGTACTTCTCGTCGGTGCAGTCACAGTTGCAGGCCAGTGTGCGCAGCCGTTCGGCGCTGATCCCGCGAAGGCCGGATTCCATGTTGGAGATCCTGCTCCGGTCGACGCCGAGGAGCCCTGCGGCGTACTCCGCGGACATGCCGGCTGCGGTACGCATCCTGCGCAGTTCACTTCCCAGACGCTTCTGACGTTGGGTGAGGACCGTTCTGGGCGGCATGTAGTTCCTTCCGTGCCGTGCGTGCCCGTCTGGGGGCTTTGAGCGAACGTTCACCACTTCGAGGCCATTGTTACGGAACACGTGGCAATTATGGCCCCCAGTATCCTACTGTCAGTATCGCGCACGCTACACACCGCAACGCCGGAAGCGCACCGCGCGAGCATGCCCGTCCGTCCTGGGGCGGGTGTGTCCGCGGCCAGGGCGGTAGGCCACCGGCGGCCCCAAACCCCTCACGCAGTCGTGGAGTTCGCCATGCCCGAGATCCCCCTTGTGCCCGTCCACTGGCGCTTCCCCGCCGACCCCGCCTCCGTGCGGCGGGCCCGGCACGCCGTCACCGAGTCGCTGCCGCAGGTGCTCCGCCCTCATCTGGGGGACGACCTCGGTCTGTTGACGTCCGAGCTGGTCACCAACGCCATCCGGCACGGCGTCGGCCGGGAGGACGAGGACCTCATCGAGCTCGTCCTGTGGCCCGCCGACGGGCACTACTGGCTCGCCGTCTCCGACCCGGGCTCCGGCAAGCCCATGGTGGTGGAGCCGGACATGGACGCCGAGAACGGCCGGGGTCTGCTCCTCGTCGATCGCCTGGCCGCCGCCTGGACCGTCCGGCCCCGTCCCGCACATGGAACGTCCGTGATCGCGGGCCTCGCTCTGCGTCAGAGCGGCTGAGACGGCGGAGTCGCCTGCCTGGAGAGGCCGAAAGGGCTGGTGGGGCGCATTGTTCGAGGTGCGGGGCCCGGCCGTCGAGGTCGTGGCGGCGTCTCCGGCCCCCGCCGCGCAGCGGGTCGCCGTTCTCGCGGCGCGTGAGTGGCCCGCCGTACGCCGGGATGCATCGCGTGGTGATGCGTTGTCTTGCACCGGTCACCGAAGGAGTCATCCATGTCCATGACCGCGAGTGAGGCCCGTAGGGCGTTTTTTCCGCTGATCAAGAAGGTCAATGACGATCACGAGGCCATCGAGATCGTCTCCAGGCACGGGAATGCCGTGCTCCTCTCCGCCGAGGACTACTCGGCCCTGCGGGAGGGCGCCTACCTGCTGCGATCGCGTCAAGCGTGATCGTCTGGGGACACACCGGTGGCCTGCCCGGCTACGCCAGCGAGATCTGCACCGACAGATCGCGCGGCGGCGTCGGGCTCACCTGCCTGATCGAGGGCCGATGTCCGCGGCCAGCGCCGCGTAGATGTACTCGCTGCCCCAGCGATCCCCGTCGAGGTCGTTCTCGACCAGGTGTGCCTCCCGGCGCATCCCGAGGCGCTCGCAGACCCGCACGGACCCGGTGTTCTCCACATCCAGCCGTGCGTAGAGCCGGTGCACGCCCAGTGTGCCGAAGGCGAACCCGGCCAGCGCCGCGGCCGCCTCGGTCGCGTAGCCGTGCCCCTGGTGACGTGGGTCGAGAGTCCAGCCGATCTCGGCCTGGGCGGCGCGGGCGTCAGCCAGGGTGAGGCTCACCTCGCCCAGGACGCCGGGATCGTCGCGTCGGCAGACGGCGAGCGCCAGCTTGTCCCCGTCGGCGCGCCAGGCCGTCCGCGCCGCGCGCTCGGCGGCAACCTGTTCGCTGCGCTCCCGCGTGTGCGCCGGCCGGTACAGGTAGCGCGCCACGCTCGGCAGGCTCTGGTAGGCGTACAGGTCGCCGGCGTCGCCGGGAGTGAACGGACGCAGCGACAACCGGGCCGTGGCCAACGGCAGCAGCGAGGCGACGTCCACGCGGACCTCCGGGATGCGGATGTGGATCACCGTGCGGGCTGATTTTCGCATCACGACTGCCCGGCAGCCACGCCTTTTCCACAGAGGCGCCCGGCAGTCCCGCTCCACCATGAGGCGCGGCGTTCCAGGAGTTGTCCACGGACACTGACCCACGCTCCCGGCCGAGGCGGGTGTCCGGTCGGGTGGCTGCTCCGAGCCGCCGTCCCGGCCGCCGCTCAGGCCGTGATCCCGTACGACCGCAGCTTGCGATACAGGCTGCTGCGGGACATGCCGAGGTGGGTGGCGGCGGCGACGCGGTTGCCGTCCTTGTCGCGGAGGGCGGCGACGATGGCGTCGCGTTCGGCGGCCTCGATGCGGGTGAGGAGCTTGTGGGACCGGGTCTGGCAGTAGTTCGGGAGGTCCTGGTCCTGGATCTCGCCGACCGGGCGGGCACGGAGGGAGTGGGTCAGGGCCTCGCGGAGTTGGGAGACGTTGCGGGGCCAGGTGTAGCGGGCGACGGTCCGCAGGGCGGTGGGGGAGAGGCGGACCCGCCGGCCCGGGGCGATCTCCTCCAGGACCCGGCCGACGACGAGCGTCAGGTCCTCGGTGCGGCAGCGCAGCGGCGGGACGGTCACGGCGACCTCGAAGTGACCGAGGAGGGCGTGGAAGGGGAGGTCGGAGTCGAGGCTGGAGTCCGACACCGTCGCGGCGAAGGTGACCGGAGCCGTCGTCGAGCCCAGTGTCGTGAACAGCTCGTCGATGCGCTCGACCCCCTCCGTGCTCGCCTGGTCGATGTTCCGGACGATGCACAGGGTCTGCTCACGGGTGCCGGCCAGCAGCGCGTCGAGGTCGCTCTCCGGGCCGGAGTGCAGCTGGCTGGCGTCGACGGCGATACTGCGGCCACCGGGGTGGTCGGCGTGGAAGAGCTCGGTGACCAGGGTGAACTTGCCCGCCCCGGTCTCGCCGAGGACGATCGTCGGGGCGTTCGCGGCCAGGGCGTCGCGCAGTTCCGCACAGGCCCGGATCCAGGCAGGCGACGAACCGGAGGCGATCGGCACATGCGGCCGGCGCAGGTCGCCGACGAGCTCCCGGGTCCCGGCGCCCGCCGTCGCCACCCGGGGCAGGACACGGTCGTCGAACCCCGTGCCGGGGGCGGCCTGAAGGGGATGTGACGGCCGGTCGGTCACGGCCTCGGCGATGACGACGATGCCGGCCGTGTCGGAGCCGGAGACGATCCGGGTCCCGCGGATGCGGATCAACCGGCCGGACCGCAGGGTCATGGTCTCGCTGACCCGGTCACGGCGGGTCATGAGGAAGGCGGCGTGCTCCCGTACGGCCAGCTGCTCGACCGGGTCGAACAGGGCCTGGGCCGAGGCGTTGGCCATGAACACCGAGTCCGCGAAGGCGAACACCGCCTGCCGGGCCGAGCGGGCGTCGGCCCGCAGATAGGTCTCGAAGAGCGCCTGCTGGGCCTGGTTGCGGTCGAGCAGGAGATTACGCCCGATGTCCTTGGCCGCCGACTTGACGAGCGTGTGCACCAGCGGGTTCCACGCGTCGGCCAGCGTGGAGATGTCGAGGATGCCCTCGATGCGCCCGGTCAGCGGGTCGATGACCGGGGCCCCGGTACAGGCGAAGGCCTGCAGCTCCTCCGTGAAGTGCTCGGGGCCGACCACGGACACCGCCTGCCCCGCCTCCAGGACGGTCCCGACCCCGTTGGTGCCCTTCTTCCCCTCGGCGTAGTTGAATCCCGGGGCGAAGTCGACCCGGTCGAGCAGCCGCCCGACCGCCGTGGAGGAGTCCCGGCGCTGCACCAGGCGGGCCCGGCTGTCGGTGAGGGCGATGACCAGCGGCAGATCGGCGGTGTCGTTGCCGAGCTGGTCGAGGACCGGCTCCGCGCAGCGGACGAGCCGGGAGCCGGTGTCGATGTCGTCGCTGAAGTCCGTCGGCGGGCGGGAGACGTCGACCCCGGCCCGCTGACTGCGCATCCAGGACGCCGCGAGGACGTCGGGAACGCCCGCGGTGCCCTGCTGTCCGTACTCCAGGAAGTCGGCACGGGCCGCCGCCATGCGCAGCAGCCTGCTGTTCCTGTCCGGCATCCGGCCTCCTCGTCGCGGCCACCGGCACGTGCGGCCCTCACGCGCCGAGCCCTCATGATGCCCGTGCGGACGGCCCGTACCCAACGGGCGTGCGTGTCCCAAGTTGGGACGCCCAAGTGCCCTGGGACGCCAGCACCTTGGATCTCACCGTCGAGGGCGACGGCCGGGCCGGACACCGGGAGTTCACCTCCCGGCGGCGGCCGCGTCGCTCCCGCGGGTCCGTTGCAGCCCGAGTTGCAGCCAAGGCAGCCCAAGGAGTGGCATGGAAACCCCCACCGGCATCGGCGACGGTGCGACAACCACCGGAACCGGCAGCGGTGCGACACCCGCCGGCATCGGCAGCGGTGCGACCCTCATCAACATCGACAACGGCGGGACCCTCACCGACATCTGTGTCTGGGACGGCACCGGCTTCACCTTCACCAAGACGCTCACCACGCCCCACGACCTCTCCGAGTGCCTCTTCACCGGCGTGGAGAAGGCGTCGGCCGCCCTGTACGGCACGCCCGACACCGAGCGGCTGCTGCACGCGACCCAGCACATCCGGTACTCCACCACCCAGGGGACGAACGCGCTCGTCGAGCGCCGCGGCCCGATGATCGGTATCCTCACGCCCCTGACGGACCTGGGCCCGGCGATGCGGGCCACGGACGCCGAGAAGGAACTCTTCGAGAGCCTCGTCGGCGACCGCCTCCTCACCATCGACATGGACGCCGACGACGAGACGGTCGACTTCGAGGTCGTCCAGCAGATCAACCGGCTGGCCACGCTCGGCGCCGCCCGCGTGGTCGTCGCGGGCGCCGACCCGGAGCAGGAGCGCCGGCTGCGGACGGTCCTGCTGCGCAAGTTCCCCCGGCATCTGCTCGGCTCCATCCCGGTCATCTACAGCTGGGACCTGGCGGGCGACCGCAACGACCGCCGCCGCGTCTGGTCGTGCGTCCTCAACTCCTTCCTCCACCCCACGATGGAGCGTTTCCTCTACGGCGCCGAACGGCGCCTGAAGTCCTACCGGATCCTCAACCCGCTCCTCGTCTACCGCAACGACGGCGCCTCCTCACGGGTCGCCAAGTCGGTCGCGCTCAAGACGTACTCCTCCGGCCCCCGCGGCGGCCTGGAGGGCACGGCGGCGCTGGCCCGCGCGTACGGGCTCGCCCACACCCTGATGATCGACATCGGGGGCACCACGACCGACGTCGGTGTGGTCGTCGGTGACCGGGTGGCGGCGGCCGAGCGCGGCACGATCAAGGGCGTACCGGTGTCCTACCCGATGAGTGACGTCGAGTCCCGGGGCGTCGGCGGATCCTCCGTCATCGCGGTCGAGGACGGCCGGATCACGGTCGGCCCGGAGTCCGTCGGAGCGGCCCCCGGCCCGGCGTGCTTCGGCTTCGGCGGCAAGCAGGCGACGATCACCGACGTCAACCTGCTCCTCGGCGTCCTCGACCCGGACACCTATCTCGACGGCACCTTCCGGCTGGACGCGGAGCGCGCCCGGGCCGTCGTCACCGACACCGTCGCGACGCCGCTCGGGATCGGTCTGGAGGAGGCCCTGGTCCGGATGGAGCAGGCGTACTTCGAGACGCTGTCCTCGACGTTCGCGCACCTCGTCACCGAGGACACCACCCTGGCCGCGTTCGGCGGCGCCGGACCGATGAGCGCGGCCGGCGCCGCCCGGCCCGCCGGGGTGCGCCGGGTCCTCGTCCCCCGTACGGCGGCGGTCTTCTCCGCGTTCGGCATCTCCTTCTCCGACGTCGGCAAGACCTACGAGGTCGGGGCGCCCGAGCCGACGACCGAGGCGACCCGGCAGACGTACGGCGAACTCCTCGTCCGGGCCGAACGGGACATGTTCCAGGAGGGCTTCGCACTCGGCGACTGCGAGACCGCCTGGGAGCTGAGCGTCGAGGCGGAGGACGGGACGCCGGTGTCACGCTCCCCCTACCGTCCCGGAGACCCGGCCGACCACCCGGGCCGGCAGGTCTCCCTCCGGCTCACCGTCACCGCCCCGCTGCCGCACCCCGACGTGACCCCGGAGAAGGAGACCGCGCCCCGGCCCGCCCCGGTCTCCGGAACCCGCTCGGTGCGCTCGGCGGCCGACCGGGTCGACGAGGTGCCGGTCCACGTCCTGACCGAGCTCGGCCCCGGCGACACGGCCGCCGGCCCGGCGATCGTCGAGGGCCCCTTCTTCACCGCCCGCGTCCTGCCCGGCTGGGTCTTCCGGGTCACCTCGTCCGGAGACCTGCTGCTCAACGACACGCTCTGACCTGCGGCGCCCGGCGCCCGGCCCCCGGCCCCCGGCTCCCGAATCCCTGAAACTTCCGTCCCCGAAGGAGGCTCCCATGCGAGTCCCCATGACCGAGTACCTCGTCATCGACCTCGGCACCGAACGCTGGGTGTGCCGGGTCTGTGACCAGGACATGGGCAGCGCGCACGGCAACTACAAGGAGGGCACTCTGGTCTACGACCGGGACCCCCGCGAGATCCACCAGCCGGTCATCGACCCCGAGCGTTACGAGTTCACCTTCTCCCCGGACCCGGAGTACTGCCGGATCCTCGAGTACTACTGCCCCGGCTGCGGCACCCAGATCGAGACCGAGTACATCCCGCCGGGCCACCCCCCGACGGTCGACATGCTCATCGACGTCGCCGCGCTGCGGGCGCAGTGGGAGGCACGCGGTACGGACCCCGAGGAGGTCCACACCTACGGCCCCGGCGAGGACGCCCAGAAGTACACCGCGGCCCTCAGGGCCACCGGCCACGTCCGCTGACCTCGCCGCGCCCCGGCCGACCTGGCCCCCTTGGCGCCCCCGCGCCCCCGCGCCCCGGCAATCCGTGCCCCCTTGGCACCACCCGCCCCCTCGGCGCCCCCGGCACTCTGGCGCCCCGCGCCCCAGGCGCCCCGCGCCTCCGGCGACCCGGCGCCCGAGGCACCCCGCCTCCGCGCCCCAACGCCCGCGCCCGAGGCGCCCCGCCCCCGACTCCTCAGGGACACCCATGAAGCGCATCTCCGTCGACATCGGCGGCACGTTCACCGACTGCTTCTTCGTCTGGGACGACCAGTACGTCGAGGCCAAGGCCCTGACCACCCACCACAACCTCGCCCTCGGCTTCAACGAGGCCCTCGACCTGGCGTGCCGGCGGGCGGGGCTCGACCGCGGCACCGTCCTCCAGGAGGTCGACTCGGTCCGCTACGCGACGACCCTCGGCACCAACGCGCTCATCGAGCGCAAGGGCCCCAAGGTCGCCGCGATCGTCACCCACGGCTTCGAGGACACGATCCCGCTCTCCCGGGGCCGCGGCTACGGCGAGGGCCTGGACTACTCGATGCAGCAGAACCTGCCCGCGGCCGAGCGCCCGGAGCCGATCGTGCCCCGCCACATGATCCGTTCCGTCAAGGAGCGCATCGACTGGGCGGGCAAGGTCGTCGCCCGCCTCGACGACGAGGACGTGCGCACGGTCGTCCGCGAACTCGTCGACGCCGGTGCGGAGGCGATCGTCGTCAGCCTCGTCAACGCGACCGAGAACCCGGTCCACGAACTCGCGATCCAGGAGATCATCCTGGAGGAGTTCCCCGCCCACGAACTGGGCGCCATCCCCGTGCTGCTGGGCCATCAGGTCTCCGGCCGCAAGGGCGAGTACGTCCGGGCGACGTCGACGATCATCGACGGCTTCCTGCACGAGATCATGTTCCACGCGCTGTCGCAGCTGTCGAACAACCTGCGCGACTCCGGCTACGACAAGCCGATGCTGGTGATCCACAACTCCGGCGGCATGGCGCAGATGAACTCGACCGACGCCCTCCAGACGATCCACTCCGGCCCGATCGCCGGTGTCGGGGCGGCCGAGCACCTCTCGACCGAGACGGGCCTCGGGCACGTCATCTCGACCGACATGGGCGGCACGTCGTTCGACATCGGCCTCGTGCCCGAGGGCGGCGTCAAGCACTACGACTTCCTCCCCACGATCGACCGCTGGCTCGTCTCGGTGCCGATGGTCCACCTCGACACGCTCGGCGCGGGGGGCGGTTCGATCGCCACGTACGACCGTATCCACGACTCGATCAAGATCGGCCCGGAGTCGGCCGGCTCCAACCCCGGTCCGGCCTGCTACGACCGCGGCGGTCTGCGCGCGACGGTGACCGACGCCGACCTCCTCCTCGGCTACCTCGACCCGGACAACTACGCCAACGGGTACATCAAGCTGAACCCGAAGCGCTCCCGGTTCGCCATCGAGGAGACCCTCTGCGACCCGCTCGACCGGGACGTCCTCGACATCGCGAAGGCGATCAAGGACGGGGTGGACGAGCAGATGGCGATCGGCATCGGCAAGGAGCTGCGGGTCCGCGGCTATCTGCCGGAGGACTTCACGATGCTCGCCTACGGCGGCAACGGCCCGCTGCACGCCTGCGGCATCGCCCGGCACGCGGGGATCAGGCGGGTGCTGGCGCCGCCGTTCTCCTCGGTGTTCTCCGCCTGCGGTGCCGGGAACATGAAGCAGCTCCACTTCCACGAGCGCGGCGTCCACGTCACGATGTACAACCCGACGACACGTCAGCTCTTCGACCGCTACGGCGAATTCAACGCCGTGGTCGAGGAACTGGAGGCGCAGGGACGCGAGGACCTGGTCCGCCAGGGCTTCGCCGCCGAGGACGTGCGGTACCGGCTCGAACTCGACATGCGCTACGGCAACCAGCTGCTCACCCAGGCGGTGGCGCTGGAGGACATCACCCGGATGAACGGCGTGGCCGACGTCCTCGCCATGATCAGGATCTTCGGTGACGTCTACAGCCACCGCTTCGGGGCGTCGAGCGCCGCTCCGGAGGCCGGTATCCGGTGCAACACCGTCCGGGTCGCCTCGTACGTCGACGGGGACGTCGTGAGCTTCGAGTCCCTGGACGCCGGGGGAGAGCGCACGGTCCCGGCCGAGGTCTCCCGCCGTGACGTCGTCTTCATCGGCCGGGACGACACGGTCAGCACGCCCGTCTACGACCACACCGCCCTCACCGAGGCGCACGTCGTCCCCGGTCCGGCGATCGTCACCACGGAGAACACGACGTACCTCGTGGAGCCCGGCTGGCGGCTCGAACCGACGAGCCAGGGCGCGGTCTGGTTCCTCCAGGACTGACCTCCTGTACACGCCCACACGCCCGTACACGCCGCCGACCCGCCACGCGAGCGACACAGAAGGAGCCCCCCGGCATGACCACCATCGACGACAGGCCGTCCGCACCCCTGACTCCCCAGGAGCAGGAATGGGTCGACCGGTTCATGGACGAGACGACCCTCTTCCTCGGCCCCGACCCGGCCATCATGCGCGACCACAGCATCGCGCCCAGGTCCGCCCACGAGGAGCGGGCGATCGCGGCCGGTGTCGACCGGCTCCAGGTCGAGCGCATCCGCAAGCGCATCGCGGGCGCCCTCGACGAGGGCTACGAGATGTGCGAGGCGCAGGGCGCGGCGCCCGGCGCGAAGTGGGGCGACCTCACGACCGCCATCTACACCGGCGCCGGGGACGTCTCCTACCTGTCCTGCCACGGTGTCATCGCGTTCAGCGCGATCCTGCACCACCCGATCCGCTACATCATGAAGTACTGGAAGGACGAGCCCACCGTCGGCATCCACGAGGGTGACGGCTTCATCCACAACGACGCGCGGTTCGGGAACATCCACAACACCGACCAGTCGATGATCATGCCGGTCATCCGGGACGGCGAGATCATCGCCTGGGTCGCCGCGACCATCCACGAGGGCGAGAACGGCGCCTGCGAGCCGGGCGGGATGCCCTCCGGGTCCGAGACGCCCTTCGACGACGGGCTGCGGATGAGCCCGTTCAAGATCGTCGAGCGTGGCCGGCTCCGCCGCGACCTGCTCACCTTCCTCCAGCACTCCGTGCGCGACCCCAAACTCCAGCTCGCCGACCTCAAGGTGAAGATCACCGCCGTACGCAAGATCATGGAGCGGGTCGACCGGATCATCGACGAGGTCGGGGTCGACACCTTCGTCGGGGCCCTGCGCACCACCGTCGAGGACGTCGACGTCGAGGTGCGCCGGCGGATCGGTGAACTGCCCGACGGCGTCTACCGGTTCGACCAGTTCATGGACTCGACCCTGAAGGAGAACATCCTCATCAAGTTCGCCTGCAAGGTGACCGTCAAGGGCGAGAAGATGACCATCGACCTGCGCGGCACGGGCCCGGAGATCCTCAACCGGGCCATCAACAGCCCGCTCTGCTCGGTCAAATCGATGATCATGCAGGCGATCCTGGCCTTCTGGTGGCCCGACCTGCCGCGCTGCACCTCGGCCATGAGCTGCATCGAGATCATCTCCGACGAGGGCACCTGGGCCGACGCCTCCTACGACGCGCCGATGGGGCAGTCGCTCCAGGCGTCCTTCCGCGGCTTCTCCGCCGCGCAGGCCCTCTACAGCCGGATGTCCTTCTCCACCCCGGAGAAGTACAGCAACGTCGTCGCGAACTGGTTCAACCAGATCAACACCTTCCTGTGGGGCGGCATCACCCAGCACGGCGACATGGTCGGCAACCTCTGCGCGGACCTCAACGGCATGCCCGGCGGCGCCAAGCCCTTCCGGGACGGCGAGGACGCGGTCTCCCCGCTGTTCTGCGCGATGGCCGACACCGCCGAACAGGAGGTCATGGAGGAGGAGGTCCCCTTCATGCAGCTCGTGGCCAAGCGGCTGGTGCGCGACAACATGGGCTTCGGCAAGTTCACCGGCGGCATGGGCTACGAGATGATCGTCGCCGCCGAGGGCACCCCGCAGTGGGGCTTCATGACGGTGACCTCGGGCGCCAAGTTCTCCTCCATCTACGGCATGTACGGCGGCTACGGCTGCGGCACCCACCCGCTCGCCATGGTCAAGGGGACCAACGTCTACGAGCACATCCGCCAGGACAGCAAGAAGTTCGACCTGTCGATCGAGAAGGTCATGAACGAGCGTCCCTTCGAGGACGGCCGCTACTCGACCTACCACATGGGCCTGCAGTTCGACATCGCCAAGGACGGCGAGCTCTACATGATCAGCCAGGGGGCCGGCGGCGGCTACGGCGACCCCCTGGAGCGGCTCCCCGAATCCGTCGTCAAGGACGCCGAACTCGGCCGGATCAGCCGGCAGACCGCCGAGGACGTCTTCGGGGTGCGCTACGACCCGGAGACCTTCCGCCTGGACGCCGCGGGCACCCGCGCGACGCGCGCCGCCGCCCGCGCGGCCAGGCTCCGCCGGGGCAAGCCGTACGCCGAGTTCTGCGCCGAATTCGTCACCCCCGAGCCGCCCGAGAACCTCTGCTACTACGGCTCCTGGGGCTCGGACACCGACGACATCACGGCGACGGTCTTCACCAACGACGGCCCGCAGCGGGTGACGGCCCCGCTGAAGAACCTCCCGATCGTCATGGTCCCCGACCGGCGCGAGGTCAAGATCGCCCAACTGGAGGAGCGGGTCCGCGAGCTGGAGGACCGGCACGGCGAAGAGGTCCGCCGCAAGTCCTGACCCACGGTGCGCCCGGTGGGGAGCCGTGAACCGCAGCACCGCTCCCCACCCTCTCGCCCGATCGTCCGACCCTCTCCTCGACCCCGGGAACCACCCATGGCCATGGACTTCGCCGCCCTCCTCGCCGCCCCGCCCTCCGGCCGCCGGACCGCGCTGATCGTCGACCACCAGCACTACGCCCGCGCGGTCGTCCTGCAGGGCCGCCCCGTCCCGTGGACCGACCCGGTCGCCTTCGCGCAGTACACCGGCCAGGTCCAGGGCCTGCTCCGCTCCGACACCACCCTGCTGGACCTGGGCGCCCTCTACGACGACGCCCTCACCCGCGACGACGCGCTGTGCACCGCCCTGTCCGCCCGGTCGCGGACCGGATACGCCCTGCGCACCCTGCTGGCCCACGAGCCCACCGCCGTCGCCGCCGCGGAACTGGCCGGAGTCGTCGCACGGGCCTCGGCCGCACCGCTCGTGGTGCAGATCCCGTCCCCGATGCTGTGGCTGGCCCGCACCCACGAACTGAGCGGCGCCGGTCCGCTCACCGACCTGACCGCCGACCACGCGGAGAACGCCGCGATGTACGTCGCCGACTGGCTGCGGCGGTTGGCGGCACCGCCGGTCTCGATGCTGCTGCTCGACGAATGCGATCCCCGGGCGGGCCAGTACGACCCGCTCGCCGGGGAGTTGCCGCATCCCGACGACAGCGTCTACGCGCCGGTCGTCAACGTGACCGACCACTACCGCTGGGCGCTCGGCCGCCGCACCGCACAGGGCGTGAAGGTCGTCGGCTCCGGGCTGAACGGACCGCGGATCCCACCGGAGTTCTGGCACGGGGACGGCGTGGCGCTGCCGTCCGGCGACTTCCTCCTCGCCGACATCCCCGCGGACGCCCCGCCGGAGACCGTCCTCGCCCAGCTCGCCCAGCTCAACTGACCAGGAAGGAAACAACGGTGGACAAAGTGGTCGCCACCGCGGCCGAGGCCGTGGCGGGCATCCGGGACGGGGTCTCGATCGCCGCGGGCGGCTTCGGGCTCTGCGGCATCCCCGCCGTGCTCATCGACGCGGTCGCCGCGGCCGGCGCGGAGCGGCTGGAGATCTTCTCCAACAACTGCGGCACCGACGGCACAGGTCTCGGCAAGCTGCTCGACCGCGGCCGGATCCGCCGGATCGTGGCCTCCTACGTGGGGGAGAACAAGGAGTTCGCCCGGCAGTACCTCGGCGGTGAACTGGAGGTCGAACTCACCCCCCAGGGCACCCTCGCCGAACGGCTGCGCGCGGCCGGGACCGGCATCCCCGCGTTCTACACCCGGACCGGCACCGGCACCGCCGTCGCCTCCGGCGGCCTGCCGTGGCGGTACGCCTCCGACGGCCGGGTCGCCCTCGCCTCGCCGCCCAAGCCGACCGCCGAGTTCGACGGCACGCCCTACGTGCTGGAGCGGGCCCTGCCCGCGGACTTCGCCCTGGTACGCGCCTGGAAGGGCGACCGGCACGGCAACCTGGTGTTCCGCAAGGCCGCCCGCAACTTCAACCCGGTCTGCGCCATGGCCGGCCGGATCTCCGTCGCCGAGGTCGAACACCTCGTCGAACCCGGCGAACTCGACCCGGACGCGGTGCACCTCCCCGGCATCTACATCGACCGCGTCCTGCCGCTGACGCCGGAGCAGGCCGCGGCCAAGGGCATCGAACGGCTGACCGTCCGGCCCCGCCGGGACGCGGCACGAGGAGCGTGAGACACGACCATGGCACTGACCAGAGACCAGATGGCCGCCCGCGCCGCACGGGAACTGAGGGACGGCGACTACGTCAACCTGGGCATCGGACTGCCGACCCTGGTCCCCAACCACGTGGACGAATCGGTGGAGTTGGTCCTCCAGTCCGAGAACGGCATCCTCGGCACCGGCCCGTACCCGCTCGACGGCGACGAGGACCCCGACCTGATCAACGCCGGGAAGGAGACCGTGACCGTACGGCCCGGCGCCGGCTTCTTCGACTCCGCCGCGAGTTTCGGGATGATCCGTTCGGGCCGCATCGACGCGGCGATCCTCGGGGCGATGCAGGTGTCGGCACGGGGCGACATCGCCAACTGGATGATCCCCGGGAAAATGGTCAAGGGGATGGGCGGCGCGATGGACCTGGTCCACGGCGCGCGCAAGGTGATCGTCCTGATGGAGCACGTGGCCCGGGACGGCGCCTTCAAGATCGTCCACGACTGCTCGCTGCCGCTCACCGGCGAACGCGTGGTCCAGCGGATCATCACCGACCTCGCCGTCCTGGACGTCACGGACCGGGGCCTGCGCCTGGTCGAGTGCGCACCCGGCGTCACCGAGGCCGAGGTCCGCGCGGCCACCGAACCCGAACTGATCACGTGACCGACTGACCGACTGACCGGCTGACCGCGTGATCGGCTGACCGGTCGGTCACGGACCCGGCACGGTGCCCTGGCGGTGCTCTTCGTCCGGAACCGGGGCTCCCGCGTCCTCACCGCGGGCCGGAACCGGGGCGGGCTCCGTGCCGCTCCAGCGGAGGGTGACGTCCAGGTGGGCGCCGCCGTTGGCGCTCGCCAGGACCGCGCCGAGCTTGGCGTCCAGGGTGACGCCGAAGGTGACCTCGACCTCGTCGGGCCGCCGGGCGGTGCTGCGGAACTGGTCGATCATCTCCGACGCGGCCGCGCTGATCGGGGTCAGCGCCTGGCGGAGGGTTTCCCCCGCGTTCTCCAGACGCGTCCCCAGTCCCACGGGCCCGGTGCCGGAGCGGGCGGGCGGGGCCACGAGGACGACGGTGCCGTCGTCGAGGGTGAACCGGACGGCGTCTGCCATGAGGACTCCTGGGACGGATCGGACGGACGGTGCGGAGCGAGGAGAGCCGGACGGACGGTGCGGATCAGGGAGAGCCCGGGGTGCCGCAGAGCGGGCCCGGTACCGGTGGGGACGGCTCGGCCGTGTACCCGAGTTCTTTCTGCACCTTGTCGAGCGCTGTCAGCAGCGGGGTCAGCGCCGTCCCGTTGGCGTACTCCAGGACCGCCCGGTAGAAGGCGGCGGACACATCGGGGTCCATCGCGTCGGCGGCGCTGAAGCAGAGGGTGTACCGGGAGGAGCGGAGGATCGCGGCTATCCGGCCCTGCACGGTGTTGCCGTACTCCGTCACCTCATGGTCGGCGGACAGGGCGAACCCGGGTTCGTTCACCCAGGCCTGCTGGGCCTGGGTACCCGCCAGGTACCGGAGGAACTCGCCGGCGCTCCTGTTCCGGGTGAACTGTCCGACGAAGTCCGCCGAGACCTGAAGGGCGTCACGGGAGGACGGCACGTACGTGTACCGGTCGTCCGTGACCTGGGCCGACGCGAAAGGCATCGCGGACAGGGCGCCGTGGCTCAGCGAACACCCCTTCCCGGCCGTGCCTTCGGGAGCGTCGCTGAAGTGGCGCGTGGGCGCGTCCTTCAGGGAGCCCGCCACGAGCTTCCCCCACCTGGTCCACGCGTCCCTGACGGGCCCGTCGTTCCACTTCCCGGTCCCCGTGGCCCAGGCGGTGTAGGGGCCGGGGCCCTGGGCGGAGAGCAGGATGTCCGCTATCCAGTCGGCGCCCGGCCAGCCGGAGGTCGGACCGGACTCCAGTCCCAGGCACCAGCGGCCCAAGCCGGTACGCGGCGCGGTCACGTTCCCCGTCGGCGGGTCGGTGGACCGGGCGTCGTACCAGACGAGGCTCTTGACGTCGGCCTTGACGGGGACCGCGTAGACGTCCCCGCCGCTCATGCCGAGCCCGCGGAAGGGCTGCACGTACGCCTCCGTGCCGATGTCCAGCTTCCGCAGCGCCCCCTCCTTCCGGTACTTGGCGATCGCCCCCACACTGGGCAGCACCGCCAGGTCGGGTTCCGCGTCCGCGGCCACCGCGGCGTCCAGCTGCTGGTTCAGGGCCCGGGTGACCTGCGGCTCGACGTCGATGCCGGGATGGTCACGCTCGAAGCGCTTGACGACCGCGTAGAACGCCCTGAACTCCCGGTCGGACCACGGAATCATGATCGTCACCCGCTCCCTCCCCGGCGCCCCGCACGCGACCGGCGACAGGAGCAGCCCGAGGACCAGGGCGCCGCGCAGCAGTGCCGCCGTGAGCCTCCTCATGAGCGGGGGAACCGGTACTCGGCCAGCCGGGGCCGGTAGGCGAGATGGGCGAGCGCACCGGCGGCGGCCAGCACGGGCAGCACGAGCGCCGCGGTCGGCGGTCTGGTCACGCACATGAGGACACCGACCGACGCGTCGGCCAGCAGGGCCGCGGGGAACGCCCAGCTGGGCCACCGCCGGAAACGGCGGACGACGAGCCGGCCGCTCGCGCACACCAGCAGCAGCATGACCGCCGCCGGTGCCATGAACAGGGGCCACAGGAGGCCGGGGCTGCGCCAGCCGGAGTGGAGCTGGTGGTGGTAGGCCGTCTCCTCCAGGTCCTGGAGATCCGTCAGCGACCGGGTGAGACCGCCGGTGAAGGGGACCGGGTGCCCGCCGTCCCGCTCCGGGGCGTCGTCCAGCGCGTCGAGTGCCCTGTCCAGGCCCGCCTGCCCGTCGAGGACCGCCGTGTCGGCCAGCCTCACACAGGTGGCCAACTGGCCCTGGACGAACTGGATGTGGCTCAGTCCCTGCTGACCGGCCGCGTTCCCCGCCGTCGCCGAGGTGAGCTGGGAGCTCACCCGGGCGGTGGCGGTGGCGAAGGCGGTGCTGGTGCCGGTCAGGTCGATCGCCCCGGTCCGGGAGACGGCCCTGAGCACGGCACCGGCCACCAGGGCCTGGTCGTGCGCGCTCCGGATGTGCTCGAGGGCCGTACTCGTGCGGTTGGCCGCCGCGAGCTGCTCCCCGGCCCGGTTCGCCACCACCAGGTACAGCAGCGTCGTCACCGCCACCATGCCCAGCACGCCCGCCCGGGACCACCGCAGCAGCACGACCGGATGCGGCACGACCGGACGCGGCACCCGCAGCCGTCCCCCGGGCGCGGTGCGTCTGTCGGCCACCGTGCGTCTGCCGGCCTCCGTGGGCGCGCCGGTCTCCGCGCCTCCGCCGGTCACCGGCCGTGTGCCGGTCACCGTGCGTCCACCGGGCCGCCGGCCTCGGCCGGGTCCCCGAACCGGTGCCCGCACCTCTCGCAGAACCTCGCCGCGGGCGACGACGGCGACGTACCGCACCGCGGGCAGGGGCGGGGCCGGCCGGAGTCGTCGAGAGGGAGTTCCGGCGGCTCGGCCGGGGCGCCCGCGGTCCTGGTCGAGTCGACGCCGATCTTCAGCATCTGCCCCCGGGGCACGTCCCGCCGCACCTGGGGCAGGCCATCGGGACCGTCGACCGTCACCGCGCGCAGCTGCCGCAGCCGTTCGGTGTCCCGGAGGGATTCCGCGAGGCCGAGCGCGAGGCGCAGTTCGCGGTCCGCGCGGTCCCAGTCCCCGCCCAACTGGGCCTCGGCGCACGCGCGCATGGCCATGCCGAGTTCGATCTCGTTCTCGACACGGGTGAGTTCGGGGGAGCGGGCGATACCGAAGCCGGGCGTCGAGCGGCGGCACACGGTCATCGCCGCGGGCTCGGAACAGGGGTGCCGGGTCCCGTCGGGGAACTCGGCGTGCAGGGTGAACCGGGCGGCGCGCAGGAGCTCGTCGACGGTCAGGCTGCCGGGGTCGAAGCGGAGGGAGACCTCGTAGCGGCGGGTCTCCGGCGACCAGGAACCCAGGGGGACGTGCGTCTCGTCCCCGTGCTGCCGGCGTGACGTCAGCTCGGCGGTGACGGGACTGGTCTGCCGTACGACGGCGAGCTGGAAACGGCTGTTGAGGCGCACGCCCAGGTACACCCGGGGCACCACGATCCGCTGGGCCTCGCGCATCAGACGGGTGAAGTCCGCCGCGAGGTCGGAGGCGCTGACCACGGCCTCGGCGGTGCCGTGCAGCGCCTCGGTGATGCGCAGGAGCTCCGTGAGGTGCCACTCGTCGCCCAGGCCCCGCGCGTGGCAGACGAATCGGTCGGCGCACGCCGTGAGGACGTCGCCGAGCTGCTCGGGCGTCTCGTGTTCGTCCTTGCCGTCCGTGTAGAGGACCGCGTGGTGCACCGTGCCGGGCGTCCGCACCGACGCGAAGAGGCGGCGGGCCCGGTCCAGCCACTGGCCGATCGCCGTACCGCCGCCCGGGAACTGCCCGACGACCCGCAGCTTGGCGTCCTCCCGGGCCCGGGCGTCGACGCGCGCCAGCCCGTCCGTCGCCGGGAAGATCACCTCGGCCCGGTGGTCGCCCGCGACGACCGCCAGGAGGGTGCCGTCCCGGAGCGTGTCGATGGCGGCGCACATCGCGCGTTTCGCCTCGTCCAGTTTGCGTCCCGACATGGACAACGAGCGGTCCATGATGAGGACTTCGGCACCGGGCCGCTGCGGGGCGCCCCCGGCGACCTCCCGGGCCCGGACGGTGACCAGGGCGTCCGCGCGCCGGCCGTCGGCGGGGACGTCCGTGGTCGAATGCACTTCCAGTGTGAAGCCGAGCCCCAAGGGCGAGCTGTCCCCCACCCGGATCCCCCGATCCCTCGCCGCCCACCGCCGAAGGTGCGTACACCCCGGAACGTGCTTCCGCGACGAACGTGCGCGCCCCGGACCGTGCTTCCGCGACGAACGTGCGCGCCCCGGACCGTGCTCCCGCTACGGAACGTGCCCGCCTCCTCGACGGAGCGTGTCACGAGCCTAGTACGCCGGGTGCCGCTCCGGAACGGGAACGCCCCGATCCGCCGTGCCCGCGCGGGCGTCTCCAGCGCAGCGCCGGACGCAGCCGGTTCGCCAGGTCCACCAGCGCCGTGAACTCGCGTTCGGTGGGTGCGTGCGGGCCGAGTGCGCGGATCGCGTCGGACAGCTCCTTCCGGTCGCCGGTGTGCAGGAACTCCGCGTACTGGATCTCGGCACCCAGCGCGGCGGCGGCCGCCCCGGTCACGTCCAGACCGGGCAGGGCCGCCCTGGCCCGGGCCACGTCGTCCGCGGTGGGCATCGGGTGGGCCGGATCGGCGAGGACCATCACGCGCAGCCGTACCGACGCCACCCGCGCCTCGCGTTCGTAGCGGAACTCCCGGGCCAGCTGTTCGGCGACCTCCACCGCCCTCGCCCGCTCACCGGCCAGCAGCAGCATGCGGGCCAGGCCGAAACCGGCCGCGCCGAGTGCGGGTGTGGTGCCGAAGACCGTGTCGTAGTGCGACCGTGCGACGGTGCGGTCACCGAGCAACTCGGCGCACAGACCGAGGGCGAGGTGCGGTATCAGCTCACCGGGCAGGGCTCTGCGCACCTGGGTGAGCACCTCGGCGGCCCGTCCCGGAGACCCTTCCGCGAGAGCGGTCAGGGCGTGGTACCAGTCGGCCAGCCAGTGCCCCTCGGGCAGGCCCGCCGCCGCCAGGCGCCCGGCCGCCTCCGCGGCGTCCCTCCTGCGCAGGGCGAGCCGGCTCGCGGCGAGCGCGCCGCCCGCCGGGTCCGTGACGTCCGGGTCGTCGGGATCGGACAGCGGAGCGGGAAGGGCCGCCGCGACGTCACCGGGTTCCGGGGCGGAGAACGGCGCGGCCATCTCCAGCGCAGCCGCCCCGTCCGGCCGCGCCCCGACCCAGTGGGCCAGCGGCCGGGCCCTGCCCAGACCGCCGTGCAGTGCCTCCGGCGCCGAGCCGAACAGGGCCGACGCCCGGGACACCTGACGATGTGCCGGGGAGGCGGCCACGACCTGCCGGACGACCCCGCTGAGCTGCTCGGCGAACTGCCGCGCCGACCCGAACCGCCGCCGTGGCTCGGGGTGCGTGGCACGGTCCAGCAGCAGATGGAGCGAATCGACGCCCGGCGCGGAGCGGTCCGTCCAGCGGGAGCGGCAGACCTCGCGCAGCGTCATGCCCAGCCCGAAGAGATCGAAGCCGGGGGTGGGGCGCAGATGTTCCGGATCGCTCTCCGGCGGCGCGTACGCCCTGGTGTACGCCACGACCCGGCCGGTGTCCCGGGTCCGGCTGCGCACCGCGCCGAAGTCGATCAGCCGCACCCTGTCCAGGGCGCCCGCCGGGCTCTCCTCCCGGAAGCGGATGATGTTCAGGGGTTTGACGTCGCAGTGCAGGAGACCCCGGGCGTGCAGGTAGTCGAGCGCCTGAAGGATGCGGATCCCGTGCGCGAGGAGGGTTTCGAGACGGTCGCCGTCGCGGGCGGAGAGCGGTTCGCCGGGCATGTACTCGAGGACGAGGTACGGGCCCTCCTGCTCGTAGCCCAGGATGCGGACGATGCTGTCGTGCCGGAGCTGGACCAGGACGTCCCGTTCCCGTTCCGCGGTGCGGGCGACCGACCGGTGCAGGGCTTTGACGGCGACGTCGGTCATGAGGTTGCGGTCGCGGGCGAGGTAGGCCGCGCCGTACGCCCCCGAGCCGAGGACGCGCTGGACGTCGTAGCGGCCGGCGATGGTGAGGCCGCCCGGCTGGGTGAAGTCGAAAGGGGTGCCGCAGTGCGGGCAGAAACCGGCGGTCAGGCCCGGCCCACCGGCGTGGCCACGGCCCACCGGCCGTCCGCAGGCGGGGTCGGGGCAGAACCGGTGCGCCTCGGCGACCGGCTCCGACGGACCCGCCGGTGCCCGCGGCGTCCTCGCGTCCTCCGGCGCCTCCGATGCCTCCGATGCCTCCGACGCCTCGACGGAGTCGACCAGACCGAGGCCGTACCAGGGGTCCGGACGTACCTGCGCCACGCCGACACCCGCACCGCCCCGCGCCGGAGGCCCCGGCGGCAGGGACTGGGGCGGAGACGGGGACCGGGGCTGGGACGGGGAGGGAGCCTGGGACGGCGGCAGCGGCTGCCGGTCGCACGCGTCGCAGAACCCCTGGTCGTCGACCGTGCCGCGCCCGCAGTCGGGCCGGTTGCACCTCTGACCGCTCGTCGTCATCTGTCGCCCTCCTCCTCGAACCGCCGGTCGACCTCGTCGATGTACTGCCTGACCAGCCGGCTCGCCGCGCCGAGGTCGACGGGCGCGGTCCGCAGCGCGCGGGCGGCCGGGGCGTGCCGCTCGGCGAGCCGCCGGTCCTCCTCGCCGAAGTACCGTGCCGCCCGGACGCGGTGCAGTTCCAGGGAGGCGGTGAGGTCCTCGTGGGCCGTGACCAGCCGCAGCAGGTCGCGCCGGAACCGGTCCGCCGCGGCCCGGGCGGCGTCGGCCTGGTCGCGGATCGCGGTGAGTTCGGGGCTGGGCTCCGTGGCGCGGGCCACGGCGAGCCGGACCCGTAACCGGGGTGCGGCCAGGGGCGGCAGCCGGGGCGCGGCGAAGAACTGGAGGCCGTGCTCCTGGTACAGGGCGGACGCGGCGTTCTCCTGTGCGGCGAGGTCCGCGACGGCCCGCTGGGCCTCGGCGGCGCTCACGCCCGGGTCGGCGTCCCCGTGGAGGGGTTCGGGGTCGAGGGCGACGTCGTAGGCCAGGCCGGGCGGCGGGGCGCCCTCGAAGCCGAGGACCAGGCGGATCCCGCGCGACCGGGCGCGGGCGGCCAGCTGCCCCAGCAGTTCCCTCACCAGGTCCTCCGGGTCCCGGGCCCGGTCGACGCCGCCCACCACCAGACAGGCGGGCGGTCTGCGGCGCAGCAACTGCCGCCGTACGTCGGGGATCCCGCCGCCGGGGAGCCCGAACCGGCCGGTCAGATAGCCGCTGAGGTCGGCCGCCGACCTGCCCCGCGCGTCGTAGGCGGCGTCGATGGTGCCGAGTCCGAGGACGGTGTCCCCGGGGACGGTGGCGAGTTCGGCGTCCGAGACGCCCGCCCGGGCCGCCGGATCGGCCGTGCGCACCAGCCGGACGAGCCAGGAGTCGCCCACGGCGCTGGTGCCGCCGGTGCCGACGACGACGGTGCCGCACCAGCCGCCGTCGAGCAGCCGGGTGAGTTCCTGGGTCAGTGCGAGCCGCAGCGGGTCGCCCAGCACGTCGCCGGGCAACTCGCCGTGCGCGGGGCCCAGTTCGTCGTTGCGGTCGCCGCCGGTGAATTCCTCCGTCCGGGGCAGGTACGTCAGGATCGTCTCGGTCGGCAGCATCCAGGCCGCCTTGGCGTCGCCGTCGAGGTAGTCGGCCACCACGATGCCGATGACCCGGTTCCCGAACTCGCCGTCCACCGCCACCACACCGGCGCCCGAGTAGCCCGGCTCGATCCACGGGTCGCCCTGGCGCACCCGCTTCAGCAGGCCCCACTCGCCCTGCCGGTGCCCGGACCCGGCCAGCCGTGCCTCCGCGCCCATGCCGAACGGCGTGTCCCGGGGAAAGCCGTACACCTGGACGGTGCCGCCGGACAGGGGCGCCTTCCACAGCGTGGTCCGGGTACCGCAGCCGGCCGGCTCGTCGAGTTCGAGCAGCGCCACGTCGCCGCGCTGGGTGCCGTGCTCGTGCACCCAGGTGCCCGGGGCCACGCGCGCGGTGCGGGCCCACTCCGGACGGCACGCCACACTGCTGATCCGGACCCGGGGCGTGGTGCCGCCGGGATCCGCACCGGCGTCCCGGACGACATGCGCGCAGGTGAGCACATGCCGGTCGTCGAGCAGTACTCCGGCGCCCCAAGGGGTGCCTTCCTGGTCGTCGACTCGCACACGCCACGGACGGTCACTGTGGTGATGCGGCGCCATAGGCCCAAGGTAGGGCAACGGGAGCCCCACAGCCCCGGGTTGCCGCAAGCAGACCACGGCCTGTCACCTCCGTACGTCCGCTCGGACGCTGGTGGCCGCGGGACAGGGAGTCCGTGACCGAGGGGCGCCGGACACCCGGTCCCGCGCCGCCGTGCCGCCCGTCCGGACGGCGGATCACGCCGTGGCCGCCGTGTCCTGGTGAGTCTTCTCAACCTGCGCGGAAGGTGTGAAGAGCTGCGGTATTTTTCGACGGGCACTCAACTCTATTGATGTGCAGAGGCGTTGTCTGCGACGCACCTGTTCCCGCGTCGTGTGCGGGCGCTGTCCGAACGCCGGCTGGGGGAGACCGGCGTGGTTCGAGGGGGATATGTGGTGCACGGCATACAGGCGAGGCTCTTCGGCGAGGTCTCGTTCCAGCGGGGTGGCCGGCCCCTGGTCACTCCGCCCGGCAAGGCTCTTGAACTCCTCTGCTGCCTGCTCGTCCACCACGACCGGGTGCACACCCGTGAAATGATCTGCGAGCTGCTGTGGCCGGGCACCGAACCCGGCACGGCCCGGAAGTACCTGCGGCAGACCCTGTGGCGGCTCAACACGGCCGTACAGAACCGCTCGGCCGGACAGGCCGCGGCGGACGAACTCGTCGTGGTCGATCCCGGTGGCATCAGCATCAACCCCGCCGCGTCCTGCTGGCTGGACGTGGACGTGTTCGACGAGCGATACGCGGCCGTGCGTGACACGCCGGGAGTCGCGCTCTCCGACGGCCAGGCCGAGGAGGTCGAGGGCGCGCTCGACCTGTACCGGGGGGACCTGCTCGCCACGTCGTACTACGACTGGTGCGACCACGAGCGGGACCGATTGCGGCACGCCCGTCTGACGATGCTGGACCAGCTGATGGGACACTGCGAGGCACGCGGACTCTACGCCAAGGGCGTCGGCTTCGGGCAGGAGGTGCTCCGCCACGACGCCGCCCGGGAGCACACCCACCGGCAGTTGATGCGGCTGCACTACGCGGCGGGCGACCGCACGGCCGCGCTGCGCCAGTACGAGCAGTGCACATCGGTGGTGCACGAGGAGTTCGGGGTGGGGCCGTCGGCGGACACGACGGTCCTCTACGAGCGGATCCGGGCCGACCGGGCCGAGGACGTCCTGCTGGTGTCCGCACGGGCGGGGGCAGCCGCACCACAGGTGTACGCGGTGCGCGGCGCGGCGGGCCCCGGCGATCCCCGCCGGCAGAGCGGCCCTGTTCCCCTGGACACCGTCCCGGTACAGAGGACCTCGTCGCCCGCCGAGACCGTGCCGGCCGGCTCCTCCCGGTTACCTTCGTCCGGCGCGTCCGGCGTGTCCGGCACGGTGCCGGAGGGCGCGCCGGATCCGACGCGGGGACCGGCCGGGGACCACGGGGACGAGGGACACGACACCATGAGCGGTCCGGGCTACGACGGCTCCGCACAGCACCTGACGGCCGAACTCGCCCGTCTCGACGTACTGCTGGGCAGACAGGTCCGGCGCGCCCGGTACCAGGCCCGTCGTGAGAGCGCCGACGGACTCTCCGCGCTGTTCGTCACGGACACCGAGGTGGACGCGCTGCTGGACGGCACGCACGGCGGACCGCCCGCGGACGGCGACGGAGGCGGCCCGGAGCTGGACAGGCTGTCGGAGGAGATCGCCGAACGCGTGACGCGGAGCGTGCAGGACGGGGTGCGGCTGCGGCTGGTCGAGCTGGCCGGGATGTTCGGCCTGCACCCCTTCGACATCGAGATCGTCGTCATGTGCCTGGCTCCCGAGATCGACCGCCGCTACGAGCGGCTGTACGGCTATCTGCACGACGACATGACCCGGCGGCTGCCGACGATCGGCCTCGTCCTCGACACGGTCTGCGCCGACCGCGCGGAGCAGACCGCCGCACGGACCCGGTTCGCGCCGTCGGCGCCGCTGGTCGAGCACGGTCTCGTCGTCCTCACCGAGGAGTCCACCGCGGACACGCCCTCCGTGCTCGGCCGCGCCGTCCGGCTGGACCCGCGGATCGCGGGTTTCCTGCTGGAGGACGACGAGCCGGCCGGGCCGCTGCGGCCCTACGCACGGCTCGTGCACCCGCACGTCACGCTGGACGAGCTGTGTCTGCCCCCGGAGCTGGACGCGTCACTGGCGGGGCTCAGCGAGTACGCCGACGACAGTCTGGTCGTGTACTGCCAGGGCCCCTACGGCGTCGGCAGGCAGAGCGCGGCGTCCGTCTGTTCCGCGCACTGGCAGGCGCCGCTGCTGGCGGTGTCCGCGGATCTGCTCGCCCAGCGCCCGGCAGAGGAGTTCGACGCCCTGGTCCGGTCCGTCGACCGGGAGGCGCGGCTCCAGGGCGCGATCATGTACTGGGAGAACACCGACGCCCTCCTCGACGAGAAGGGGCGTTCCCGGCTGGCGTCGCTGCTGTCCGTGCTGGCGGCCCATCCCGCGCCGGCGTTCCTGGCCGGCAGCGTCAGGTGGGAACCGTCCGGGGTTCCGCGGGGCATGACCTTCGTCCGGCTGGAGTTCCCGGCGCCCGGCCATGCCGAGCGGATCCGTCTCTGGGAGACCGCGCTCGGCACGGCGGACCGGTCGGCGCTCGATCTCGCCGCGCTCGCCGGGAGGTTCCGGCTGACCGGCGGCCAGATCCGGGACGCCGTGGTGACCGGACGCAATCTGGCGCACGCCCGGGCGCCCGGGGCGCCCCGGATCACCCAGGACGACCTGTACGCGGCGTGCCGTCTGCAGTCCAACCGCGGACTGGCCGAGCTGGCCCAGCGGATCACACCCCACTACGGCTGGGACGACATCGTGCTGCCCGCCGACCGGATGGAGCAGCTGAGGGAGACCGCCGATCAGGTGCGTTATCGGGCCCTGGTGTACGAGTCCTGGGGCTTCGAACGGAAACTGGCCAACGGGCGGGGGCTGGCCGTACTGTTCGCCGGGCCGTCCGGCACCGGCAAGACCATGGCGGCCGACGTCCTGGCCCACGAACTCGGCCTGGACCTCTACAAGATCGACCTCTCGACCGTGGTGAGCAAGTACATCGGCGAGACCGAGAAGAACCTGTCCCGCATCTTCGCCGAGGCCGCCACCAGCAACGCCGTGCTGTTCTTCGACGAGGCCGACGCCCTGTTCGGAAAACGCTCCCAGGTGCGTGACGCGCGTGACCGGTACGCCAATCTGGAGACCAGCTATCTGCTGCAGCGGATGGAACAGCACGAGGGGGTGGTCGTGCTGGCCACCAACCTGCGCAAGAACCTCGACGACGCCTTCGTCCGTCGTCTGCACGTCACCATCGACTTCCCCGTTCCCGGTGCCGAGGACCGCCGCCGTATCTGGGAGCAGATCTGGCCCGCCGAGACTCCCCTGGACGGGGGGCTCGACCTGGATCTCCTCGCCCGCCGGATCGACCTGCCCGGAGGAAACATCCGCAACATCGCCCTCGCCGGCGCGTTCCTCGCCGCCGCGGACGGCGGCACGGTCACCATGGAGCACCTGCTCCGGGCCACGCGACGCGAGTACCAGAAGATGGGCAAGATCCTGGCCGCCGGAGAGTTCGAATCCGGCGCCACGACCGGAAAGGACGCTTCGCGTGCGTATCCCCCAGCGTGATGTCACCCCCGCGCGGAAGGCGGCCACCGCCGCCCCGGCCCCGGCGCCGCAGACGCACCGGCCCGCGGATCCGCGGGCCGCGCTGCTCCTCCTGCACCGCACGTACGGCAACCGCCGCGCAGGCGAGGCCGTACGGGGGACGCGCGCCGGTGGCCCGGTCGCCGTACCGCCCGCCCGGTCGCCGGGCCGGGGCCCGGTCGGCACGGCACAGGTGCCGGAGCGGAAGGCCGCCCCGGGGAAGGAACGGCGCGGACGCGGTGGACCGGCACCGTCCGAGAAGGGCGTTGCCGTGTTCGCCGGCCGGGCCGGTCTCGGCGGCGCGAGCCCGGCCGGTACCCGCGGTGGTGCGTCCTCGGACGCCGTGGCCCGCTCCAGCGGGCAGGGCGCCGGAGCGCGGTTCTCGGGCGGGGGCTTCCGCGCGGCCGAGAGAAGGGCGCGGTTCACGACGACGGACGCCCCGGCGGCGCGCGGCGGGAACCGACGGCGTGGCGCGGACGGCCAGGCCGGCGCGGCGGACGACAGGGTCACGTTCACGTCCACCGACGTGAGTTTCACGGTGCCCGCCGGGCCCATCGACGGGAGGCTGAAGCCACGGACGCTGGCGTTGGGCGTGCAGGGCTTCAAGAGCCAGATGGGCGGCGGCTTCACGGCCAGGGGGACGGTCACGGCAGAGGGGCCGGCCGACCGCGTCGCCGGCTACACGGTCGGGTTCGTCCAGACCGTCTTCAAGTCGGCCAGGAAGTTCTATTACAGCCCGTCCGTCCCGGACTCCGGGAACCAGCGCAAGCTGTATACGGACTTCGTCCCGGGCGTGCCCGTCAGAGACGGGGCCGGGGAGGAAGGACCGTGGTCCAACCCTGGTCCCAGGCCGTACCTCGAAGCCAGGTTCGACCGCCAGTCCCCGAGCGAGAAGACGACCCTGACGCAGGACACACCGACCACGTTCGCCAACTGGACGGTGGGGGAGGGCCGGGACCAGCAGGAACTGGTCGGGACCGGCGGTGAGGACCAGTTCCGGACCTGGCTCGCGGTGCACAACGCGGGCACGGGCCGGACGGTCCTGCTCGACTACGTCGACTGGCGGATCGGATACCGGACCGACATCAGGTACAACGACCAGGACCCCTCGAACAGCGTCGTGAGGCCGGACCGGTCCAGCGGCGCCCGGATCACGAAACGCGGGGCAGGAAGCGGCGGAGGGCGACGGCCCCGCCTGGACGGTCGGACCGCCAACGACGTCCACGAGAAGAGGTGGACCACATGGCGCTGGCGGTGGTGACGGCTGCCGGTGCCCCCACGGCGTGTCCCCGAACCGGCGGTGTTCCCACGGCGTGTCCCCGAACCGGCGGTGGTCCCGCTGCCGGGCCGGCCGGGGCCTGCCGGGCCGACGGGAAGGCGGCCGGCCGCCGTTCGTGAGCTTTTCCACCGCCGGACGGCCCGGCCCCGGGACCACCGGGGCTGAGACCGCGCCCCTCCCGTCGTCCCACCGGGGCGGCACACCGACGGCCGCCGTGCAGCCGACCGGTCGGATCACGGCGAGTCCGCCGGCGGCGGCCGGGAGCCCGGGCGGTCTGTGACCCTCGGCGGTCCGCGGCGACGGCGGACACACGCCTCCCACGGGCCCGAGCGTCCGGGCGGTCCGAAGCACCGTCGGACAAACCGCCGCGAGGTGCCCGGGGCCGCCGTCGGGCGGTGTCCTTGTCCGGCGGCGACCCTGGGCGGCCCGGCGGCCACCCTGCGGCGGCCCGGCGGCGGAACCGAGTCGCCGCGGAAGACGCCCCGGCAGACACCCGTGGGACGGGCGTCGCGTACAACTCTCCTCGAAGCGGCCGGCACCGACGGAGGAGGGGCGATGTTCCAGGACCTGGACACCACGCTCGCCGCTCTCGTGGAGGCCGAGTTGCCGCTGCCGGGGGTCGCCGTCAGCTTCGCCACCCCCGACGACCAGTTCCCGCCGTCCGGCGTCACTCTGCCCGCGGTCGCCTTCTTCCTCTACGACGTGCGGGAGAACCACGAACTGCGCACCAACCAGTGGGAGACCACCCGGCAGACGTCCGGGATGATCACCCAGAAGCGCGCGCCGGCCCGGGTGCTGTGCTCCTACCTGATCACCGCCTGGCCCAACGAGAGCGCGCCCAGTCCCGCACAGGACGAGCACCGCATGCTCGGTGAGGTGATGAAGGTGCTGCTGCGCCACCGGGAGATTCCGCGGCAGTATCTGCGCGGCGAACTGGCCGGGCAGGAGCCCCCGTTGCCGGCACGGGTCACCGCCGAGAGCCGGTTGCAGGGCATCGGCGAGTTCTGGCAGGCCATGGGCGGACGCCCGAAGGCCACCCTGCACTACGGCGTCACGCTCAGCGTCGACGTCTTCACATCCACCGACGTCGGCCCCGAGGTGACCGGGACGGCCGTCCGGGTCGGCCTGGGCGTGGACCACGAGTCATGACAAGGGGGAGTACCCGCACATGCCGCAATACCTCGCACCGGGTGTCTATGTCGAAGAGGTCCCCTCGGCGATCAAACCGATCGCCGGTGCGGGAACCAGCACCGCGGGTTTCGTGGGCGTCGTCGACGACACGGTCACGATGCCGCTGCTCCCGGGCCGTTCGGGCCTGAAGACCGACGGGACCCCCGAGCCCGCCGACTTCGCCACCCCGGCCCTCGCGGGCGTGGCACAACTGGTGGACGGCTGGGAGACGTTCAGGAACCTGTTCGGCGACATCCAGCCGGGCAACAGCACGCTCGCCCACGCGGTCTACGGTTTCTTCAACAACGGCGGCGGCCGGTGCTGGGTCACCCGGGTCGCGCCCGGCGAGGACGCGGACCGCACGGACGCGAGCCTGATCGCCGCGCTGGAGACCTTCACCGTGATCGACGAGATCGCCCTGGTCGCGATCCCCGGCGCGGTGAGCGACGCGGTGCAGGGCGCGATCCTCGACCACTGCGAGAACCCGTACCTCCAGGACCGTTTCGCGATCCTCGACGGCCGGCGGACCACCGTGCTGACCAAGGCGGCGATCCAGGGCGGGACCCGCGACAGCAGCTACGGGGCGATCTACTACCCGTGGATCGACGTCGGAGCCGAGGACGCGGACGGCAACCCGGTCTACCAGCCGCCCAGCGGCCACCTCGCCGGGGTCTACGCCAGGGTCGACACCGAGCGCGGTGTGCACAAGGCGCCCGCCAACGAGGTGATCCGAGGCGCTCTGGGCCTGGAGACACTCGTCGGCAGACAGGGGCAGGCCGGTCTCAACCCCGACGGCATCGATGTGATCCGCAGGTTCGACGGCAGCGTCACCGTCTGGGGCGCCCGCACGATGGCGGGCGCGGCACAGCCCGAGTGGCGCTACATCAGCTCCCGCAGACTCTTCAACTTCCTGCGCGAGTCCGTCGACGAGGGCACCCGGTGGGCGGTCTTCGAGCCGAACGCGCCGGAACTCTGGTCGAAGATCCGCCGCAACGTCGGAGCCTTCCTGACCACCGTGTGGTCGTCCGGCGCCCTCCTGGGCAACACCCCGGAACAGGCGTTCTACGTGCGCTGCGACGAGACCGTCAACCCCGAGGCGGTCCGGGAGGCCGGCCAGCTCGTGGTCGAGATCGGTGTGGCGCTGGTGCGCCCGGCCGAGTTCGTGGTGTTCCGGATCAGCCAGTGGGCCGGCGGGGTCCAGTAGCCCCTTGCCGGACGAGACCATGACTCAGCAACCGCCTCCGGGCGTGATCCGCGAGGACGTCTTCCCGCCGTCGCCGCCGAGTTTCCTCACCGGGGTGCCCGCCTTCCTCGGCCGCACGGCCGGCGGACCGATCACGCCGCAACGGCTGACGCTGTGGCCGCAGTTCGAGGCAGCCTACGGCGGGAACCCGGTCGGCTTCCTGGCCGACGCGGTCCGGGGCTTCTTCGACAACGGAGGCATCGTGTGCCACGTCGTGCCGCTCGACGAGTCGAAGCCGCCCGGCACGGCGCTGGAAGCCGCGCTGGACGCGCTGGACGGCCTGGAGGACGACGTCGATCTCGTCTGTGCCCCCGACATCGTCACGGCCGCGCCCTGGCCGGTGAACGGCGCACCGGGACCGGTGCTCACCCAGCAGCGGGCGCTCCTGCGGCACTGCCGGGAACACGGTGGCCGGTTCGCCCTGCTCGACGGTGTGCCCACGGCCGACCCGGCGGTGGTCACGGCCCAGTGCGCGGCGCTGACCGGCACCGACGGCGCTTTCGGAGCCCTCTACCACCCGTGGCTGTGGGTGCCCGGGGGCAACGGGGAGATGCGTCTGCAGCCGCCGTCCGGGCACGTGGCGGGCGGGTACGCGGCCGGCGATCAGCGGTCCGGTGTGCACCGGGCGCCGGCCAACGCCGTGGTGGAGGGCGTCCTCGATCTCCAGACGGACATCGCCGCGGCCGATGTGGGCACGCTCTACGGACAGGGCGTCAACTGCCTGCGGGCGCTGCCCGGCAGGGGTGTCCGTGTCTGGGGCGCGCGGACCCTCGCCGTGGATCCGGCCTGGCGGGACGTGACCGCGCGGCGCCTGGTCGGCACCATCGGCCGGTGGGTCGAGCGGTTCATGACCGGCCTGGTCCACGAGCCGAACGACATACGGCTCTGGATACGGATCATGCGGGAACTCACCGCCTATCTCGACGGACTGTTCCAGCGTGGCGCACTGAAGGGCCGTACCGCGGCCGAGGCGTTCTTCGTCAAGTGCGACCACGAGACCAATCCCCCGGCGGCCGTCGAGGCCGGGATCGTGGTGACGCAGATCGGTGTGGCACCGACCGCGCCCGCCGAGTTCGTGACCGTACGGGTCATCCACGGGGCGAGCGGTGTGACGGTCGACGCGGCGTGAACGTTTTCGGCAGGAACGAGAAGGAGGTGCGGTTGTGGACAGGGTCGACCCCTATGCCGGTTACAACTTCGCGGTGGAGCTAGACGGTATGACCCGGGCCGGTTTCCGGGAGTGTTCCGGGCTGGACAGCAGCCAGCAGGCCAGTGAATACCGTGAGGGCACGGACGCGAACCTGGCCCATCGGAAGATCCCCGGTCTGAACACGTACGGCGACATCACGCTCAGCCGCGGTGTGACGAACGACAGCAAGCTGTGGGAATGGCGGGAGAGGGTGATGAAGGGCACCGTGGAACGGCACAACGTGTCGATCACCCTGCTCGACCAGCACGGCAGCCCCAGGGTGACCTGGAACCTGTTCGAGTGCTGGCCGAAGTCGTGGTCCGGGCCGAGCCTGAACGCCACCAGCGACGAGATCGCCGTCGAGCGGCTCATCCTCGCCTGTGAACGGATCGAGGTCGACCAGTGGAACTAGCGGGCACCGCCCAGGCTCGCCGGACCGAGTTCCCGTTCACCCTGCCGCACGGCCTGGTCGCACCGGACGGCACGGTGCACCGCGAGGGCACCATGCGGATGTCGACCGCGCTGGACGAGATCGAGCCGATCAAGGACCCCAGGGTCCGGTCGAATCCCGGTTACCTGGTCATCATCCTGCTGACCCGGGTGATCACACGGCTCGGCGCCCTGGAACACATCAACACCCACACGGTGGAGAACCTGTACTCGGGCGATCTGGCCTATCTGCAGGACTTCTACCAGCGCATCAACGTCAACGGGCACCCCCGGCTCCAGGTGGACTGTCCGCACTGCAGCGGGACGTTCGAAGTGGAGCCCCCCGCGCCGGGGGGATGACGCGCTACTCCCTCGACCGGCTGCACGAGGAAGTAGCGTACGTGGCCTATCACTTCCACTGGCCCTATCACGACATCATGCAGCTCGACCACCACGAACGTCAGCGCTGGGTAGCCGAGATCGCCCGTATCAACGAGCGGCTCGATGAACAGGGAGGGACAGGGATGCGCCGATGACATCGACCGGGATCCCGCTCGGACTGAGCTGGGCACCCGCCGCCGTGGGCAACTGGACCGGGCTGCGCCTGCCGGACCCGTTCCCCGCCTTCAACTTCGCGGTCGAGATCGAGGGCCTGCTGGTCGGCGGCTTCACCGAGGTCAGCGGACTGGAGAGCCGGATCGAGACGGAGCCCTACCGGGAGGGCGGCGTCAACGACTTCGTGCACCAGCTCCCCGGCGTGGCCAGCCCCTCGCACCTGGTGCTGCGGCACGGGCTGAGCGCGATCAGCGAGCTTTGGAACTGGTACGACAACACCGCACGCGGTGTCGTCCGGCGTAAGAACGGCACGATCGCCCTGCTCGACCGGCGCCGGATCCCGGTGATGTGGTGGAACTTCCGCAACGCGCTGCCCGTGGCCTGGACCGGACCGACCTTCCACGCCGGCAGCGACGAGGTCGGCTTCGAGGCCCTGGAACTGGTGCACGAGGGCCTGACCAAGCCGTTGCTGGGCCAGGCCCTCGCCCTGGGCCAGGGCATCGCCGAGACGGCCCGCTGACAGGAAGAACGAGATGCAGGACGACACGGACCTCGACCCGGCGCTGGTGCGCCGGCTGTCGCGGCGGGCGCTGCGCCCCGGGGTGACCGACCCCGGCCAGGGCCGGGCGGTACTCGCCCGGCACGGCGGTATGACGGCCGGGCTCCCGCTCGCCGAACTGGCCTCCCGGTATGTCGTCCCCGAGTCGTACGCCGCCTCGGCGGTGCCTGTCGTGTACGCGCGGTCCGCCGGGCAGCGGCCTCCCGCGGCCGGTCCGGCCCCGTCGGCGCCGGCCGGGTCCCGGCCGGTCGTCCCGGCACGTCCCGCGCCGCAGGCCCCGGACGGACCGGCCGCGTCCCGCCCGGCACCCGCCGCCGCCGGGGTGCGCCCCGGCACACCGGCGGATTCCGGCGCCCGCGGCCCGGCACCGCGCACTCCGGCGGCACCGGGCACGACGGGTGAGACGCCCGGGGACGGGCGCGGGACCGCGGTCTCCCCGGCGTCCCGTACGGGACCCGGGCCGTGGCCGGGCCCTTCCGCGCCCGTCACGGTGGCGGAGCCCCATGGCCGGCGGGCGGCGGCCCCGGACACCGGGCGCGTCCCCGGCCGCCCGCTGCCGGGCCGCGCGGTTTCCGGGGCGCCGCAGATGCCGTTCGCCACCGGCCGCACGACGGCGCCCCGCCCCCCGGAGCCCCGGCCCGCTCCCTCCGGCCCGCAGCCGTCCGGCCCGTCGGCGGCCGGTCCGGTGCTCCGTCCGTCGCCCGCCGATTCCGGCCGCCCCGCACCGGCCGACTCCGCACCGGCCGCTCCGGCCGTCCCGCAGCCGGCCCCTCCCGTGTCGTTCCCGGCCGTGGCCGCGCGCCCCGCGCCGGTCCGGTACTCCAGGGCCCCCGGTGCGCCGCGGCCGGCCGGGACGGCTCCGGCCGAGGCGGTCCTCGCACGGCAGCCGCAGACCCGGCCGGTGGGACCCATGCCGCTGCACGGGACCGGGGCCGGTGCGCCGGCGGCGGTCACCCCCGGCCGTCCCGCACCCGGTGTTTCCGGGGGGCCGGCGGACGGCGTGCCCACGGGGCCGCCGGCCCCGGGCCCGGCACGGACCGGGTCCCCCGTGGCCGCCGGGCGCCCCGGCCCGGCAGGGCATCCCACCCGCACCGGGCACGGCACCGGGCGGCCGGACACGGCGCAGGCCGCCGCGGTGGACCTCGGACGTCTCACGGACCAGGTACAGCGGCGGATCGCCCAGCGGATGGCCGTCGAGGCGGAACGCCGAGGAGGAAACCGATGACCTTCAACAAGGCGGCCCTGGCGAGCACCCTGCTCGGTGCCGGGCCGGGCGGCGGCGGCCTGCAGAAGCTGACCATCTCGCACGACGGGGCCGACTGCGCCGAGAACGGCCCGATCGAGGCGCTGTTCAACCCGTACGAGATCAGCAGGTCGCGGTCGGTCGTCTGGGAGGCGCCCGACCAGGCATGGGGTTCGTGGACGTGGGGCGGCCTGCAGCACGAGTTCGGGACCGTGGAACCCGCGACGCTCTCCGTCGTTCTGTTCTTCGACACCTACGAGTCGAGGGCCCAGGCATCGGCCTGGTCCCGGGTGACCTCGTTCGTGACCCCGGCCAACCCGTTCCAGACCGGCGACTCGACCGATGTCACCGCGCTGACCGGCCGGGTGGCCCTGCTGGCCGAGGTCGACACCGAACTGCACCGCCCGCCCCAGTGCACGCTCTCCTGGGGCAGTTTCTCCGAGATCTTCACCGGGGTGCTCACCCAGCTCGACGAGCGCTTCACGATGTTCCTGGCCGACGGCACACCGGTACGGGCCACGGTCTCCTGCACCTTCGTCGAGTCGCTCACCGACGCGCAGCTCAGGGAACGGGAGCTGCACTCGGCCGACGTGGACAAGACATGGACGGTCCGGCGCAACGACACCCTGCACGGCATCGCCGCCGCGGAGTACGGCGACCCGCGCCTGTGGCGGCACATCGCGGCGGCCAACGGCATCGTCAACCCGCGGAACCTGACCCCGGGCACGGTCCTGACCGTCCCCCGGCTGGCCTGAGGGGAGGACGGGATGACGAACACCTCCGGAGCGGTGCCGGATCTCGACATCCGGTGCGACGGCGTGCGCCTGCCGCCGCAGGCCCGCCTCGACGTCGAATCGGTGACCGTGCTGGACGATCTCGACGCGCTCAGCATGTTCACCGTGACACTGCGCAACTGGGACGCCGAGCGGCTGGCGGTCTCCTGGTCGGACTCCGCGCTGTTCGCCGTCGGCACCGAGGTGCGGATCTCGCTCGGGTACCTCGGCGACCTGCACCCGGTGATGACGGGGGAGATCACCAGCCTGGAGCCCGCCTTCACCAGCGGCCGGCTGCCGCGGCTGACCGTCCGCGGCTACGACCACCGGCACCGGCTGGCCCGCGGCCGGCGCACCCGGACCTTCACCCGCACCAAAGACAGCGCCATCGCCGGCCGGCTGGCCCGGGAGGCAGGGCTGCGTGCCGAGGTCACCGACACCCGGACGGACCTCGACTACGTGGTGCAGAACAACCAGACCGACCTGGAGTTCCTCCGCGGACGCGCCCGGCTGATCGGCTACGAGGTGTACGTGCAGGACAAGGTGCTGTACTTCCGGCCACCGCGGCACGGCCGTCCGCCGGCGGCGACCCTGCGCGTCGGCGACGAGATATCCGAGTTCACACCCAGGCTGCGCACCCTTGCGCAAGCGGGTGCGGTGTCTGTGCGGGGCTGGGACATGACACAGAAGAAGGCCGTCGTCGTCACCGCGGCCGCCGGGCAGGAGACCACGCTCATGGGCGGCAGCGTGACCGGCCCCCGAGCGGTCGAGCGGGCGTTCGGCAGGGCGGTGTCGGTCAGGACCGGGCTGCCGGCGCCCGACCAGGACCGCGCCGACCGGATGGCCCGGGGCCAGTTCGACGAACTGGCGCTCGCCTATGTCACCGGCGAGGCCCAGTGCGCGGGACGCCCCCAGCTGCGTGCCGGGGAGGTGGTCGGGATCCAGGGCGCGGGGACCCGCTTCAGCGGCGCCTACTACCTCACCTCGGTCAGCCACTCGGTGACCGCGGACGAGGGCTACCGAACCGGTCTCCAGCTACGGAGGAACGCCACATGACGGAGTTCTTCGGCCCCCCGGCGGACCCCGGGCACGACCGGGACGACGGACGGTTCGCCGGGGTGGCGATCGGCCTCGTCACCAACAACCGGGATCCGGACGGGTTCGGCCGGGTCAAGGTGACGCTGCCCTGGCTCGCGGACGACGCCGAGACCGACTGGGCCCGGGTCGCGGTGCCGATGGCCGGCGCCGGCCGCGGCTTCACCTTCCTGCCCGAGGTCGGCGACGAGGTCCTCGTGGCCTTCGAGCACGGGAACCCGGAGGTCCCCTACGTCGTCGGCGCGCTGTGGAACGGCAAGGACCGGCCACCGGTCACCAACGCCGACGGCCGCAACGACACCCGGGCGATCACCTCCCGCAGCGGGCACGTGGTCCGGCTGGTCGACACCGACGGGGACGAACGGATCGAGATCGTCGACGGGAGCGCCGCGAACAGCATCGTGATCAGCACGAGGGACGACCGGGTCACGATCACCGCGGGCGCGGACATCGTCATCTCCGCGGGCGGGAGACTGCGGCTCAGCGGCAACGGGGTCGAGATCGACTCGGGGGACGGCGTGAGCGTGCGGGCCGAGTCCGCGCTCACGGCCACGTCGGGCGGACAGCTCGACATCAAGGGCCGCCAGGTCAACATCAACTAATGGGGGAGGACACCATGGGGCAGTTCGCCGCGAAACAGGGTGACCTGGTGACGGCCGTCGACATCCACATCGTCATGGTGCCCGGGCCGACGGGACCGGTGCCCACGCCGCTGCCGCACCCGTTCAACGGGGTCATCGGCGAAGGGCTGAGCGGCGACGTCACCATCATGGGCAAGCCGGCCGCGGTGGCGGGCTCCACGGCCGCGAACAGCCCGGCGCACCTGCCCGCCGCGCCGGGCACCTCGTTCCAGAGGCAGCCGTCGAACGAGGCCGTCCTGAAGGGCGGCAGCACCACGGTGAAGATCAACGGAAAACCCGCGATCAGGGCCGGTGACCGTGCCACCACCTGCAACGATCCGCAGGACCTTCCGAACGGCACAGTGGTGGCCACGGGCACGGTGACGATCGGGTGACCGGCGTGACGGACAGCGGCTTCCTCGGCACCGGCTGGGCGTTCCCGGTCGGCCCCGACCCCGAACAGGGCGGCATCCGGCTCACCGCCGGCGGTACGGAGGCGATCCGCCAGTCGATCTGGCTGATCCTCGGCACCGCGCCCGGTGAGCGCGTGATGCGACCGGACTTCGGCTGCGGCATCCACGACGCCGTCTTCGACATCAACGACGCGAGCACCGCCGGACGCGTCAGCCGGTCGGTGCGTGAGGCGCTGACCCGCTGGGAGCCCCGGATCGACGTTCTGGACGTCTACGCCGCGCCCGATCCCGAGGAGCGCCACCGGCTCCTCATCGAGATCAACTACCGGGTGCGGTCGAGCAACAGCCGCTTCAATCTCGTCTACCCCTTCTACGTCGTATGACCGGACAGTCCCCGCCCATCGACCCCCGCGACCGTGCTGCCCTGGCGGCGCAGACCACCGCGCTCGCGACCCGGTACAGCGGCTGGCAGCCGCCCGCCGACGGAACGGCGGACCCGGGCCAGGCCCTGATCGGGGTCTTCGCCCGCTTCGCCGAACTCGTGGTGCAGCGGCTCAACCGGGTGCCGGAGCGCGACTACCTCGCGTTCCTGAACCTCATCGGGACCCAGCAGGCGCCTCCGCTGCCGGCGCGTGTGCCGCTCACCTTCCGGCTGGCCGAGCGGAGCGTGACCGACGCGCTGGTCCCGGTCGGAACCCAGATCGCCGCGGCCCCGCTGGACAGCGACGACGAAGAGGTCGTCTTCGAGACCGAGACGGACCTGGTGGTGACCCGGGCCCGGCTGCTGAGCGTCGTCGTGGACGACGCCCCGCACGACAGCTGGGCCGACCACGGCGCCGAGGCGACCGGAGACCTGGACGAACCGTTCACCGTGTTCACCGGCGACCGGCCCATGCCCCACCTCCTCCACCTGGCCTGCGACCCGGTCCTGACCGCCGAGGGCACCAAGGACGTCACACTGACCCTGGCCACACCCGACGGCGCGCTTCTCGGCAGCTGGCCGGTCTCCTGGACCTACTGGGACGGCACCCGGTGGCAGCCGGCCCAGGCCCGCACCGGCTTCGGGGACGGCACCTGGACGGTGACCCTCACCGGCCTGCCGCCACTGCCCCGTCACGACGTCGGCGGCATCTCGGCGGGCTGGCTGCGCGCCCAGCTCGACATGCCCATGCCGCATGGGCGGGCCGGGCTGCCGCCCGGCGCGGTCGCCACCGGCCGCCGGGCCCCCCAGGACGGTGCCGCCGGGCTGTTCCCGTTCGGGGAGACCGAACAGGGCCAGTGGTTCTATCTCAGCGCCGGCACCTCGGCGGCGGTCCGGGGCGCCACCCTCCGGCTCGCCGTCGCGCTGGCCCGCCCCGGGACCGTCGCGGACCCGGCGGCCCCTGTGAGGCTGGCATGGTCGTACAAGGACGGCGACGAGTGGAGGCCGCTCGGGGGGTCCGCCACGTCCGAGGAGACGTCCGGCACCGGCGGTCTGCGGGACGGCACGCTGGCCCTGACCCGGGACGGCGAGATCAGTTTCCGGGTCCCTGACGACTGGCCCGCCGAACTGTTCCAGGACCGCTCCGGCCACTGGCTCAGGGCCGGGATCGTCCAGGACGGCGCCGTCTACGCGGTCCTGCCGCAACTGGCGTCGCTCACCACGGGGTTCGACTGGGGCCTGCCCACCGTCACCGGTATCGAGGTGCGTACGCCGACCGAACCGGAACCGGTGCCGTCGCCCGCCGCCTTCGCGGGCACCACCCCGCTGGACCTGACACGGGACTTCCACCCCTTCGGCGAGCAGCCCCGCTTCAACGACACCTGCTACCTGGCCTGCCCCGGGAGTCTGGTCCGGCCGGGCGCGGACCTCAGCCTCCACGTGGTCCTCACCAACGGCCCGGACGGCCCGGTCCCCCCGGTACGCACCGAAGGGAACCCGCGGATCGTCTGGGAGGCCTGGAACGGCACCGTGTGGCACCCCGTGACGGTCGGCGACCCGGACTACGACCTCACCACCGACGCCACCCTCCTGTTCACCCCGCCCGACGGCTTCACACGTGTCGCGGTGGGCGGCGCGGAGGAGTACTGGCTGCGCGTCCGGCTGACCGGCGGTGACTACGGGACCGCGGCTCACTACACCAGGAACGACGACGGCACCTACGAACTGACCGACGCCACGTTCGCACCGCCGGTCGTCAAGACCCTGTCCTGGAGCTCACCCGGGCTGACGGCGCCCCTCCCGGCTCAGGCCTGTGTCACGGACAACGGCTTCGCCCTCGTCACCCATCACCCGGACCCCGGCGGAGCGTGGGCGGTCACCCCGTTCACCCCGCACCCGGAGCCGGACCCGGCTCTCTACCTCGGCTTCGACCAGCCGTTCGACACCCGGCCGGTGACGCTCTACCTCCAGGTCGAACCGCCGGAACCGGAAGAAGTGGCGGCCGACCGGCTCGCAGGGACCGGCCTCACCGACCGGGCCGGCCTGATCTGGGAGTACAGCGGCGCGGGCGGCTGGCAGCCGCTGGCCGCGGCCGACGAGACCGCCGCCCTGGCCGAACGGGGCACGGTGCGGTTCGTCGCACCCGCCGACCTCACCGCCGAGGAACACTTCGGCCGCAGCCGGTGCTGGCTGCGGCTCCGCCTGCGGCACGGCACCTTCCCCGTTCCGCCACGGCTGCGCCGCATCCTGCCGAACACGACCTGGGCGACCCAGGCCGTCACCGTCACCGACGAGATCCTCGGGTCGGGCACCGCCGAGGCCGGCCAGCGGCTGACCACCGCGCAGAACCCGGTTCTGGACGGCCAGCGGCTCATGGTCCGCGAACCGGAGCGCCCGCCGGCGGACGAGGAGGCCGAACTGAACGGTGCCGGGGGTGCCGACGCCGTGAGTGCCGTCGAGGACTCCGAAGAAGTCTGGGTCCGGTGGCAGGAGGTCACCGACTTCCACCGCTCCGGCCCCCTCGACCGCCACTACACCGTCGACCGCCGGACCGGCGAGATCACCTTCGGCGACGGCCGGGCGGGGAGGACGGTGCCCCGGGGCAGCAACAACGTCCGCCTCACCTACCGCACCGGCGGCGGCGAGGCGGGCAACCGTGCCGCGGGCACCGTGGTGACGCTGAAGTCCGCCGTTCCCTCCGTCGACTCGGTCACGCACCATGAGCCGTCCTCCGGCGGCTCCGCGTGGGAGCCGCTCGACCGGGTGCGCGTCAGGGGGCCGAGGGCCCTGCGCCACCGTGACCGGGCCGTCACCGCCGAGGATTTCGAGGACCTGGCCTTCGAGTCCTCGGCGGAGGTGGCACGGGTCCGGGCGGTGCCGCCGGCCTTCGACCCGTTCGACCTCTGGCTCGATCCGGCGGGTCCCCGGCCCGGAGACGCCCACCGGGCGGTGGCGGACGCCGGCCGGGTCGGGGTCGTGGTGGTCCCCTCCTCGGGCGAGTCCCGGCCGGTCCCCGGGCTGGGCCTGCTGCGCCGGGTCGAGGAGTACCTGCGGGCCCGGTGCAGTCCGGCCACCGCGTTCTGGGTGTCCGGACCCGAATGGATCGAGACGACCGTGACCACGACGGTGGTGGCGTCCTCCCCGGAGACCGCCGGGCCGGTCGGCGGACTGGTCGCGCAAGCCCTGGAACGCTTCCTGCACCCGCTGACCGGAGGCCCCGAGGGCGCCGGATGGGACTTCGGCCGCCGGCCGCACCGGTCGGACCTGTACGCGGTGATCGGGGCCGTCGACGGGGTCGGCCATGTCGCCGCGCTCACGATGGCCCAGGAACCCCTCTCCGACGCACTCGCCGACCGGCTGCGAGACGTACTGGACCGTTCCCTGGCACAGCTCGCCGCGGAGCCCCCGGCCGCCGACCTGGCCCGGTGGCTGGAGCGCTCGCTGGTCTGCTCCGGCCGTCATCAGATCACCGTGATCCTGGAAGCGTGAGGAGTTCCGTGCCGATTCCGCTGCCGAGCCTCGACGACCACGACTTCGACGACCTGGTCCAGGAGGCGCGGGCGCTCGTCCCCGTCCTGCTGCCGGAGTGGACCGACCACAATCCCGGCGACCCGGGCATCGTCCTCGTCGAGTTGCTGGCCTGGCTGACCGAGATGCAGCTCTACCAGGTCGACCAGCTGTCGCCGAGTCACACCCTCGCCTTTCTGCGGCTGCTCGGCGGCCCCCGGTGGACGCCACCGGACGGCGGCGATCTCGACACGGCCGTGCGCCGGAGCGTGGCGGTGCTGCACGAGCGCCACCGGGCCGCGACCGCGGACGACTACGAGTACCTGGTCCGCGCGACCTGGCCCGGACAGCCAGAGGCGGCCGGGCTGCCCGGGATCCGGCGGGTGCGGTGCGTGCCCGGCCGCGACCTGGCCGGTGCCGACCCGGCCGCGGCGGCCCCCGCACACGTCAGCGTCGTCGTGGTGCCCGAGCCGGCCGGTCCGGCGGACACCCACCCGCTGCCCCCCGAGACACTGACCGCCGCGCTGCACGAGTTCCTCGAACCGCGGCGGATCCTGACCGTCCGCCACCATGTGGTCGGTCCGGAGTACGCGGACATCGGGATCTCGGCGGATCTCGCGCTGCGCGAGGACGCTGTTCCGGAGGAGGCACTGGCCGACGCACGGGACAGGCTGCGCGCCTACTGCGATCCGCTCACCGGCGGCAGGTCCGGTGACGGCCGGCCCTTCGGACAGAGCGTGTACGTGTCGGAGGTGTACACGGTGCTCGAACAGGCGCCCCTGGTCGACTACATCGAGAACGTCCGCCTCACCCCCGCCGTCACGGGCGGTGCCATCGGCGCCGCCCCGGACGCCGCCGGCCTCACGCTGGACGCCCACCAGCTGGTGCGCCTGGCCCGGGTGGACCTGACGGGCTACGACAGCTACGGCAGGGCCCACCCCTCCACCTGGGAGCTGCCGGAGTGAGCCGCTATCTCGACCACCTGCCGGCGGTGTTCCGGCAGGACCCGTTCGCCGGCCGGTTCCTGCTGGCGTTCGAAGCCGTACTGACCGGCCGCGACGACGTCGAGGGCCTCGAACAGCTCGTCGATCGCTCCGCCGACTGGATCGACCCGCTGACCACCGGGGAGGATTTTCTGCCGTGGCTCGCCGGGTGGGTGGCGCTGAGCCTGCGGGCGGACTGGGACACGGAGACCAAGCGAGGCTTCATCCGGGAGGTCGTGCCGCTGTACCAGCAGCGGGGAACCCTGGCCGGACTGCGCCGGATCCTGGAGATCTATCTGCGGCCGCTGGACGACGCGGTGACCCGGGACGACGTGGTGGTCCTCGACACCTTCGAGACACCGGCCCACTACTTCCAGGTCCAGCTGACCCTGAGCGACGCCGACCCCGCACGTCTGCGGCGGGTGCAGGAGACGGCCCGGGCGATCATCGACCGGGAGAAGCCCGCTCACACCTTCTACGCGCTCAAGGTCGTGGTGCCCACCATGCGGCTGGTCTCCGAGGAGCTGCGCGAACGTGAAGGCGGCGTACCGGAGTTGCTCATCCTCGGCCGGAACACCGTGCTCGGCACGCGTGACCCGGCCTGACATCCGTCCCGAACCCCGGAGGAAGCCCGATGGCGGACTACAGCCAACCCGACGTCGTACCGAAGCGTGTCCGCTTCTTCGACGGGCAGTTCCTGCAGGACCAGGACTTCGTCGACGAGCAGAAGTTCCACCTCGACCGCGAGCGCAGACAGAGCAGGCTGCTGAGGCTCAGCGGCGTCAGCGCGGGGCTGGCGGTGAGCGCCGACAGGCCGTTCCGGATCGTCGTGACCGCCGGCATGGCGGTGGACCCGCTGGGCCGCCACCTGGTCCTCGCCGCCGACACGACGGTGCCGCTCGGCGAGGCCTTCGCCGGCCGGCAGGACATCGAGGTCTATCTCGTCCACCGGGAGACCGCGACGGACGTCGCGCAGACCGGCGGGGCGAGCGAGCGCCGCTGGGACGAGAGCCCCAAGATCGTGGTGATCGATCCGGACGGCACCACCGCGGTCGTCCCCGACGGCGCCTCGCCCGACCTGGACTCCCCGGTGCTGCTCGCCCGGCTCGCGGTGGCCGGCAACGGCCAGGCGGTGGCCGACCTCACCGCCGCGTCGCGTATCAGTCTCTCGGTCGACGGCGCGCTCGGCGTCGGTACCGCCGCGCCCGTGCGGGACCTGGAGATCGGTGACTTCGGTCCGAAGGACCGGCACCTGACGTTCAAGGTGGCCGGCGGAGCCTCGTTCCGCAGCGGCATCCAGCTGTGGGCCGGGGCCGAGAACGAAGGCTACTCCCTGGAGTACGACCAGCGCCCGGTGGCGGGACGGGGGCTGCACGTCAGGACCCACGGTTCCACCGAACCGGAAGGCACGACCCGGCTCTTCGTCGCCCCCGCCGGTGACATCGGCATCGGTACGACCGCCCCGGCGAACGACGGCGGCTGGGGCCGGGTGGTGGACGTGGTGGGGGCCGGGAGCAGCAAGCTGTCGGTGCGGACCGGGAGTGTCGAGGGGGGTGTGCTGGCGCACGACGGGGGTGTGTTCGGCGCGGCGCCGGGGCTGGTGGTGGGTACCGTCTCGGCCAGTCCGCTGACCCTGGCCACCGGTGGGGCGGCCCGGGTCGCCGTGACCGCCGCCGGTCATGTGGGCATCGGCAGCGCCGGCTCCCCGTCCTCGGTGACCGTGACGGCCGAGGACAACCATCTGCAGCTGCGCCGGGAGAGGATCCCGGCCGACGCGGACAGCAGATACCTCTTCCTGGAACTGTTCCAGAGCGACAGCAAGCCACCGGTGTATCCGGCCACGTCGTTCAACATCCGGTTCCATCACGCCAACGCCTTCTGGTACCGGCTCGAAGCCACCGCGAACGGCTTCCACTTCAAGAAGGGGGACATGACGGCGGACGACTACGGCGACATCAGGGCGGCGAGGGTCACGGCCTCGGAACTGAACGTCGGCGGGGTCGTCGTCGGCGAGGCCGAACTCGCCGTGCTGAAGAAGCTCGCCGCGGGAGAACTCGCTGTCGACATCTACAGTCCCCGCACCGGCGGATACGCCTACTCCGCCGACGACCATGTCACGAGTTCCGACCCCAAACGGTACGTCTACAGCACGGGCACCGCGTCGGAGGACTACCGGCGCTGGATCATCAGGACACCGCGATGACCGCGAACCACACCGCAGGACGACCGAGAACCATGGTGAAGGAAACCGGTATGAGAACCGAGATCGAGAAGCGGGTCGCCGAACTGGAGGCCGAGTTCCAGGAGGGGCAGCGCGTGCTCACCGACCTGGAGGTCCGGCAGGCCGAGCTCCGGCAGACCCTGCTGCGTATCAGCGGCGCCCTCCAGGTACTGAACGAACTCCTGGTCGCCGGGATCGGGGACGCCGAGCCGGAGCCGTCGGTCCCGGCGCGCGCGTAGACCGCTGCCGGTGCGTTCGTCCCGGGGCCCGGAGCTCGAAGCGGCGGAGCTGCGGCGCGGGGGTCCGCACGGCCGGTCCGGGGTCCGCAGGGGCGCCGGGACAGGGCGGTGCCGTCCGACGGGCGGGGCGGCCGGGCCCGAGTGCCCCACGGGGCTGAGGTGATCCGGGCACGGTGGCCCTGGGACGGGGCGTCCGTGACGTTCCGTCAGGGGCGGTGGCCGCGCTTACCATGCAACGGCCGCCCGAGAGTCCGTCCCGCACGCCAGGAGCCCCGGTACCCGTGTCCATACCTCCGCCGCCCGAGCCTGATCCCTACCGCACCTCCGGGACGCACGGAGGCGGGGGGACCTACGGCGGCGCTCCGGCCGCCGGTGACACCGGGGCCGGGACCGGGGGCAACCCGTTCGCGCCTCCGCCGCCCGGGACCGGGTCCGTACCGCCGGGGCCGCCTCCGCCGGGCTCCGGCTATGGCTACGGCTCCGGGCCGGGGCCGCTGCCGTCCTATCCGGGATACCCCCAGGGACCCCAAGGGCCCTACGGGCCGCCGCCGCCCGGTGGGCCCGTCGCCTACCCGGCCTGGGGGCAGGGCTACAGCCCCTACCAGCAGACCGCCCCCGTCAACGGCTTCGCCATCGGGTCGCTCATCCTCGGGCTGCTGTGCTGTGTGCCCGGCGTGGGCCTGGTGCTCGGTGTGGTCGCCCTGGTGCAGATCCGCAGGAAGGGGCAGCGCGGCACGGCCATGGCCGTCATCGGGTCCGTGCTGTCGGGGCTCTCGCTCCTGGTGGTGCTGGTGATGATCGCCACCGGGGGCATGTCCGCCTTCTGGGACGGCTTCGAGGAGGGCGTGCGCGACGACGGCACCGGCCTGTCGGTCGTCAAGGGCGAGTGCTTCGACACCCCCGGCGGCGCCATGAGCGGGGACACCTACTACGACGTCGACAAGGTCCCCTGCTCCAAGGAGCACGACGGCGAGGTCTTCGGCGTCTTCCGGGTGACCGGCCACTCCGTCTACCCCGGCGACGACGAGATCGGCACCATCGCCGACGACCGCTGCTACGCCCTCCAGGGCACCTACGCGATGGACGCCTGGGCCCTCCCCTCGTACGTCGACGTCTACTACCTCACCCCGACCCGCGACAGCTGGGACGCGGGCGACCGGGAGATCACCTGCGCCTTCGGCAACACCACCGAGGGCCTCACCCTGACCGGTTCGCTGCGCAACGACGAGACGGTCCTCGACGCCGACCAGGTCGCCTATCTGAAGGCCGCGCACCTGCTCAACACGGCGCTCGACTCCGCGCCCGGCGAGCGGTACGCCGAGGACGACCTCCCCGGGTACCGGGCGTGGGCCGGCCGGGTCGCGGACGCCCTCGGCGAGCAGGGCGACCTGCTGCGCGCCCACGACTGGCCGTCCGGCGCGCGCGAGCCGGTCGCCGCGCTCCTCGAGGACATCGGCTCCGGCCGCACCGAGTGGCGGAAGGCGGCCGACGCGTCCGACGCCGACGCCTTCTACCGGCACTACGACAAGGGCGCCGCGCTCATCGACGGCCGCAAGACCGTCACCGCGCGCAAGGCGCTGGGGCTCGCCACCACTCCGCCGTCGGACGAGGACGGCGGTGACGGCGGCGGCAGCGGTGACGGCGGCGGTGACGGCGGTGACAGTGGCGGGGGTGACACCGGTCTACAGGTCTGATCGCCACCGTAGACCGGGAAAGCGCCTGGGTAATGCCCCCGAGCGCCGATGTCATCACTTCGAGTGATTACCTGGCCCTTGCTTGCACGGGACAACATTCGGTTGCCAGGCTGTAGCTGTCTGTACAACCTGATGGGAGTGGCCAGTGACTTTCGGTGAGCAGCCGGCGTATCTGCGCGTCGCGGGCGATCTCCGCAGGAAGATCGCCAACGGTTCGCTGCCCCCGCACGCCCGCCTGCCCTCCCAGGCGCGGATCCGGAAGGAGTACGGCGTCTCGGACACCGTCGCCCTGGAGGCGCGCAAGGTGCTCATGGCGGAGGGGCTCGTCGAGGGCCGCTCCGGCTCGGGGACGTACGTGCTCGAGCGGCCGGTGCCCCGCATCATCGCCCGCTCCGGTTTCCGTCCCGCCGACGGTGCCTCGCCGTTCCGCCAGGAGCAGGCCGAGGAGAGCGCCCGGGGCACCTGGGAGTCCCGCAGCGAGCAGACCGGCGCCGGCGCGGACGTCGCCGAGCGGCTCGCCGTCCGGCCCGGTGACCGTGTGATGTGCACGCGGTACGTGTTCCGGGACGCGGGGGAGCCGATGATGCTCTCCACCTCCTGGGAGTCCCTCACGGTCACCGGCCGCACCCCGGTCATGCTGCCCGAGGAGGGACCGCTCGGCGGGATGGGCGTCGTCGAGCGGATGCGCGCGATCGGCATCGTCGTGGACAACGTCACGGAGGAGGTCGGCGCCCGCCCGGGTCTCGCCGAGGAACTCCTCGTCCTCGGCGGCGTCCCCGGGCATGTCGTGCTCGTCGTCCGGCGCACCTACTACGCCTCGGGGCGCCCCGTGGAGACGGCCGACGTCGTCGTACCGGCCGACCGGTACCGGGTCGCCTACCACTTGCCGGTCAAGTAATGCACGGGGAATAGCCCGGTAGTGAAGTAGAGCACTCCCCTGAGGCAGTTGCCCCCGGCACCGGACCCGTCCCGGGGGCCCTCACCGGCCGCCTCCTCCCGGCGGTTCCCGCAGGTGGCACGGGGTGCCACCGCCAGCCCCGCGCGCCGTTGCGCGGGGCCTCGCGGACGGCGCGTTCACCGGCGTGCGCCCCCGGCGGCCTGGCCGGTTGCGTACCTCCTTGTGAGAAGCCGTATTCGGTGCGTGAAGGTTGGGCGTAGGCTCGGGCATATGCGGATTGCGGTTTCCTCACGGGTGGCCCGGGTGCGGCCGGAGCCGGGAACGGGAAGGGCGGGCGGGACGCGATGAACGACAGCACGGTCTCCCTTCCCTGGCTCGTCATACGCCAGGACGACAACGGCAATCGCTACCGCGTGGGCAGGTACGCGACCCGCGCCGAGGCCCAGAGGATCGCGGACAGCCTCGACGACCGCGGCCACCAGCAGCTCTACTCGGTCGAGCGCATCGGCCACCACGGAGACGCCGGCCCCCGCGCCTGACCGCCCGCCGCTCTTCACTCCCCTAGGCTCCGGTGCATGACCGAACGGATCGTGGTGGTGGGCGCCGCGCTGCTCGACGGCGCTGATCGCGGCGGTGAGGACGGCCGCGGCGCCCGCCGCCTCCTCGCCGCGCGCCGTAGTGCGCCCCCCGAACTGGCCGGGCGCTGGGAACTCCCGGGAGGGAAGGTCGAGCCGGGTGAGGCGCCGGACGCGGCCCTCGTGCGCGAACTCCGGGAGGAACTGGGCGTGGCGGCGGAGACCCTGGCGCGGGTGCCGGGGGAGTGGCCGCTCCGGGACCCGTACGTGCTGTACGTCTTCACCGCCCGGCTGCTGCCCGGTTCCGCTCCGCCGAAGCCCCTTCAGGACCACGACGCGCTGCGCTGGCTGACGCCGGAGGAGCTCTGGGACGTCGACTGGCTGGAGCAGGACGTGCCGGCGGTGCGGGCGGTGCTCGCGCGCCTCGCGGACCCCGGGCCGGATGCCGAGCCGGACGCCGGGCCGGACACCGACCGGGACCCGGCCGCGCGCCCCTCCGCCGGGGCCTGACCGATCCACCGGTGCCTGAACCCACCGCCGGTCAGGTCCGCCGCCGGGCCCGGGATTTTTCCGGCGAGGCGCACCGCGGCTTTGCGGTACAAGGGTTCGATACCGGGTATGAGGGGTCTTACCCATGAAAATCCGACATGGGTGGGTCTGTCGGTCTGGGAAGTGATCGGACGTGTTCGATACCGATGGCGGCTCCGCCGGCCGTACCGGGTGTCCTGTGAGTGCGCGGGTCGCCGCGGGCAACGGTGTCGCCGAGTGGACCTTTCCCGCGGACCCCGGTGCCGTGCGCACCGCCCGTACCGCCGTCCGGGGGCGGCTGCGCCGCTGGGGGCTCGACGGTCTCGCCGATCTGACGGTCCTGCTCGTCAGCGAACTGGTCACCAACTCCGTCCAGCACGCCACCGGCCCCGTCGGCGTACGCCTGATACGCCCCGCCGGTCTGCGTGACGTGCTGCGCGTCGAGGTCTCCGACCCGCTTCCCGACCCGCCGCGCGAGCGGCCCGCCCGCCCCGACGACGAGAACGGCCGCGGGCTGCGGCTGCTGACCGTGTGCTGCCGCCGCTGGGGCACCAGGACCGGCCCCACGGGCAAGACGGTGTGGTTCGAACTCCCTGTTTCCTGACGGAACGGCGCCCGGGTGGGCACCGGTGCGGGGCCCGCGTGCGGTGTGCGTATCGGCCGCGGGCGGGTGGCGGTTGTCGGCGGGTGTGATTCGACTGCTCGTCGCCTGGTTAGAAGACTGGAAGTGTTTCCGCGGCACGGACCGAAAACCACCGGCACCGTGCTGTGATCGTGAACACCGTGTTGTACGGCCCCGTAGTGCTGGATACTGCGGGCAGCCGCCGCCGGTGACCGGTACCGGACGCGGTGAGCTGGAGGGGACGGTTCGCGTGAGCGAGATACCAGCGAAGGCGACGGGGTCCGAGGACCCGTCGGACGACGCGAGGAGGGCGGCCGCGCGCGGCGGTGCCCACCCCGCCGACGCCGGCGTGCGTCCTGGCGACGCCGGCGCGCGCCCTGGTGACGCCGTCCCGCGGACCCGGCGGCCGACCGGTGACGCCGTCGCGTGGTCCGGGCACGGTGCCGTGCACCCCCGTGACCCCGTATGGCAGTCCAGCCCGCCCGGTTCCCTGTACGACTACGTCAAGGTGGCGTCCTTCTCCATCGGTTCCGACGGACTGGTCGACCAGTGGAGCCTCCGTGCCGAGCAGGTCTTCGGCATCCCCGCCGAACGCGCCGCCGGCATGGACCCCATCGCCGCCTTCGTCGACCCCGATCTGCGGGAGCGCGGCCAGCTGAAGATGGCCGAGATCCTCGACGGACGGGAGTGGACCGGTGTGGTGCCCTTCCGGATCCCCCGAGGGGACGGCGGGGACGGCGGGGAGGAAGGTCTCGCCGAGGTCTATGTGATGCCGACGCGCACGGCGGACGGTGACAAGGCCGCCGTCTGTATCGTCGTCGATGTACGGACGTTGCGCAGCATCGAGACCGATCTTGCCGCTTCGCAGGCGATTTTCGGACAATCTCCGTTCGGTTTTCTGCTGATCGACACCGAGTTGAGGGTCCGCCGAGCCAACCAGCGCTTCGCGTCGGTCTTCGGCGGCCACCCCGACGACCACCGCGGCAAGGGCGTCCACGACTATCTGCCGCGCGCCGAGGCGGACCGCGTCGTCGCCACCCTGCGGCGGGTCCTGGAGACCGGCGACTCCATCACGGACATGCACGTCACCGGCCACATACCGGACTCCGACGAACGCCGCCACTGGTCCATCAACCTCTACCGCGTCAGGAGCGGCAGCGGCCGCCCCATCGGGATCGCCTGGCTCGGCACCGACATCACCGCGCGCCGCGCCGCCGCCCGCGAGGCCGCCGCCGCCCGCCGCAACCTCGCCCTGCTCAACGAGGCCGGCGCCCGCATCGGCAACTCCCTCGACCTGGAGACCACCGCCCGCGAACTGCTCGACGTGGTCGTGCCCGGCTTCTGCGACCTCGCCACCGTCGACCTCTACCAGGGCCTGCTCTCCGGCGACGAGACCCCGCCCGGCCTCACCGACGGCAGCGCGGAGCTGCGCCGCGTCGCCTTCGCCAGCGCCGTCTCCGACGTGCCGTTCGTCGGCGGCGGGCCGCCCGTCGCGCTGGGCGCCGTCCACCACTACCCCTTCATATCGCCCTGCGCGGACGCCCTGCGCAGCGCCCGGCCGCAGAACGTGCCCGGTGTGGAGGGCGGCATCGTGCAGTCCACGCTCGCCGTGCCGATGGTCGCGCACGACACCGTCGTGGGACTGGTGCAGTTCGCCCGGACCAAGGGCAGCGAGCCGTTCGGCGACCGCGACCGGGACCTGGCCGTGGAACTCGCCGCGCGCGCCGCCGTCTCCATCGACAACGCCCGGCTCTACCGGCGCGAGCACGAGCGCGCGCTGATGCTTCAGCGGTCCCTGCTGCCGCCCGGCGACCCGGAGGCCTCGGGTCTGGACATCGCCTGCCGCTATCTGCCCGGCAACGCGGCCACGGAGGTCGGCGGCGACTGGTTCGACGTCATCGAACTGCCCGGCCACCGCACCGCGCTGGTGGTCGGCGACGTCATGGGGCGCGGGCTGCGCGCCGCCGTCGCGATGGGCGAACTGCGCACGGCGGTCCGCACGCTGGCGCTGCTCGACCTCGAACCGGCCGAGGTGCTGGCCGCGCTGGACGAGATCGCCCGCGGCCTCGGTACCCCGGGCGGCATCCAGCAGACCACCCGTACGGCCCGTCAGGCCCGCGACGCCGACCTCTCCGAGGTGTACCTCGCGACCTGCGTCTACGCCGTCTACGACTCGGTGACCAGGCGCATCACCTTCGCCAACGCCGGCCATCTGCCGCCGGTGCTGGTCGAACCCGGCGAGGCGGCCCTGATGCTCGACGTGCCGCCCGGGATGCCCCTCGGTGTCGGCGGGGAGCCCTTCGAGGAGGTCGACGTCGAACTGCCCGAGGGCGCCCTCCTCGCGCTCTACACGGACGGCCTCGTCGAGTCCCGGGACCATCCCCTCGACGAGGGCCTCCAGGCGTTCGTCGGCGCGCTCACCGACCCCTCCCAGCCCCTGGAGGACGTCTGCGACCACGTCCTCAACACCCTCGACACCCACCACGGCGAGGACGACATCGCCCTGCTGCTGGCCCGCGTCCAGGGCCTGCCCACCGAGTCCGTCGGCGACTGGACGCTGCCGCGCGAACCGCGCAGCGTGGGCCGTGCCCGTGAGTACGCGCGCGGGCAACTGCTCAGCTGGGACCTCGAGCCCCTGGTCGACACCACGGAGTTGCTGGTCAGCGAGCTGGTCACCAACGCCCTGCGGTACGGCGAGGGCGACATCCGGCTGCGCCTCCTGCTCGACCGCACCCTGGTGTGCGAGGTCTGGGACTCCGGCCTGGTCCAGCCGCGCCGCCGCCGCGCCCGCGACACGGACGAGGGCGGGCGCGGACTGCAACTGGTGGGCCTGCTCAGCGCGGCCTGGGGCTCCCGGCGGACGCACCGCGGCAAGACGGTCTGGTTCGAACTCCCCCTGCCAGACGGCGAGAACGGCCTCACGGACCCGGCGGAAGCCCTCCTCAGCCTGTTCTGAAGCCTGTTCTGCCCCGCGCGGCCCACCAACACCCCGGGGCGCCGGGGCAGGGGCGTTGCCGTCACCCGTCGTCTCCGCTCGCGCGCCGACGGCCGCGGGTGACCGGGCCGCCGTAGCTCGGGGGCGGGCCGCCGTCGGGCTCCTCGCCGAGCAGTACCCCGCCGAGGAGGGCCGCGCCGAGCCCGCCCGGTCCCACGGCCGGGACGCCGTACGCCGCCACGTCCCGCTCGGCGAGCTCCCGCGCCGCCAGGGCGAGCGCCAGTGCCTCCGCCGCGTCCGGGGCGCTCACACGGCCCCTGCCACCCCCGCCGTCCCCGCCGGCCAGGCGGGTGGCCTCCGCCAGGCGGGTGCGGGCCTCGCTGCCCACCGCGGCCAGGTGCGTGGCGATGTAGTCGTCCGCGCAGGCGAGCGCGCTGCGCGCGGTGAGCACGGCGGCGGCGCCGAGCACACCGGTGCCGGGCCGCCCCGTCCTCAGCGGTGTGACGGCCAGGACGACACCGCGCAGGGCGTCGAGCGGGTCGTACGGCCGCCCGCTCGCCAGGTCCTCCCGTACGGCGGCCAGGACGGTGTCGGCGCGGGCCAGCCGGATCGCGTCGCCGGTACCGGAGGCGGTGGCGCCGCGCAGCCCCGCCAGCTCCGCCTCCGCCCCGCTCAGCGCGGCCGGCACCAGCGCCGCCGCCTCGTCCAGCTCCCCGGCGAGCCGGTGAACGGCGCCGGCGAGGATCTCGCCCTGGGCCACCGCGCCCTCGGCGGCTCGCAGTCGGCGGGCGGCGCGCGCGAGGTCGCCCGAGTCGGCGGCCTGATGAGCCTCGTTGAGATGCAGGGTGGCGAACACCAGGCGGTCCTTGGCCTGTTCGACGTACCCGGCGACGGAGCCGGTACCCGGACGGGCCCGCGCCCCGGTTCCGGTCCCGGTTGCGGCGAGTGCCGCGGGGGCGGCCGAGATCCGCGCCGCCAGCCCCCGGAACCGGGCCTCGGCGGCCCGCAGCGACTCTCCGCCGGCCGGCCCGGCCGCCCGGAGCCGGTCGAAGCCGTCCGCGACGGCGTCGAGACGCCTGCCCGCCTCCGCGCAGCGGCCGATGATCCCGGCGAGCGCGTGACGCCGGGAGGGCTCGTCGGGGGGAACCCCCTCGTCGTAGCGCTGCCGCATCCGGAAGGCGGCGGCGAGTTCCGCCTCCGCCTCCCGGACGGCACGTGAGTACGGTTCGGTGCCCCCTGCGGCGGCCGCGGCGGCGAAACCGAGTTCCTCCCGGCTGGTGCGCACGCAGTCGTCCGCCTGCACCAGGGCGGTCCGGGCCTGCTCGTCGAGCCCGGTGAGCGACGGCACGGGCGGCTGCGCGGACACCGCGCCCGGTGCGGCGGGCGTGGTACGGCTCCGCGCGCGCCGGGTGCGCCGTACGAACCCGAGGGCGGCGAACGTCACGGCGGCGACGGCGACGACGAGGGGGAGCACCAGGGCGGTGCCGGACGACTCGTCCTGCCGCGCACGGGGTGCGGACGTCTGGACACCGGCGACCGGCCCGGCCCGGGTGGCGGGAGCGGAGGAGCCGCCGGGGCCCGTCGTCAACGGCAGCACCAGCCACACGAGCCCCACCGCGACGCCCAGCACGGCGTGTGCCACCCGCACGGGTATGTGCGCGGACGAGGCACGCCGGGACCGGCCCCGGGAACGCCGGGTCAGAGAAGACGTCACATTTCGGAGCGTATGGGGGAGGGAAAGCCTCCGCGAGTGGGGTGCACCCGGCCTCCGGTCCCGTGCGCGCCCGCCGTGCTGCGCCGCACGGGTGGCCTTCGGGCGCCCCGCCGCCGTGTCGCCGCCGGCTCCGGGAGCCGGTCCTCTTCAGTGGGCGCGTACATCTGATCGGCTCGGCATACCGCCAGATCACGCGATCGGCATACCGCAGCGGGACCGCCCGGGAACGCGGCGGGACCGCCCGGGAACCGCACAGGAACCACAGGACCGCACCGGCCTCCGGAGGTACCAGACATGTCCCACGACGGCGTCGGACCGCGCGCGGTCATGCGCTCGGTCGCCTTCCTCACCGCGTCCGTGCTCGCGGTGACCGCCCTCGCCGGCTGCGGCTCGGACGAGCCGGTGGCCAAGCCGCTGGCCGCGCCCGACATCCTGCCCGCCGCCCGTGACCTGATCGCCGACGGCGGCACGCTCCACTGGGCCGTGGACGCCGTACCGGAGACACTGAACACGTTCCAGTCCGACGCCGACGCCACCACGAACCGCGTCGCCCAGGCCGTCCTGCCCGCGATGTACCGCACCGACGCCGCCGGACGCCCCGTGCGCGACGCCGACTACCTGGAGTCCGCGAAGGTCGTCGACACCGAGCCCCGGCAGGTCGTCCTCTACAAGCTCGACCAGCGGGCCGTGTGGAGCGACGGCCGCGAGATCGGCGCCGCCGACTTCGCCGCGCAGTGGCGTGCCCTGTCCGGCAGGGACAGCGCGTACTGGACCGCGCGCAACGCCGGGTACGACCGTATCGAGAAGATCGAGCGCGGTGACAACGACCTGGAGGTCAAGGTCACCTTCACCAGGCCCTACGCCGACTGGCGCTCGCTGTTCTCCCCGCTGTACCCCAAGGACGTGATGGGCACCCCGGACGCCTTCAACGACGCGGCGCGCCGCACGCTGAGGATCAGCGCGGGGCCGTTCGCGGTGCAGAAGGTCGCCGTGGAGGACAAGCAGGTCGTCCTCGTGCGCAACCCGCGCTGGTGGGGGCGGCGGGCGAAGCTCGACAAGCTGGTGCTGGACGCCGTACCGCGCGCGGACCGGGTCGAGGCCCTCGGCGACGGCACGCTCGACGTGGCCGACGTCGACCCCGCCGACGCCGAGCGCATCGCCGTCGCCGGCCGCCCCCACGGCACGGGCACCCCGCTCCAGGGGCCGGAGCGGCAGAAGGAGACCGGAGCCGGGAACGGCCTGGCCGCCTTCGACGTCCGCAAGTCCCTCGAACCGGCCTACACCCAGCTCGCCCTCAACGGCTCCGGCGGCCCCCTCGCCGACGAACGCGTCCGGCGCGCGGTGGCCCGCACCCTGGACCGCGCCGAACTGGCCGGGCTCGTCCTCAAGCCGCTCGGGCTGCCCGCCGTCCCCGTCGGCAGCCACCTCGCCCTCGCCGGCCAGCCCGCCTACGCCGACAACAGCGGCGCCCTCGGCGACCAGGACACCGCGCAGGCACAGGCGCTGCTCGCGTCGGCGGGATGGGTGCCGGGCGGCCCGGTCAAGGACGGGGCGACGACGGAGAAGGCGGCCGGCGGCAGCGGCGAGAAGGCGGAGGGGGCGGAGAAGGCGGAGAAGGACGGCGCGGACCCGAAGAAGAAGCCGTCGTCCGGCGACGACGGTTCCGACGACGGCAAACCGTACGACGCCGGCACGGTCCCCGGGAGACACGACGAGGCCGCGGGCCGTCCGCAGGGCCGTGAGGACGGCGGGAGCGAGCGGCACCTCGCGCAGAACGGCAAGCAGTACCTCGGGCACCCGCAGCGGGGCGGCGTCCCCGGCGCGTACGCCCCCCAGGGCACCGCCGCCCCCAAGGAGGGCACCCCGGCCCTCGCGGGCGGCGCGGCGGGCCGGCTGGCCAAGGACGGCAAGGCGCTGACGCTGCGCTTCGTCCTGCCGTCGGGCGCCGCGTCGGAGAACCTGCGCACGGTCGCGGACCGGATCTCGGCGATGCTGCTGAAGGTGGGCATCCGCACGGACATCACGAAGGTGCCGGACGCGAGCTACTTCAAGGACCACGTCGCGGCGGGCGCCTACGACCTCGCGCTGTACTCCTGGCCCGCCACCGCCTACCCGGCCACCGACGCCCGGCCCGTCTACGCCAAACCGGTCCCGGCGGCCGACGGCTCGCTGAACGTGGAGCAGAACTACACGCGCGTGGGCACCGACCAGGTGGACCAGCTCTTCGACCGGGCGGCGGCCACGCTGGACGAGGACGAGGAACGGGCCCTGGTACGCAAGGCGGACTCCCGTATCTGGGCGGCGGCGGCGTCGATCCCCCTCTACCAGCGCCCCCAGCTCACGGCTGCCCGCCGGAACCTGGCGAACATCGGCGCGTTCGGCTTCCGGACACCGGCCTACGAGGACATGGGCTTCCTCCGCAAGGGAGCGGCGGTCTCTCCGACACCGGCGGCGAAGTAGCGCCGGGGGTTCCGCCCCCGGCTTTCCCACCCGCCCGCCTGTCTCGGTGGGTTGAAGGGTTCACCTTTCAGCCGGCCGAGTCGGGCGGTGGGTGGGCACAGGCCCGGGGGTCCAGGGGGCGGAGCCCCCTGGGACGGCCACCGAGAGGGGCGCCACCCCGTCAGCCCCCGGGGGGGCACCCCGGAGGCGGCACCCCCGGAGGCCCGGAGTGACCCCGGTCACAAGTGGCGGGCCCCCGCCAAGGCCCCGGAAGCCCCAGCGGCAGCGGCCCCGTACGATGGGGTATGGCCGAGGCGTGTCCAGCCCGGCAGGGCCCGCGCACCAGAGACATCAGCGCAGGGCTGTCCGCGAACTCCGGGAGAACGCCTCACCATGGCCGCGTCCACCACCCGTCACGACATCCGCAACGTCGCCATCGTCGCCCACGTCGACCACGGCAAGACCACCATCGTCGACGGCATGCTGAAGCAGGCCGGCGCCTTCGCCGCCCACCAGCTCGAGCAGGTCGATGACCGTGTCATGGACTCGAACGACCTGGAGCGTGAGAAGGGCATCACGATCCTCGCCAAGAACACGGCGGTGCACTACCACCCCAAGGCCGGCGGGGACACGATCACGATCAACATCATCGACACCCCCGGCCACGCCGACTTCGGCGGCGAGGTCGAGCGCGGTCTGTCGATGGTGGACGGCGTGGTGCTCCTCGTCGACGCCTCGGAGGGCCCGCTGCCGCAGACGCGGTTCGTGCTGCGCAAGGCGCTCCAGGCCCGTCTGCCCGTCATCCTGTGCATCAACAAGACGGACCGCCCCGACGCCCGTATCGACGACGTCGTCAACGAGACCTACGACCTGTTCCTGGACCTCGACGCGGACGAGGAGCAGATCGAGTTCCCGATCGTCTACGCCTGCGGCCGGGACGGCATCGCGTCGCTGACCAAGCCGGAGAACGGCACGGTCCCGCAGGACTCCACCAGCCTGGAGCCGTTCTTCTCGACGATCCTGGAGCACATCCCGGCGCCGACGTACGACCCGGAGGCCCCGCTCCAGGCGCATGTCACCAACCTCGACGCGGACAACTTCCTGGGCCGTATCGCGCTGCTGCGCGTCGAGCACGGTGAGCTGCGCAAGGGCCAGACGGTGGCGTGGATCAAGCGGGACGGCTCGATCCAGAACGTCCGCATCAGCGAGCTGATGATGACGGAGGCGCTGACCCGCAAGCCGGCCGAGAAGGCGGGCCCGGGTGACATCTGCGCGGTCGCGGGCATCCCGGACATCATGATCGGCGAGACGCTGGCGGACCCGGAGAACCCGGTCGCGCTGCCGCTGATCACGGTGGACGAGCCGGCGATCTCGATGACCATCGGCACCAACACCTCGCCGCTGGTGGGCCGCGGCGGCACCGGCAAGGGCGCCGACGCGAAGGCGGCGGTGAAGGACCGCAAGGTGACCGCGCGCCAGGTGAAGGACCGTCTGGACCGTGAGCTGATCGGCAACGTGTCGCTGCGCGTGCTGGACACCGAGCGCCCGGACACCTGGGAGGTGCAGGGCCGCGGTGAGCTGGCGCTGGCCATCCTGGTCGAGACGATGCGCCGGGAGGGCTACGAGCTGACGGTCGGCAAGCCCCAGGTCGTCACCAAGGAGATCGACGGCAAGGTGTACGAGCCGGTCGAGCGCATGACGGTCGACGTGCCCGAGGAGCACATGGGCGCGGTCACGCAGCTGATGGGCGTCCGCAAGGGCCGGATGGACAACATGTCGAACCACGGCTCCGGCTGGGTGCGCATGGAGTTCGTGGTGCCGTCCCGCGGTCTCATCGGTTTCCGTACCGAGTTCCTGACCCAGACCCGCGGCACGGGTATCGGCCACTCCCTCCACGAGGGCTTCGAGCCCTGGTTCGGCACGCTGCAGACCCGTAACAACGGCTCCCTGGTCGCCGACCGCTCCGGCGCGGTGACCGCGTTCGCGATGACGAACCTCCAGGAGCGCGGTGTGCTCTTCGTGGATCCGGGTACGGAGGTGTACGAGGGCATGATCGTCGGTGAGAACTCCCGCTCCGACGACATGGACGTCAACATCACCAAGGAGAAGAAGCTCACCAACATGCGGTCGTCCAACGCCGATGTGGCGGAGTCGATCGTGCCGCCGCGCAAGCTGTCGCTGGAGCAGTCCCTGGAGTTCTGCCGGGACGACGAGTGCGTGGAGGTCACCCCGGAGTCCGTCCGCATCCGCAAGGTGAACCTGGTCGCCCGCGACCGCGCCCGCGCCGCGAGCCGCGCCAAGCACGGCTGACCGAAGGCCGCCGCCGGTCCGTCGCGACGGCCGTGACAGGGCCTTCGGACGAGGCTTCCGGACCCGAGCCCGGGCGTTCCCAGCAGGGGAACGCCCGGGCTTTTCGCAACCCCTTTTCCCGCCCGCGTGTCCGGCATGCGGACACCGCTGACCGATAGCTATGTAACACGTCCGTTTCGCGGCCTTCTCGGACGGAACGGTTTGTCCAAATTTCGGAAGATGTTGGCATCAGCTGTGACTGAATTGAGATTTAAGAACAGTGGTCGGTGCCGTGCCCATGGCAGATAGTTAGCCGCGTAGCGCTCGGATAAAGGTCTCGGACTGTGGGGACAGTACGCAGGCCCACGAGCACGAGGGGGTGTCTGATCGTCCGTCAAAGGTGTCGGAGGGTAGACGTAGGTCCCCTCTTGTTGGTGAACATGTGGAGTCTTGAGGAGGAGCCCCATGCGCGGTGTCACGCACACCAGGTGGGTCGAGCTCACGCCGTCCGTCGGCACCGGCTGCGACAGCGTGTCCGACGGCCTGCTGTGACAGCGCTGGACGGCGGCTTCGTGCGGCCGTCGCACTACGCGCGTCCGGCTGCGGTTTTGTGCTCGGCGCGGAGTCGTACGAGCGTCTCCTCCTCGAACCGGACGGTGACCGCGCACACCCTGCTCCGGGCGCCCGCTCGGCACACCCACACCTGTGAAACGGACGGACAGTGACAAGTCCTATCGACATTGAGGGCGGCGGTACGCCGGTCGTCGTCGACGGCGCCCCCGGGCCCGGGACGAAGCCCGAGGCGGCCGAACTGGTCGGCCGGTCTCCCGGCCAGCTGATGTGGATGCGCTTCAAGCGCGACCGCACCGGCGTGATCTCGGCCTACGTCGTGGGCTTCTTCTTCCTGGTCGGCCTGCTCGCCCCGCTGATCTCCAAGCTGTACGGCAAGGACCCGTACACGGTGTACGCGGACGAGCGCCCCGATCTCTTCGACAGCGCGGGTGTGCCGATCCAGCCCAACGGCGGGATCAGCTCCGACTTCTGGTTCGGCCTCGAGCCCGGCAACGGCTACGACGTCTTCACCAAGCTCGTCTACGGCATCCGCACCTCGCTGATGATCTCGGTCGCGGTGACGCTCGCGACCGTGCTCACCGGCATCCTGCTCGGTGTCGCGGCCGGCTACCTCGGCGGCAGGACCGACTTCCTGATCAGCCGGGTCATCGACTTCCTGCTGGCCTTCCCGGCCCAGCTGTTCTTCATCGCGAGCATGCCCGTCGTGGTGTCCCTCTTCGTGAGCCCGCGCGACGAGACGCCGACGTACGTCCGCGTCGTGGCGCTGATCGCCGTCCAGTGGGTGCTCGGCTGGATGAGCCTCGCCCGGATCCTGCGCGGCACCTCGCTCGCGCTGCGGGAGCGGGAGTTCATCGAAGCGGCCAAGGTCAGCGGGGCCACCCCGGGGCGCATCATCCGCAAGGAGATCCTGCCGAACGTGGTCACACCGATCCTCGTGCAGGCCACGTACATGCTCCCCGGCTTCGTGACCGCGGAGGCGGGCCTGTCCTTCCTCGGTGTGGGCATCGTCGAACCCACGCCGGACTGGGGGCAGATGTTCTCCAAGGCGTCCACCGAACTGGTGATGCAGAACGACATCACCTACATGTTCTTCCCGGGCATCTCGATGATCATCTTCATCGTCGCCTTCAACCTGCTCGGGGACTCGGTCAGGGACGCCTTCGACCCCAAGACGGCACGCTGACCGACGCGTTGTGGGCGTCCGCGCCCGGACACCGCAGGCCAGAACACACAGTTCCTTCGTGCACTTGTGCACTGGTGACACACAGATGGGTGGAATCTTCAGTGATGAGTAGGGGCGGACGCCACGCTTACGCCACGTTGTCCGTGCTCGCGGCCGGAGCTCTCGTGCTCACCGGCTGCAGCAAGGGCGGCAGCGACGCAGGCGACAACAAGAAGCAGGACCAGCAGAACGCCAAGCGGCAGCAGTCGTCGATCAAGTTCGGCAACGCCTCGGACTCCACCGGCCCCGCGGCCGCGGTGCCCGGCGCCAAGAGCGGCGGCACGATGGAGGTCCTCCAGCGTGACTCCTACGCCCACCTCGACCCGGCGCAGATCTACGTCTCCGACGAGGGCTCGCTCGCGACGCTCCTCCACCGCGGTCTGACCGGTTACAAGGCCACGACGGACGACGGCAAGGCCCACGAGGTCGTCGGTGACCTCGCCACCGACTCCGGCACCACCACCGACGGCGGCAAGACCTGGAAGTACACGCTGAAGGACGGCATCAAGTTCGCCGACGGCTCGGCGATCACGTCCGCGGACATCCGCCACACCCTGGAGCGCCAGTTCGCGACCTTCATCAACCAGGGTCCGACGTACATCCAGCAGTGGCTGGCCGACACCAGCGGCGCCGACTACCGCAAGCTCCTGCCGGACGGCTCCTTCAAGGGCAAGCACCTGCCCGACAGCATCCTCGAGACGCCCGACGCGAAGACCATCGTCTTCCACTTCAAGAAGGCGCACCCGGACCTGCCGTACGCGCTCGCCATGGCGGGCTACGCGGTCGTCTCCGAGAAGGGTGACACCAAGGAGAAGTACGACAAGGCCCCCGTCACCAGCGGCCCGTACAAGATCCAGTCCTTCAAGTCCGGCAAGTCGATGGTGCTCGTCAAGAACACCAACTGGGACCCGAAGACGGACCCGATCCGCCACCAGTACGTGGACCAGTTCAACATCACGTTCAACCAGCAGTACGAGACGTCCACGAAGGCGCTCCTCGCGGACACCGGCGCCGACCAGACCGGCGTCAGCTTCAACAACCAGGTGGACGCGGGCAACCTGTCCAACGTCCTGAGGGACGCGAAGCTGAAGTCCCGCACGGTCTCCGGCTACCAGCCGTACGTGGGCCAGATGAACATCAACATGGACCACATCAAGGACATCAAGATCCGTCAGGCGATCGCCTACGCCCTGCCCATCACGCCGTTCGTGCGTGCCTACGGCGGCAACGACGCGATGGAGGTGGCCGGCGGCCTGATCTCCCCGACCGTCAGCGGCTACGACGCGTCCTTCGACCCGTGGGGCAAGAAGAAGAAGCCCGCCGGTGACCCGGAGAAGGCCAAGGCGCTCCTCAAGGAGGCCGGCAAGCTCAACATGAAGCTGACCTTCGGCTACATCAACACCCCCGAGGGCCAGCAGTACTCCACGGCCATGGCGGCGGGTCTGAAGAAGGCCGGCTTCAACGTCCAGCGCCAGGAGATCCCGGCCGAGACGTACTACGACCAGATCAGCAAGGTCAAGAACAACTACGACATCTACCACACCGCGTGGGGTGCCGACTGGCCGTCCTCGTCGACCGTGATCCCGCCGCTGTACGACGGCCGGGTGATCGCCGACGGTGCGCAGAACTACTCGCACGTCAACGACAGCAAGGTCAACGCCGACATCGACGCGGCCAACGCCCTCACGGACCCGGTGAAGTCGGCCGCGGCCTGGGAGAAGATCGACCAGTACCTGGTCAAGGACATCGTCAACGTCGTCCCGACCGCCTACTACAAGCAGACCCAGATCGCCGGTTCCAAGGTCGGCGGCCTGGTCTACGACGACGTGATCGGCGGCATCGACCCGCGTCGTCTGTTCGTCAAGTAATCGCCGCTCCCCGGTACCCGGCGCGGCCGACCGCCTCTGGCGGCGGCCCGCCGGGTACCGGCGGGCCCGCCGACCCCTGAGAGCTGCCCCCTGTCATGCTGCGCTTCCTCATCCGCCGGTTCCTCGGTGCCGTCGTCATTCTCTTCCTGCTGAGCATCGTCGCGTTCCTGCTGTTCTTCGGCATGCCGCGCGACCCGGCGCTGCTGATGTGCGGCAAGACCTGCAACCCGCAGAACCTCGCCAACATCCACCATGTGCTCGGCCTCGACAAGTCGATCCCCGAGCAGTACTGGATCTTCCTGCACAACCTGTTCATGGGCAGTGACGGCTTCGCCCAGGGCCCGTGCCCCGCCCCGTGCTTCGGGTACTCGTACCACACCAACGAGCAGGTCTGGGGCACGCTGACGGACCGGCTGCCCACCACCGTCTCGCTCACGCTGGGTGCCGCCGTGTGCTTCCTGGCCGTGGGCCTCGGCTCCGGCATGCTCGCCGCGTGGAAGCGCGGCACGCTCGTCGACAAGACCGCCACCGCCGGCGCGATGGTGCTCAGCTCGATGCAGATCTACTTCCTCGGCCCGCTGGCGCTGGCGATCCTCGTCTACCAGACCCACTGGTTCTCCAAGCCCGCGTACAACGAGTTCACCCACAACCCCGGCAGCTGGTTCACCGGACTGATCATCCCCTGGCTGGTGCTCTCCACGATCTTCGCCGCGCAGTACACCCGTATGGCGCGCTCGTCGATGATCGAACAGCTTCAGGAGGAGCATGTGCGCACCGCCCGCGCCAAGGGCATGTCACGGCGCTACGTCTTCTTCCGCTACGCCTGGCGCGGCTCGCTGATCCCGATCGTCACGATCTTCGGCATCGACCTGGGCTCCCTGCTCGGCGGCGCCATCATCACGGAGTACACCTTCGGCCTGCCGGGCCTCGGTCAGCTCGCCGTGCAGTCGGTGTTCTTCAGCGACCTGCCCCTGCTGCTGGGTGTGATGCTGTTCTCGGCCTCCATGATCCTGCTGTTCAACATCATCGTCGACGCCGCCTACGCGTTCATCGACCCGCGCGTGCGGCTGTCCTAGGAGTTCTCGTCGTGACCACACTGACCAAGGAAGCCGGCGCACCCGTCCCGGCCGACGCGGGCCCCCTCCTCTCGGTGCGGGACCTGCACGTCAGCTTCAAGACGGAGGACGGCATCGTCCGCGCCGTCGACGGGCTCTCCTTCGACGTCGAACGCGGCAAGACCCTCGGCATCGTCGGCGAGTCGGGCTCCGGCAAGTCCGTCACCAACCTCACCGTCCTCGGCCTGCACAACCCGAAGTTCACCACCGTCGAGGGCGAGATCCTGCTCAACGGCCAGGAACTGATCACGGCCAGGGAGTCGGAGCTGGAGAAGCTGCGCGGCAACAAGGTCGCCATGATCTTCCAGGACCCGCTGACCGCCCTGTCGCCGTACTACACGGTGGGCCGTCAGATCGCCGAGCCGTACATGAAGCACACCGGCGCCTCCAAGCGGGCCGGCTGGGACCGCGCGGTGGAGATGCTCGGCAAGGTCGGCATCCCCAACCCGAAGGAACGGGCCAAGGAGTACCCGCACCAGTTCTCCGGCGGTATGCGGCAGCGCGCGATGATCGCCATGGCGCTGATCTGCGACCCCGACCTGCTGATCGCCGACGAGCCGACCACCGCGCTCGACGTGACGGTCCAGGCGCAGATCCTCGACCTGCTCAAGGACCTCCAGCAGGAGTTCGGCTCCGGCATCGTCTTCATCACCCACGACCTCGGGGTGATCGCCAACATGGCCGACGACATCATGGTGATGTACGCGGGCAGCGCGGTGGAGCGCGGCACGGTCCAGGAGGTGCTGCGGGCGCCGCAGCACCCCTACACCTGGGGCCTGCTGAACTCGATGCCGCGGCTCGACTCCGACCTGAGCGAGCCGCTGACGCCCATCCCGGGCTCGCCGCCGTCGCTGCTGACCCCGCCGTCGGGCTGCCGTTTCCATCCGCGCTGCACCTTCCCGGACCGGGTCGGCGGCACCCGCTGCGCCACCGAACGTCCGCTGCTCGCGCCCGGCCGGGCCTCCGCCTGTCATCTGACGGAAGAGCAGAAGCGGACCGTCTTCATCGAAGAGATCAAGCCCAGGCTGGGCTAGGAGGACACGTCATGAAAGAGGACACGATCCTCCCCGCACCGCGCCCGTCGGCGGCGGACGGTGCCCAGGAGCCGCTGCTCGTCGTCGAGAAGCTGGTCAAGCACTTCCCGGTGAAGGGCGGCTTCCCGATCCGCCGCACCGTCGGGCAGGTCCAGGCCGTCGACGGCCTCGACCTCACCGTGCACGTCGGCGAGAGCTTCGGCCTGGTCGGCGAGTCCGGCTGCGGCAAGTCGACCACCGGCCGGCTGATCTCCCGGCTGATGGACCCCACCAGCGGGACGATCTCGTACCGGGGCAAGGACATCAGCCACGCCACCCGCCGGGAGCTCGCGCCGATCCGGTCCGAGATCCAGATGATCTTCCAGGACCCGTACTCCTCGCTGAACCCGCGGCAGACGGTCGGCAAGATCATCTCCAACCCGATGGAGATCAACGGCATCGACCCGGCGGGCGGCCGTGAGAAGCGGGTGCGTGAACTGCTGGAGATCGTCGGGCTCAACCCCGAGCACTACAACCGGTTCCCGCACGAGTTCTCCGGCGGCCAGCGCCAGCGCATCGGCGTGGCCCGCGCGCTGGCCCTGGAGCCGAAGCTGATCGTCGCGGACGAGCCGGTCTCCGCGCTCGACGTGTCGATCCAGGCGCAGGTGGTCAACCTGCTGCAGAAGGTGCAGAAGGAACTCGGCATTGCGTTCCTGTTCATCGCCCACGACCTCGCCGTCGTACGGCACTTCTCGCAGCGCGTCGCGGTGATGTACCTCGGCAAGATCATCGAGGTCGGTGACCGGGACTCCATCTACAACCGTCCCCGCCACCCCTACACCCACGCCCTGCTGTCCGCGGTGCCCGAGGTGGGCCTCGAGGACGGTACCGGGCACCGTGAGCGCATCCGCCTCGCCGGTGACGTCCCGTCGCCCATCTCCCCGCCGTCCGGCTGCCGGTTCCGCACCCGCTGCTGGAAGGCCCAGGAGAAGTGCGCGACCGATGAGCCGCCGCTGATCCAGATCTCCGGCAACCGCGCCGACCACCTCACGGCCTGCCACTTCCCGGAGGACCCGACGATCGAGGCCCGCGACGAGGACATCGTCCTGGACCCGGCCCTCGCCGCCCTGGAGGAAACCCCCGAACCCTGACCCCACCCCCGGAGTCCCCCGCCCCCCACCCCGGGGGACTCCGCCCCGACAGGGGCGCGGGGAACTGCGCGAACAACCACAACGCACCCGCACCCGAAACCCGCACCCGAAACCCACCCCCCAAAGGGCTACGCCACCCCCGCAACAGTGATGATCTCGGGACTGCCGGCCCAGACCGGCCCCAGGTCCCAGTCCCCGTACTGCCCCTCCACCCGCAGCCCCGCCTCCGCCAGGAACCCGGCCAGCACCCCCGGTGCGAGGAACCGCAGCGTCGTCACGCTGACCCGCGGCGAACCGCCCCCCACGACCTCGTACGTCTCCGTGAACGTCACCCGTTCCCCGCCCACCGGCCCGCGGACCTCGTGCCGCACCCGGACGACGCCCCCGTGCCCGTCGGGCACCTCCCGTACCCGGTCCGGCGTCCACCGCTCCCAGGGCCGCACCGCAGGGTTGCGCGTCTCGAAGACGAACCGTCCGCCGGGCGCCAGGGCAGACCGCACCGCGCGCAGCGCCACGCGCAGTTCCTCGTCCCGCAGCAGGACCTGGAAGGCGTGTCCCGTCATCAGCGCCAGGTCGAACTCCCCGGACCACAGCCGGGTCCGCAGGTCACCGAGCACCCATTCGACGTCGTGCGGGCGGTGTCCGCGCGCCTGCACCAGCATCGCCGCCGCCGGGTCCAGGCCGAGGAGCCGGCCGCGGTGGCCCTCCGCGCGGGCCCGGCGCAGCAGCCGTCCCGTACCGCAGCCGACGTCCAGCACGGCCGCGGCGCGCATGACCAGGCCGAGGTAGAAGTCGTCGCCGGGTCCCCAGGGGTTGAGGCTGTCGTACAGCGCGGCGAGCGAGAGATCCGCGAACGAGCGATCGACCACCGCGGCAGTGTGTCACAGGGGAACAGGCGGCGGGCCGGGATCGGCGGTCTTCTTGCCGTCCTCAGAACGGCCCGGGTTCCCCCGTGTGCGCCGTCCCGTCCCCCAAAGGGTGCGGCCCCTATGCGCTACATGCCTTTTGCGTCGATATTGGCCGTTAACGGATCGGTGATCACAGGGAGGCGTCATGCGCGGAGCCACACATGCCCGGTGGGCCGCATGCGCGGTCGCGACGGTGCTCGCAGCCACCGCCTGCGGAGGCGGTGGCGGCGGTACGGACACCAGCGCCACCCTCAGCGCCTCCTGGTCGGACCCGCAGAACCCGCTGGAACCGTCCAACACCAACGAGGTGCAGGGCGGCAAGGTCCTCGACATGATCTTCCGCGGCCTGGTGCGGTACAACCCCAAGACCGGTGCCGCCGAGAACATGCTGGCCGACTCGATCAAGACGAGCGACTCGCAGAACTTCACGATCACCGTCAAGAGCGGCTGGACGTTCAGCAACGGGCAGAAGGTCACCGCGAACTCCTTCGTGGACGCCTGGAACTACGGCGCCGGCCTGAAGAACAACCAGAAGAACGCGTACTTCTTCGGCTACATCCAGGGCTACGACAAGGTCCACCCGGACACCGGCAGCCAGAGCGCCGACACGATGACCGGTCTGAAGGTCGTCAACGACACCACGTTCACGGTCCGGCTCACCCAGAAGTTCTCGACGTTCCCCGACACCCTCGGTTACGCCGCCTTCTCCCCGCTGCCCCAGTCCTTCTTCAGCGACCACGCGGGCTGGCTGAACAAACCGGTGGGCAACGGCCCGTACACCATCGACTCCTACACCAAGGGCTCCCAGATGAGCCTCAGGAAGTGGGAGAGCTACCCGGGTGACGACAAGGCGCAGAACGGCGGAGTGACCCTCAAGGTCTACACCGACAACAACACCGCCTACAACGACCTGCTGGCCGGCAACCTCGACCTCGTCGACGACATCCCCGCCGCCCAGCTCAAGAACGTCAAGAACGACCTCGACGGCCGCTACCTCAACACCCCCGCCGGCATCATCCAGACGATCGCGTTCCCGTTCTACGAACCGCAGTGGAACACCAGCGGCGCGCAGAAGGTCCGCACCGGCCTGTCCATGGCGATCGACCGGAAGCAGATCACGGACACCATCTTCCAGAAGACCCGCACCCCGGCCACCGACTGGACCTCACCGGTCCTCGGCACGGACGGCGGGTACAAGGAAGGGCTGTGCGGGTCCGCCTGCGAGTACAACCCCACCCAGGCGAAGAACCTCATCCACGAGGGCGGCGGGCTGCCCGGCGGACAGGTGAAGATCACGTACAACGCGGACACCGGCTCCCACAAGGAGTGGGTCGACGCCGTCTGCAACTCCATCAACAACGCGCTCGGCAACGAGAAGGCGTGCGTCGGCAACCCCGTCGGCACCTTCGCCGACTTCCGCTCCCAGGCCGCTCAGCAGAAGCTGAAGGGCCCCTTCCGGGCGGGCTGGCAGATGGACTACCCGCTGATCCAGAACTTCCTCCAGCCGCTCTACTACACCAACGCCTCGTCCAACGACGGCAAGTGGTCGAACAAGCAGTTCGACAGCCTGGTGAACCAGGCCAACGCCGAGACGGACAAGTCGAAGGCGGTGCAGACCTTCCAGAAGGCCGAGGAGGTCGTACGGGACCAGATGGCGGCGATCCCGCTCTGGTACCAGAACGGCAGCGCCGGCTACGCGCAGCGGCTGTCGAACGTGGCGCTCAACCCGTTCAGCGTCCCGGTCTACAACGAGATCAAGGTCAGCTGACCCCCCATGGGCCGCTATGTCGCCCGGCGTCTGCTCCAGATGATCCCGGTGTTCCTCGGCGCCACGCTCCTGATCTTCCTCATGGTCAACGTGATGGGCGACCCCATCGCGGGGCTGTGCGGCCAGCGGCAGTGCGATCCGGCCACCGCCGCGCAGCTCAAGAAGGAGTTCGGCCTCGACAAGCCGGTCTGGCAGCAATACCTGATCTACATGGGGAACCTCTTCACCGGCGACTTCGGCACCGCGTTCAACGGGCAGAAGGTCACCGAGCTGATGGGGTCGGCGTTCCCCGTGACGATCCGGCTGACGATCGTGGCGATCCTCTTCGAGATCGTCATCGGGGTCGTCCTCGGCGTCGTCACCGGGCTGCGGCGCGGCAGGCCCGTCGACACCGGCGTCCTCGTGATGACCCTGGTGGTGATCTCGATCCCCACCTTCGTCACCGGCCTGGTCCTCCAGCTGCTGCTGGGCGTCGAATGGGGCTGGATCAAGCCGTCCGTGTCACCGGACGCCGCGTTCGGCGAGCTGATCGTGCCGGGGCTCGTCCTCGCCTCGGTCTCCCTCGCCTACGTCACCCGGCTGACCCGTACCTCCATCGCGGAGAACCGGCGCTCCGACTACGTCCGGACGGCCGTCGCCAAGGGGCTGCCCCGGCGCCGGGTCATCACCCGGCATCTGCTGCGCAACTCCCTGATCCCCGTGATCACCTTCATCGGCGCGGACATCGGCGCCCTGATGGGCGGCGCGATCGTCACCGAGCGGATCTTCAACATCCACGGCGTCGGCTACCAGCTCTACCAGGGCATCGTCCGCCAGAACACCCAGACCGTGGTGGGCTTCGTGACCGTCCTGGTGCTGGTGTTCCTGATCGCCAACCTGCTCGTCGACCTGCTCTACGCCGTACTCGACCCGAGGATCCGCTATGCGTGAGCCGCGCGCCCGGAGGAGACGACATGCCTGAGCAGTACGACCCCCAGGCCGCGATCTCGGCCGCGGGCATGGGAGGCGCGATGGACCTCGCGACGTCGGAGGGCGAGACCCTGGAGCGGGCCCCGGGCGGCCCGGACGGCACCGGCCCCACCGGGAAACCCCGCTCCCTGTGGTCCGACGCCTGGCGCGACCTGCGCCGCAACCCGGTCTTCATCGTCTCCGCCCTGGTGATCCTCTTCCTCGTGTTCATCTCCCTGTGGCCGTCCCTGATCGCCTCCGGCAGCCCCCTCAAGTGCGACCTGGCCAAGGCCCAGGAGGGCTCCCAGCCGGGCCATCCCTTCGGCTTCGACGGCCAGGGCTGCGACGTCTACACCCGCACCGTCTACGGCGCCCGTACGTCCGTCACGGTCGGCGTGTGCGCCACCCTCGGCGTCGCCCTGCTCGGCTCGTTCCTCGGCGGCCTCGCCGGGTTCTTCGGCGGCGGCTACGACTCGGCGATGTCCCGCGTCACCGACGTGTTCTTCGCCATCCCCGTCGTCCTCGGCGGTCTGGTCCTGCTGTCCGTGGTGACCACCAACACCGTGTGGCCGGTCATCGGGTTCATGGTGCTGCTCGGCTGGCCGCAGATCTACCGCATCCAGCGCGGCGCCGTCATCACCGCCAAGGAGAACGACTACGTCCAGGCCGCCCGCGCCCTCGGCGCCTCCCACTCCCGCATCCTGCTGCGCCACATCACCCCCAACGCCATCGCCCCGGTGATCGTCGTCGCGACCATCGCGCTCGGCACCTACATCGCCCTGGAGGCGACCCTGTCGTACCTCGGCGTCGGCCTGAAACCGCCGTCGGTCAGCTGGGGGATCGACCTGTCCGCGGCCTCCCCCTACGTCCGGCAGGCCCCGCACATGCTGCTGTGGCCGGCCGCGGCGCTGGCGATCACCGTCCTGGCGTTCATCATGCTCGGCGACGCGGTGCGCGACGCCCTCGACCCGAAGCTGAGGTGACGGCCGCATGCTGCTCGACGTACGCGACCTGCACGTGGAGTTCCGCACCCGCGACGGGATCGCCAAGGCCGTCAACGGGGTCAGCTACGCCGTCGACGAGGGCGAGACGCTCGCCGTGCTCGGCGAGTCCGGCTCCGGCAAGTCGGTGACCGCGCAGGCCGTCATGGGGATCCTCGACATGCCCCCGGGCCGGATCACCGGCGGCGAGGTCCTCTTCCAGGGCCGGGACCTGCTGAAACTGAAGGAGGAGGAGCGGCGGAAGGTCCGCGGCGCCGGAATGGCGATGATCTTCCAGGACGCGCTGTCCGCCCTCAACCCGGTGCTCTCCGTGGGCGACCAGCTCGGCGAGATGTTCACCGTGCACCAGGGGATGTCCCGCAAGGACGCCCGCGCCAAGGCCGTCGAGCTGATGGACCGGGTGCGCATCCCCGCCGCGCGGGAACGGGTGCGGCAGTACCCCCACCAGTTCTCCGGCGGGATGCGCCAGCGCATCATGATCGCCATGGCGATGGCCCTCCAGCCCGCCCTCATCATCGCCGACGAGCCCACCACCGCCCTCGACGTCACCGTCCAGGCCCAGGTCATGGACCTGCTCGCGGAACTACAGCGCGAGTACCGCATGGGGCTCATCCTCATCACCCACGACCTCGGCGTCGTCGCCGACGTGGCCGACCGCATCGCCGTGATGTACGCGGGCCGGATCGTGGAGTCGGCGCCGGTCCACGACATCTACAAGGCGCCCGCCCACCCCTACACCCGCGGCCTGCTGGACTCCATCCCACGGCTCGGACAGAAGGGCCGGGAGCTCTACGCCATCAAGGGCCTGCCGCCCAACCTCATGCACATCCCGCCCGGTTGCGCCTTCAACCCGCGCTGCCCCATGGCGCGGGACGTGTGCCGCACCGACGAACCCCCGCTGTACGAGGTGGACGAACACCGGGGCAGCGCCTGCCACTTCTGGAGGGAGTGCCTCGATGGCCGTGGCCGAGCCGATTCTTGAGGTCAGCGGACTCGTCAAGCACTACCCGCTCACCCAGGGCGTCCTGTTCAGGAAGCAGGTCGGCGCCGTGAAGGCCGTCGACGGCGTCGACTTCACCCTCGGCCGGGGCGAAACCCTCGGCATCGTGGGGGAGTCGGGCTGCGGCAAGTCCACGGTCGCCAGGATGCTGGTCAACCTGGAACGGCCGACGGCGGGCGCGATCCGCTACAAGGGAGAGGACGTCACCGCACTGTCCGGGCGGGCCCTGAAGGCGGTACGGCGCAACATCCAGATGGTGTTCCAGGACCCGTACACCTCCCTCAACCCCCGCATGACCGTGGGTGACATCATCGGGGAGCCGTACGAGATCCACCCCGAGGCCGCGCCCAAGGGCGAGAGGCGCCGCAAGGTGCAGGACCTGCTGGACGTCGTCGGACTCAACCCCGAGTACATCAACCGCTATCCGCACCAGTTCTCCGGCGGCCAGCGCCAGCGCATCGGCATCGCGCGCGGGCTCGCGCTGCGTCCGGAGGTCATCGTCGCCGACGAGCCGGTGTCGGCGCTCGACGTGTCCGTGCAGGCGCAGGTGATCAACCTGATGGACCGGCTCCAGAACGAGTTCGAGCTGAGCTACGTCTTCATCGCGCACGACCTGTCCGTCGTGCGGCACATCTCCGACCGGGTCGGGGTGATGTACCTCGGCCGGATCGTGGAGATCGGCACCGACACCGAGATCTACGATCGCCCCACGCACCCCTACACCCAGGCCCTGCTGTCCGCCGTGCCGGTGCCCGACCCGGAGGCCCGGGAGCAGCGGGAGCGGATCATCCTCGCCGGTGACGTGCCCTCACCGACGAACATCCCGTCCGGGTGCCGGTTCCGCACCCGGTGCTGGAAGGCGCGGGAGCGGTGCGCGCTGGAGGTGCCCCTGCTGGCGGTGCCCGCGGAGTTCCGGGAGGTGGGCGGCCCGGTGGCGCATCCTTCGGCGTGCCACTTCGCGGAGGAGAAGCGGGTGGTGCCGGCGGAGGCCCCGCGGCAGCGGATGCCGGGGAGGCGGCCCGTCGCGCCGGACGAGGGGCGCTTCGTGCCGCCGGAGCCGGAGCCGGAGGGGGATCCGCGGCGGGATCCGGAGGACGGGTGAGGACGCGGGCGGAGGGTGCCCGGGAACGGCTCTGGGCACGGTCTCGGGGAACGGCAACGGGCCGGGGTGACATGGCGCACCCCGGCCCGTTTACGGCACCCGCACGGCCGTACGCTGTTCAGCGTCGCGCGTCCGTATATCGGTACCGATTCCGCGAAGTTGCCTGCGTGTTAAAGCAGTTCGCGCAGGTTTGTGTGCTTATCGCGGGAGTTTGAGGGAGCGCCGCAGGAAGTCCAGCTGGAGCCGCAGCAGGTTCTCGGCGACGGTCTCCTGCGGGGTCATGTGGGTGACCCCGGAGAGCGGCAGCACCTCGTGCGGGCGTCCGGCGGCCAGCAGGGCCGAGGAGAGCCGCAGGGAGTGGGCGACCACCACGTTGTCGTCGGCGAGCCCGTGGATGATCATCATCGGGCGGTGCGGCTCGGCCGCGTCGACCAGGCCGGCGTCGTCGATGAGGGAGTTGCGCCGGTAGACGTCGGGCTGTTCGTCCGGGTGGCCGAGGTAGCGCTCCTGGTAGTGGGTGTCGTAGAGGCGCAGATCGGTGACCGGGGCGCCGACGACGGCCGCGTGGAAGACGTCCGGGCGGCGCAGCACCGCGAGGGCGGCGAGATAGCCGCCGAAGGACCAGCCGCGGATGCCGACCCGGGTGAGGTCGAGCGGAAAGTCGCCGGCGAGCGCCTGGAGGGCGTCCACCTGGTCCTGGAGGACGACCGCGGCGATGTCGTCCCGGACGGCCTTCTCCCAGCCGGGGGAGCGCCCGGGGGTGCCCCGCCCGTCGGCGACGACGACCGCGAAACCCTGGTCGGCGAACCACTGCGAGGTGAGGTGCGGGGTGTGCGCGGCGGTCACCCGCTGCCCGTGCGGACCCCCGTAGGGGTCGACCAAAACCGGAAGGGGCGATGTGTTGTCGTAGTCCTGTGGCATAAGCACGGCGCACGGGATGCGGCGTGCGCCCCCGTGGACGAGCGTCATCCGCGGGGACATACCGGGGTCTTCGGCGTACGACGCGATCACCGCGGCCCGCTTGCCGTCGCGCAGCACCTCCGCCCGGGTGCCTGGCCGGTCCGGTACCGCCGACACCAGTACCGTGACGCCTCCGGCGCGCACGGCGGAGTGCACGCCGGGCTCCTGCGACACGCGCTCCAGGCCGAGTTCGTTCACCCGGTACACATGCACCTCGCCGATCTCCGGCGCCTCGGCCTCCTCGCCCGCGGAGGCGGAGATCAGCACGTCATCGGCGGTGACGTCGAGAACGGCACGGACGTGCAACGCGGCTCCGGTGAGCGGGCGTTCACCGACGGCGAGGATGCGCGCGCCGCCCTCGTCGGCCATCCGGACCAGCTGCCCGGCGGGACTCCAGCAGGGCACGCCAGGGAAAAGATCCAGCCATTTCGGGTCTTCGTCGGCATGTACCATCCGCGTGGTCCCGGAGTCCGGGTCGACGGCCAGACAGAGCTGGCTGCCCTGGTCACGGGCCTGTACCAGGATCAGCGGCGCCCCGGCCCCTGACCAGTGCACTCGCGCCAGATACGGATACCGGGCGCGGTCCCACCGCACCTCGGTACGGTCACCCTCCAGGGTGATGACGAACAGCCGTACGTCAGCGTTGGGGGTGCCCGCCGCGGGGTAGGCGACGTGGTGTGGCTCACGTCCGGGATGGGCGGGGTCGGCGATCCACCACCGGTTCACCGGCGTGTCGTCCACGCGCGCGACCAGCAGACGGTCCGATTCCGGGGCCCACCAGAAGCCCCGGTAACGCGCCATTTCTTCGGCGGCGATGAACTCGGCGAGTCCGTAGCAAACCGTTCCGTAACCCTCCACCTCCTCGGGCTCGGCAAGCGCACGTTCTGCGTCACCTTCGGCGCCCACGACCCGCAGCGCGCCGTGGGCGACGTAGGCGATGTGCCGCCCGTCGGGGGAGGGCCGGGGGTCGATCACCGGCCCGGCGGCGGGGAGTTCACGGGCCGTCCCGGCCCGCAGCTCCGCTGTGAACAGCCGCCCGGACAGGGCGAAAGAGGCCAGCTCAACGGCCGCGTCGGTGGCGTACCCGACGATTCCGGCACCGCCCTCACGGCTGCGCTCGCGGCGGGCGCGCTCCTCGGGCGGAAGGTTCTCCTCGGCGCCTCCGAGGAGGGCGCGCGGGTCCGCGGCCAGGCGCTCCTGCCCGGCGTCCACATCGAGAACCCACAGGGAGTTGGCCCGGTCGGTGCCGGAGGAGGAGCGCAGGAAGGCGACGCGGGAACCGTCCGGCGCCACGGTGAACGCGCGCGGCGCGCCGAGGGTGAACCGCTGGGTACGGGCGTGCCGGCGGGGGAAGGAAGCAGGCTCGGTCGTCATGCCACGACCATATTGGCCATGCGCCCCCTTGTGCGGCTGTGCGCCGATCGATGCGCGAGTGGGGATAGTTATGATCACTAGCGGTGAGTGGGTATCAACCTGCTGGCAACCGCGCAGAATTGTTCTACCGATCTACTGCCCCCATAGTCCGACTCCCCCGTGTCCCCGGGATCTTTGGAGGTGAGCCGCCGTGGCACTCTCGATTTCGGCGGTGGTGCTGCTGGCGATCATCGTCTTCTTGCTGATCAAGAAGTCAGGTCTGAAGGGCGGTCATGCGGCTGTCTGCATGCTGCTCGGCTTCTACCTGGCCTCGTCGACCATCGCGCCCACGATCAGCGACCTGACGACGAATGTGGCAAGCATGATCGGCAGCATCAAGTTCTGACGCCCCCTCCGGAGGGGGACCCGCGACCACCGGCGTGCCCGGCGGACCTTGCCCGGCCGCACAGCCGCCACATCTCACGACACGAGCCCGTGCCTTTCCCACCGGGGGAGGCATGGGCCTTCGGCGTGCCCGCGTTCGCGTTCCCGTTGCAGAACGGCCCGTCAATTCCGCAGCGCAAACGCACCCATGTGAGTGAACAACCGCTGCTCAGCTGGATATCAGCGCGCTTTTCAGACCATGCTCACGGCAACCGCAAACATGCGGACGGCCCCGCCGGGACCGGCGATCCCAACGCGCGGGCCGGGACACCACCGCGGAAGGTGTGCGAACGCCCTCCGCGCCCGCCGCACCAAGGAAACCCATGGTCAGCTCGCCCCACGAGGCGATGCATCGCATCTTCCAGGAACATCCCGGACTTCTCTCCGCGGTCTCGACGGTCCTGGGCGTCCACCTCACCGTGCCCGACACGGTGACCCTCCTGCCCACCGACCTCACCGAGGCCAGACCCCTGGAACGCCGCGTCGACACCCTGCTGAAGTACGACGCGGAGCACGAGGAGGACTCCTTCGTCCTCGCCGTCGAGGCCCAGGGCGCCAAGAACCCCGGCAAGCCGGCGAGCTGGGCGTACTACGCCGCGTACCTGCACGCGAAGTACGGCGTCCAGCCGGTCCTCCTGATCGTCTGCCAGGACCGCGCGACCGCCGAATGGGCGGCCCGCCCCACCCGCTTCGGCCCCCGGGAACACCCGCTGCTCACCCTGACCCCGCTGGCGCGGGCCCGCACAACATGCCGGTGATCACCACGGCCGCCGAGGCCGGCAAGGACCTGCCCTTCGCCACGCTGTCCGTGATCACCCACGCCAGGAATCCGGACATCGAGGTCATACTGAAGTCCATGGCGACGGCCCTGCGGGACACCCCCTCGGACGTCGCCGCCCCGATCATCGAACTGATCTCCCAGGGCATGGGCACGTACCCGGCCGCCGAGGACTGGAGGAAACTGGTGTCTGTGGACCTTTCGTTTTACACGTCGCCGATCTCCCAGGAGATCCGCGCCGAGGGCCGACAGGAAAGTCGCGCAGAAGACGTCCTGGACGTCTTCGACGTGCGCCGCATGGAGGTTTCCGAGGCCGTCCGTGAACGCATCCTCGGCTGCGACGACCTCGATGCCCTGCGCCGCTGGCACCGCCACGCCGTGATCGCCCCGACGGTCGACGACATCTTCGCCGAGGACGACGTCGCGGACGAGTAGTCCGAAACCACCGACGGGCTCAGCTGCCCGCCCCGTACTTCCCGTGCTGCTGCCTCAGCGCAACGGGGCCGGGCGGCCGGCCCCGTGAACCGGATCGAGCGGCTGCCGAAGCCTGCGAGAAGAGAGAGCCGTCTGTGGACCTTTCGTTTTACACGTCGCCGATCTCCCAGGAGATCCGCGCCGAGGGCGCGGTGCTGCGTGCCGCTGCGGATGTCCTGGGCGTCTTCGACGCGCGCCACATGGAGGTCCCCGAGGCCGTCCGTGAACGCATCCTCGGCTGCGACGACCTCGACGCCCTGCGCCGCTGGCTCCGCCGCGCCGTGATCGCCCCGACGGCCGACGACGTCTTCGCCGCCGACGACGCCACGGACGAGCGGTCCACGCCCGTCGACGGCCTGGCCGGGCCGGAGGCTGAGGGCCGGTAGCCGGTCAGTCTCCGGCCGCGTACGGCACGAAGTCGGTCCATGTCTGATGCGAGAGCGCGAGGCGTGGGCCGACTTCTGTGTGCTTGGAGTCGCGGACGTGGACGGTGCCGGGGGCGGTGGCGATCTCGACGCAGGATTCGCCGTCGGGGCCGCTGCTGTAGCTGCTCTTGAACCAAGTCGGTTCGGAGGCGTTTCCGGTGGAGGCTTCCCAGATCATGTGTCTCCCAGCAGTTGCTCGAGAACAACGGCGGTTGAGCAGTCCGCGCGTGCCGACGACGTGACTTGCCCGGAGGCTGAGGGCCGGTAGCCGATCAGCCTTCGGCTGCGTACGGCACGAAGCCGGTCCATGCGTTCAGGGAGAGCGCGAGGCCGGGGCCGGCGACGTCCTTGGAGTCTCGGACATGGACGGTGCCGGAGGTGACAGCTATCTCGACGCACGAGTCGATCTCACTGCTGCTGCTGTAACTGCTCTTGTACCAAGCCGACTGGGGAACTTCCCTGACCTGGGCGTTATGCATCATGACTCTCCCAGCAGTTGCTCGATGAAGGCCAGCGACTCCTCCGGAGGAAGCGCCTGGGCCCGGATGATGCCATACCGCAGTTCGAGGACACGGAGCTGCCTCGGATCGGACACCGGACGGCCGTTCGCGACGCCCGGGGAACGCCCTACCGCCGAACCGTCCTCGAACTTGAACACCTCGATGCCGCCCTCTGTTCCAGCGTGCTCCTCGCGGTGCATCGGCATCACCTGGATCTCGACATGCCGCAACCGCCCCACCTCAAGGATGTGTTCGAGGAGCCGGCGTCGAAGAGTCCTTCCCCCCAACGGGCGCCGAAGTACCCATTCCTCCTGGACGAAGCTGAGTTCCGGCGACGGCACGCGCTCGAACACCGACTTCCGGGCGTCGCGGGCGGCCACACCACGTTCTACATCCTCGTCCGTGAAGGCGGGGCGACGCATCCTGAACAGCGCCCGTGCGTACTCCGGCGTCTGCAACAACCCGTGGATGTTCAACGGGTCGTAGAGCTGAATCTCAACCGCCTGCCCCTCCAACTTTGCGAGGTCCCGAACCTTTTTCGGATACCGGATCCGTCGCACGTCCTCCTTCATCGCCGAGACCATGCCGTACGCCCGCAACACGTCGTCGGACCTGTCCAGGTACTCGGGCCGGGGGATCCGCCGCCCGCTCTCGATCTTGTAGACCATGTCCTCGCCGTACCCGATGGCGAGTCCGAACTCCGCGGCCCTCAGCCCGGCGGCCTCCCGGCGCAGCTTCAGTTGCCGCCCCACCATCGCGACGACGGCGATGCCCCAGTCGTCGTCCGGGTCCACCTCCCAACCGGGCTCGTCCGCCTCGCTCCTGAGCGGTCCCTGGTCCTGGTCCTGTTCCCTGCTGTCGTCGACCTGCGTCATCACGCATCCCTCCGCCGTGCGGCCGTGCGGCCACGCCTTGACGACTACGGCCTGGCCTGACAGTCGGGACACGACTGGACAACGCGCAGGACAGTGACCGTACGCAACGGGCCGATCACTGTTCACGGTAAGCATGGCTGGCCACTCTGAGTGACGTGATGGACGAAAACCCCACGATCGAGACCCTGACCGACACCACCGTCCGTGAGTTCAGCGTGCAGTTGTCGCCGACGCCCCGCGGGGCCCGCCTGGCCCGGCTGCTCGCCACCGAGCAACTGCGCTCCTGGGAGCTGCCCCTGGACCCGGCGGCGCTCGTCGTGGCGGAACTGGCGAACAACGCGGTCACCCATGGCCGGGTCCAGGGCCGCGACTTCCTGCTGACGCTCCACGTTGTCGCCGGCCTCCTCCGCGTCGAGGTCACCGATACCTCCGGCGACCGGCTGCCGCGCCCTCAGCAGGCCGACGCCGACGCCGAGTCCGGCCGGGGACTCGCCCTCGTCGAGGCGCTCGCCGACTGCTGGGGCTGGATCCCGGGACCGAGCCCTCGAAAGACTGTTTGGGCGGAAATCCGCTGCTCACAGCCGGAACGCGGAAACCCGTGACACGGTGCCGCGGGCGATCCCCGATAAAGGAATGGGGGTGAAAGAACCCGACCAAGCCCCACCCCTCCCGCCCGCAGCGCAAACTCACTCGGCCGGGTGAAACTCGCCGAAAGGGCTGGATTCGGGACCCTGTTCCTGCCCTACTCTCGTGCCATCGCGATCAGCGAGACGAACGAGACGAACCCCCACCCCAGACATGCGACGGCCCCCGCCGGGACAGCAATCCCAGTGCGAGGGCCTGACCACCGAGGAAGTAGGAGCTTCCCGATGGATACGCAAGACACTAGCGTGCCCCCACGCGCCCGGTCCCGTCGGATCGCCGGGAAACCCGCGCACCGACATCCAGAAGGCCGCGTCGGCGGTCTCGTCCACGACAACCGCCACCACTCCGCGCGCTTCACCGTGATCGGCAACCACCTCGCCCAGCACGCCGAGCTGTCGGGACTCGCCATCGGACTCGGCGTCCACATCCAGTCCCTCCCCGCAGGCGCCCAGGTCGACATCAAGACCCTCACCGCCCGCTTTCCCGAGGGATCGGCCCGTATCGCCGCTGCCCTGCGGGAGCTGGAGATCCACGGCTACCTGCGCAGGGACCGTGAACGCCTGTCCGGCGGCCGTATCGTCACCCGCACGACCTCCTGCAACCAGCCCGGAGCGGCGCGGAACGAGGACGAACCCGCCTGTGCGGCCCCCGAGCGGTCTGCGGTGAGGCCGAAGCCGAAGACGAAGCCGGAGACGGCCCGCAAGGCCCTGCCCGCCGTACCGCAGCCCGCCGCGCCCTCACCGGCGCTCATCCAGAAGGCCACCGACCTCCTCACGGACCTGCGCGACTACAACTCCCGCATGGTGCTGTCCGCCTGCGACACCGCCCACCTCGCGCCCGGCGCCGCCGCCTGGCTGGAACGCGGAGTCGCCCCCAGCGCCCTGCGGCACGCGCTGCTCAGCGACCTGCCCCTGGACGGCGTACGGCGCCCGGCCGCCTTCCTGGCGTACCGCCTCGCCGACGGCCTGCCGTCCCCGTCCCCGTGGGGGTCGCCCACCCCCGACACCGGCACCCCGCAGCCACCCGCCCTCCGGCACAAGCTCGTCAACTGCGACGGCTGCGACCACGCGTTCCGCGCCGCGGAGCCCGGCCTGTGCGGTGGCTGCCGTGAGGCGGAGGCGGCGGGATCCGGTACGGCATAGGGAGGGAGCCGGCGAGCGCAGTCCAACCGGGTGCCGGTCCTGTCCGCGTGGCTGGACGCAGGGCCCCGTGCAGCCTGACCAGGACTTGATGGAGGACACCTTGAGCGGCCCGGCCGGTCCCGGACATGATCTGATTCCCCGCCCTGAACAGACGCCCGAAGCCCTGCGCGCGGCCCTCGCGGTGGTCGATCCGGGGCGTCTGGAAGAGATGCGGGACACGAAGGACGATGCCTTCACCAAGGCGGTCGAGTGGCAGTCCTTGAGCCCTGTGCAGAGTTGGGTGCTGCTCTGGGCCCGGGACATCGAGATCGCACGCCGCCCCGGCCTCTCCGCTCGTCATGCACGGGCGAAGGCCGGTCTGGAGCACGAAGACCCGGTGGCCGCCGCAGAAGCGCTGCGGGAACTCGGTGCCGTCCTCGATGAGGCGATGAAGGCGGTCCGTGGGTGCCGGGGTCCGGCCGTTCGGCGGTGAGCGTCACTCCTGTAGGTGTCAAGCCCGGGGGCCCCGGCCTCGTAAGCTGGGGGTATGACGGAACTGGCCGGTCGGCGGCTGCTGCTCGTGCACGCGCATCCGGACGACGAGTCGATCAACAACGGTGCCACCATGGCCCGGTACGCCGCCGAGGGTGCTCATGTGACGCTGGTCACCTGCACTCTCGGTGAGCTCGGCGAGGTCATCCCGGCCGGGCTGCGGCATCTCGGCGGGGACGCGCTGGGGGAGTACCGGCTCGGTGAGCTGACCGCCGCCATGCGCGAACTCGGCGTCGAGGACTTCCGGCTGCTCGGCGGGGCCGGGCGGTACCGGGACTCCGGGATGATGGGGCTGCCCGAGAACCAGGACCCCCGTTCTTTCTGGCAGGCCGACGTGGATGAGGCCGCCGAGGAACTGGTTCAGGTCATTCTCGAGGTGCGGCCGCACGTCGTCGTCACGTACGACGACAACGGCGGGTACGGGCATCCCGACCACATCCAGGCCCACCGCGTCGCCATGCGGGCCGTCGAGCTGGCCGGTGAGGCGGGGTGGCGCGTCGCCAAGGTGTACTGGAACCGGGTGCCCAGAGGCGTCGCTGAGGATGCTTTTGCCCGGCTTCAAGGGGATCTGGACACGCTTCCGTTCGGGCGGGCCGCCGGTATCGGTGAGGTGCCGGGGGTCGTCGACGACGCGCGTATCGGCGCGGTGGTCGGCGGTGCCGAGCACGCCGAGGCCAAGGCCGCCGCCATGCGGGCCCACGCCACCCAGATCACCGTGGCCGACGGCGCACCGTATTTCGCGCTCTCCAATGAGCTTGCCCAGCCCCTTTTCGCGTATGAGTACTACGAACTGGTGCGGGGAGAGTTCGGCGGCGCCGGAGACGGCGGCCGACGGGAAGGTGAACGGGAGAGCGATCTGTTCGCGGGGATCCGAACCGATGGGGTGACCACATGAGTTCCGACCGGCCTTCACTGCTGCTCGCCCAGCCGTTGCGGCGGCCCTCCGCCGGGCGGATCGGCGGATATCTGCTGCTCTTCGTGCTCGGCGCGGCCGTAGGGGCCGCCGGGGCGCTGGTGCAGGCCGGGCTGTTTCCCGGCGGGCTGCTGCTCGCCCTGGCCGGGGCCGGCGGTCTCTTCCTCGGCGGGGCCCGCGCCGCCGGGAGCCGGGCCGGTGCGGTGGCGGGCGCCGCGGGCTGGCTCATCGCCGTCATCCTGCTCACCGCGAGCCGCCCCGAAGGGGACTTCCTCTTCAGTGCGGGCAGCGGTTCCTATCTGTTCCTGCTCGGTGGCATGGCTCTCGCTGTGATCTGCGCCACCGTTGCCCAGGGGCGGCAACCGGACAGCGGTCGGGTCCGACTTGGTAAGTGACGTACCACTTCTCCCCACCTGCCGTGTGCGGTTCCGGGGCGGGTTTCCCCGTCCGGCGTGGATTACACGTCAGAAGTGGCCAGTATGGTGGTGCGCGCCGCCGAGCCGCCCGAGCATGAGGTCGAAGCACGAAGCGTGAGGTCGAAGCATGAGGTCGATACGGGCGGCGGAGCCAACCGGGAGAACCTGCCTTGAGTCGTGAAACTGACACTCCGTCCTCCGGGCCGAACGGCCGCGGAGGCGCCGCGTACCCCTCGGGGACCCCGCCCTACGGCACCCCGAAGGTCTCCGACGCCGGTGCGGACGCGGGCCGTTCGGGCACGCAGTCCGATGACCGCAAGACCGAGACCACGCTGACGACCCGGATCCGGATCAACATCCCCGGATCCCGGCCGATTCCGCCGGTCGTGGTGCGCAAGCCCGTGGCGGACGCCGACGGCTCCGCCACCGCCGACGACGACGGGTACGATCCCGCCGCGTCGCCCGCCGCCACGCCGTCCTCCACCGCCGCGAGCGCGCCCGCCGAGCCGGCACCCCCGGCCCGGGAGAAGCCCGCCAGCGACTGGTTCGCGCCCCGCAAGTCCTCCGGTCCCAAGGCCCTTCCGGGCGGGAGCGGCGGAAACGGTGCCGGCCTTGCCGCCGGTCCGGGGGCCGGCCCGACCGGGCAGACCGGTCCGGGCGGTGCTGCCGGTACGGGTGGCGGTGCGCGGCCCGGCGGTGTCGTCGGGTCCATGAACATGCCCGGCGCCGTCCGCGGCGGTGTCCCCACCAGCGGCACCGGTGGTCTGCCCGGTGCCACCGGCGGCCCCGTGGCCCCCGGGCACGGCGGCGGCACCGGCTCCTTCGACGTCACCGAGGCGCTGTCCGCGGGCACCCGGAGCGGCGGCGCTCCGCGCCCCGGCCAGGGCGGTGCCACGCCGGACGGGCGCCGCGACGACCTCCCGTACTTCTCGGAGACCGCCGACGGCGGCCCCGGCTCCGCCGGGTTCGACGGGTACGACGGCTTCCCGCCGAGCGGCGGCCCCGGTGGCCTTGGCGGTCCCGGCGGTTCCGGTGGTTTCAGCGGTCCGGGCGGTGGCGCGGGCGGTCCCGGCCGTCCGCAGGGTCCGGCGGGTCCGACCGGCGGCCCCGTCACCGGCACCGGCCCGCTCATCCCGCCGGTCGGCCAGAACGCGACCGGTCACAACGGGATCGGTCACAACGGGGTCGGTCGGGCGGCGATCGGCCAGAACGGGGTCGGCGCGGCCGGCCGGACGGCACCCGCCGGCCGCGCCGACGACACCGCGGAACTCACCCCGCAGCCTCCCGCCGGCGGCCCCGGCATACAGGGCTTCGAGGGGTTCGACAGCTTCGGCTCCCCCTCGGACAACGTCTCCGGACACACCGTCACCAGCGGCATCCCCGTCGTCCCGCCGGGCGCCTCCTCCTCGCCGTTCGGGCCCGGCCCCCGGCGCACCCCGCCCCGGCTGCCCGAACCGCCCGCCCAGAACACGCCGGGCGGTCAGGGCAACCAGGCGGGTCAGAGCCCGCAGAGCGGCGGCCAGAGCGCGGCGCCCACCGGCAAGAAGGCGAAGAAGGCCAAGAAGGGCCGCAGCAAGCTCGTCCTGCTCGGCGGTGTCGTGGTCCTCGCCGGATGCGGTGTCTACGGCGCCGGGCTCCTGATGAACCACTCCGACGTGCCCAAGGGCACCACCGTGCTCGGCGTCGACATCGGCGGCGGCACCCGCGACGACGCCGTCAAGAAGCTCGACGACGCCTTCGGCAGCCGGGTGAACCAGCCGCTGAAACTGTCCGTCGGCGGCAAGACGGTCTCGCTCACGCCGGACAAGGCGGGACTCCAGCTGGACGCCGACGCCACGGTCGCGGCGGCCGCCAAGAGCGACTACAACCCGGTCTCCGTGGTCGGTTCGCTGTTCGGGCAGCAGCGGGCCGTGGACCCGGTCATGCCGGTCGACGAGGAGAAGCTTGAGGCCGCCCTCCGGGCCGGCTCCGGCGGCTCCGGATCGGTCGTCGAGGGCAGCATCAAGTTCGAGTCCGGCAAGGCCGTCGCCGTCTACGGCAAGGCGGGCAAGGGCATCGACGCCGCCGCCTCGACCCAGGCGGTCGCGGCGGCGTACCGGACGATGGTGGAGACCGGCACCGCCACCCCGGTCACCGTGCCGACCACCACCCAGCAGCCGACGGTCTCCAACGCCGAGGTCGACCGCGAGATGAAGGACTTCGCGAAGCCCGCGATGTCCGGTCTCGTCACGGTCCAGACCGACGCGGCGCACAGCATCCCGTTCGGCCCCGTGTCGCTGCCGAAGATCCTCGGCGTCAAGGCCGTGAGCGGCAAGCTCGTGGAGACGTACGACCTCGACGCGCTCAAGGCGGCGTACGGCACGACCTTCGACGGTGTGCAGATCCAGACCGCCACCGGGAAGCGGGGCATCCTGCCGCAGGACGTCGTCTCGGCGCTGCGGACGGCGCTGCGCGGCACGACGGCGGCTCAGCGGGTCGGAGTCATCGACACCAGCCCGAACTGAGCCGCGTGGCAAGGCAGCGGGGGAGAGGGGCGTCCGGCGCGGAAGCGCCGGACGCCCCTCTCCGCGTGTCCGCCACCGGCCGTGTCACCGCCTCCGTATGACATCTGTCATCCCGTACCCGGTATCGACGGCACTGCCGTGACCCCACCCCCTGCGGCCAGCATGGTGGGCATGACGACGACATCGGCGCAGACGGCGGCCGGGGACGAGAAGGCCGGGGGGACCACCCCCGGGGACACCCCCGTGGTGGCCTTCGACCAGGTGGGCAAGACCTACGGCGACGGGAAGGTGCGGGCGGTCGACGGCCTCACGCTCCGGCTGCACCCCGGGGAGACCGTGGCCCTGCTCGGGCCCAACGGCGCGGGCAAGTCGACCACCCTCGATCTGCTCCTCGGCCTCAAGCAGCCCGACTCCGGCACCGTCCGGGTCTTCGGCACCGGCCCGCGCGAGGCGATCGTCGCCGGGCGGGTCGGCGCGATGCTCCAGAGCGGCGGGCTGATGGACGGCGTCACCGTCGGCGAACTCGTCCGCCTCGCCTGCGAGTTGCACCCGAAGCCGTACCGGACCCAGGACGTGCTGGCCCGCGCCGGGATCTCCCAGATCGCCGGTCGCAAGGTCGACAAACTCTCCGGCGGCCAGGCCCAGCGGGTCCGCTTCGCCCTCGCCACCGCCGGGGACAGCGACCTGATCGTCCTGGACGAACCCACCACCGGCATGGACGTCTCCGCCCGCCAGTCGTTCTGGGCGACCATGCGCGAACAGGCCGACCAGGGCCGTACGGTCCTCTTCGCCACCCACTACCTCGAAGAGGCCGACGCCATCGCGGACCGCGTACTGGTCCTGCACCGGGGACGGCTGCTCGCCGACGGGACGGCCGCCGAGATCAAGGCACGGGCCGGGGCCCGCCGGATCTCCTTCGACCTGACCGACCTGACCGCCCTGACCGAGCCGTCCGGCCCGGAGAGCCCCGTGGACGAGGCCGCGCTGCGCGGGCTGCCCCACCTGAACTCGATCGAGATATCGGGCTCCACCGTCCGTATCCAGTCCGCCGACGCCGACGCGACCGTCCACGCCCTCTACGGCCTCGGTGTCTACCCCCGCAACCTCGAAGTCGCCGGACTCGGGCTAGAGCAGGCGTTCGTCGCCATCACCGCCGCCGAAGAGGCGAAGGACAGCACCGCAGCCGAGGAGGCCTCGCAGTCATGAACAGCCTGATCAAGCTGGAACTCGTCCGCGCCCTGCGCAACCGCAAGTTCCTGTTCTTCTCCGTGGTCTACCCCTCCCTCCTCTTCCTCCTGTTCGCCAGCGGCTCCGGCGCCGACAGCAAGGTCGACGGCACCGGACAGACCGTCGCCATGTACCTGATGGTGTCGATGGCCTCCTTCGGCGCGCTGACCGCCGTGCTGATGGGCAACAGCGAACGCATCGCCAAGGAACGGGAGAACGGCTGGGTACGGCAGCTGCGGCTGACCGCGCTGCCGGGGCGCGGCTACGTCCTCGCCAAGACGGCGGGCGCGGCCGTGGTGAGCCTGCCGTCGATCGTGGTCGTGTTCGCGGTGGCCGCCGTCGTGAAGGACGTCCGGCTGGCCGCCTGGCAGTGGTGCGCGCTCACCGGCGCCATCTGGGCGGGCAGTCTGGTCTTCGCCGCGCTCGGCGTCGCCATCGGCTATCTCGCCAGCGGCGACGCGGTCCGCCCGATCACCATGATCGTCTACTTCGGGCTGTCCATCCTCGGCGGTCTGTGGATGCCGAGCACCACCTTCCCGCAGTGGCTCCAGGACATCGCCAAATGGCTGCCCACCCACGCGTACGCTGCTCTGGGGCGGTCGATCGAACAGAGTCACGCCCCGCAGCTCCAGGACGTCGCCGTCCTCGCCGCCTTCTTCGTGCTCTTCGCGGGCGGCGCGGCATGGCTGTACCGGAAGGACACGCTGAAGGCGTGAGCGTCACGACGACACACGGCCCGCCGTCCGGCGCGGAGCCCCGGCGGGAATCCGTGATCCCGCTGGGGCTGCCGCCGGGCAACAACCGTTCCCTCATCCTGCGCAAGACGGTGTGGATCGGCGTCTGGCTGGTCTTCCTCGGCTCACCCGTCAGGGATCTCGCCGCCGGACACCACACCGTCCCGGGCACCGTCGCCGGCTGGCTCGGCCTCACCGTCTTCGTCGCGCTGTACCTGACGCTGGTCTTCCGCCGGATGGGCTCGCCGCACGTCTCGCGGGCCGTGCCGGTCGTCCTCGCCCTGCTCGCCGTCCTCGCCACCGTGCTCGGTCTCACGCTCGGCCCGCCCTGGCTCGGCCTGTACTGCTACGTCTCCGTCGCCTGCGGGGCCACGCTGCGGCTGCGGCAGACGTACTGGGCGATCCCGGCGACCGCCCTGACCATGCTCGCGGTCGGGATCCGGGTGGGCGAGCAGGAGGCCCGGGACCTGGTCGCGCTCGTCCTGCTGATCGGGTTCGCGATGACCGGCGTCGTCCAGATGATCCGGACGACCGTCGAACTGCGCCAGGCCCGCGCCACCGTCGCCCAGCTCGCCGCCAACGAGGAGCGGCTGCGCCTCGCCCGCGACCTGCACGACCTGCTCGGGCACTCCCTCTCCCTGATCACGCTGAAGAGCGAACTCGCCGGGCGGATGCTGCCCGATCATCCCGGCAAGGCGGCCCAGCAGGTCGCCGACATCGAACAGGTCAGCCGGCAGGCCCTCGCCGACGTCCGCGAGGCCGTCACCGGCTACCGCAGGCCCCGCCTCGCCGCCGAACTCGCGGGCGCCCGGGTGGCGCTGACCGCGGCCGGGGTCACCGCCCGGGTGCCGGACGAGCCCGGCCTCGCGGGCGTGCCCGAGGAGAGCGAGGCGGTGCTGGCGTGGGCGCTGCGCGAGGCCGTCACCAACGTCGTACGGCACAGCGGCGCCGAACGCTGCACGGTCGAGCTGCTGCGCCGCCAGACCCTCGACGGCCCGGTCCTCGAACTCTCCGTCGAGGACGACGGCGCCGGCGGCCCCGGAGGGCCCGGAGGCAGCGGCAAGGGCGCCGGGAACGGCCTCACGGGCCTCACCGAGCGGCTGGAACAGGCCGGCGGGACGCTGGAGGCCGGACGGGTACGACGGGGCTTCAGACTGGTCGCCAGGGTTCCGGTGGACCCGGGGGTCTCGGTGGGCTCGGTGGGCCTTACGGGCGGGAGCAGCGGTGGCGGAGACGGCGGGGGCGGCGGGGGCCTGACCGGGGACCCCGACGGCGGCGAGGACGGTGAGCGCGTGGGCGCCGGCAGGCCGGGCGGCGGGGACCGGTGAGAGCGGCAGAGGCGCCGGTGGTTCCGGTGGCCCTGGTGACGCCGGCGGTCCCGGTAGCCCCGGCGGCGCCGGTCGCACCGGCCGGTGTCGGTCGCGGCAGCGGCGCCGGAGGGGACGGCCTCCGTGACGGCGGGGACGGCGGGGAGGGTGGCGGCAGCGGCGGCGCCGGAGTTCCGGGGCGGACGTAGGATCCTCCGCATGACCGGAACGATCAAGGTTCTGCTCGCCGAGGACCAGTCGATGGTCCGTGAGGCGCTGGCCGCCCTGCTCGGCCTGGAGGACGACATGGAGGTCGTCGTCCAGGTGGCGCGCGGCGACGAGGTGGTGGCGGCCGCCCGGGAACACGGCGTGGACGTCGCCCTGCTCGACATCGAGATGCCCGGCTGCACCGGCATCGAGGCGGCCGCCCGGCTGCACCGGGAACTCCCCTCGGTGGCCGTCGTCGTCCTCACCACCTTCGGCCGCCCCGGCTATCTGCGCAGCGCCATGGAGGCGGGCGCCGGTGCCTTCCTGGTCAAGGACGCCCCGGCCGCCCAACTTGCCGCCGCCGTACGCAAGGTGCTGGCCGGGGAGCGGGTCATCGACCCCACCCTGGCCGCCGCCGCGCTCGCCGGGGGCGCCAACCCCCTGACCGACCGCGAACGCGAGGTGCTGCGCGCGGCGGCCGACGGCTCCACCAACGCCGAACTCGCGGCGGCCCTCCACCTCTCCCCGGGCACGGTCCGCAACTACCTCTCCACGGCGATCCAGAAACTCGCGGTCCGCAACAGGACGGAGGCGATACGGATCGCCCGCGAGAAGGGCTGGCTGTAGCTCAGAAAGCTTGTAGCGAGCCCTAGTTGAGCATCGCCCGCGCCTCGTGCGCCTGTTGCCGGGCCCGTTCCGCCGTCGGCTCGTCCACCACCTCCACCAGCTCGGCGTACGCCTCCAGTTCCGTCGCCCCGGTGGTGAACTCACCCCGCCGGACGAGCAGCTGGGCGCGCTCGTAGCGCAGCCGGGCCGGGTGCGAGGGGAGCAGGAGGGAGAGCTCCAGGGCCCACAGCGACACGTCCGAGCGCTCCGGGCGGGCCGCCGCCCACGCGCGGACGTTGTTCAGGATCCGCAGCACCACGTCCACCGGCTCGGCCGGGGTCAGCATCGAGGGCTGCAGCGGCGCGCCCGTCGCGCCGACGACGAGCAGCTCCGCGTCGGGCCCGGTGAGCACCCGCCCCCCGTCGAACGGATCGGCCAGCACCGGCCGTTCCGTCTCCTCCGGCGCCCCGAACCCCACGGTGAAGTGCCCCGGCAGCGCCACCCCGTACACCGGGGCCCCCGCCCGCCGCGCCACCTCGATCCAGACCACCGACAGCAGGATCGGCAGCCCCCGCCGCCGCAGCAGCACCTGGTGCAGCAGCGACGACTCGAGCCGCTGGTAGTCCGCGGCGGACCCGCCGAACCCGTACCGCTGCCCGAGCAGCTCGCACAGCGCCGCCGCCCAGGCCCGCGGCCCGCCCGGCCGGAACGGCAGGCGGCCCGCCAGCTCGTCCAGCTCGATCTGCGCGGCGTCCATGCCCGCCTCGTCCAGCGTGCCGTCGCCCGCCGCGCCGATCAGCAGGCACAGCGCCGCCAGGTCCGGGCGCCCGGACCTGGCCTCCGCGGCGAACCGCTGCCGCAGCTCGGCGGCCCGCCCGGGCTGCGGGGGGTGCGGCGGGGGATACGGGGAACGCATAGCTGGGTCGTGCCCTCTCACAGCGGGTCTTTACCGGCCTTGGGAGAAAAACGGCAGGTTTGTCAGTTTTGGTGGAGATCCGGTGCGCGGTAGTGGTGGTAGGCGTGGTGCGCCGCGAAGCCGAGACCGCCGTAGAGGGCCCGCGCCCCCGCGTTGTCCGCCTCGACCTGCAACCAGGCCGCCGACGCGCCCTCCTCCAGGGCCCGCCGGGCCAGCGCCGCCATCACCTCGGTGGCCAGCCCCCGGCGCCGCAGCGCCGGATCGACCTCGACGGCGGCGAACCCCGCCCACCGCCCGTCCACCACGCACCGCCCGATCGCGGCGGGAGCCGACCCCCCAGCCGCGCCCGGTACGGACGCGAACCACACCGAGGCGCCGCTGCCCAGCACCCTCAGGGCCGTCTCTCCCAGGCCCTTGCGCTGGTAGCGCGCCAGCCACGCCTTGTCGGCGTGCCGGGACAGCACGACCCCGGTGCCCTCCGCCCGGTCGGCGACCGGCGCCAGCCCGCCGACCCACAGCCCGGCCGTCACCTCACGTGTCCAGCCGCGCCGCTCCAGCTCCGCGCACAGCATCTCCTGCGTGCCCTCGGCGCCGGTCGCGGTCTGGACGTAGGCGGGCAGCTCCCGGGCGGCGTACCAGCCCCGTACGGCCTCCAGCGCCCCGTCCAGCGGCAGCCCGGGGTCGCCGAGGGGCAGCACCGAGTTGGCGCGGCGGGTGAACCCGGCGGCGGCCCGCAGCTCCCAGTCGCCGAGCCGCTCGCTCTCCAGCGGACGCCACGCCCGCGCGGTGACCCGCGCCAGCTCCTCGTAGGAGGTGGCCGGGCCGCGCCGCCGGGCCGGGGCGGGCGGTACGACCTTGCCGGCGACCAGTGCGGACGCGGCGATGCGCACGCTCTCGCCGTCCCTGCGTGTGACGGTCAGCACACCGTCGTCCCAGGATGTGAGAACACCCACCGTGTCGGTGAATCTGCCGTCCGTGACCACGCCCTCGCGCAATCGCCGGACGGAGACCCGTTTACCCACGTCAGCGGGTGTGATACGGACTTCCAGGCGCGCGCCGAGCGAGAATTCCACAGGTCTGTTCACCCCTCATGTTCGGATCATGCCCGAGAACGGAGATACTAGGGGCGGGCATCGACGACGCCGCGCTCCCGCGCGCCAGGCGGCGGAGCCTGGCCAGGCCCGCCAGCGCCCTATCGAGGAGGAACGACAGCGTGACCTACGTCATCGCAGAGCCTTGTGTCGACGTCAAGGACAAGGCGTGCATCGAGGAGTGCCCGGTCGACTGCATCTACGAGGGCCAGCGGTCCTTGTACATCCACCCGGACGAATGCGTCGACTGCGGAGCCTGTGAGCCGGTGTGCCCGGTCGAGGCGATCTTCTACGAGGACGACGTGCCGGAGGAGTGGAAGGACTACTACAAGGCGAACGTCGAGTTCTTCGACGAGCTCGGCTCGCCCGGCGGCGCCAGCAAGCTGGGCCTGATCGAGCGCGACCACCCCGTCGTCGCCGCACTGCCGCCGCGCGCCGAGTAACCCGGCAGGCGGAACGCACCGACGTGCCGCCTCGGTCCCGTACGGCCTCGATCGCCCTGATCGGGGCCGCCGTACGGGGCCGAGGCGTTTTGCGGTCCCGGCGACGGCCCGAGCCCACGGCCCGGTCGACGGCCTGAGCCGCGGTCCGGCTCGTGCTCCGGTCCCTGATGCGGTCCGGTCCCCGGTCCGGTCCGTGACCGACCGCCGTGCCTGCGGCCTGACCGGTGGCCGGACACCTGTCCCGACCGACCGCCCGACCCATCACCCCGGCCCATGGCCTGACCGACCGCGGGCTCGCGGCCCGACCGACCGCCGCACCGACGAAAGTGAGCGATCAACCGTGTCCACTGCGCCCGCATTCCCGACGGTCGCCGACCGTCTGCCGGTCTTCCCCTGGGACAGGCTGGAGCCCTACAAGAAGACGGCCGCCGCGCACCCGGACGGCATCGTGGACCTGTCCGTGGGCACGCCGGTCGACCCGGTCCCCGAACTGGTCCAGAAGGCGCTGATCGCCGCCGCCGACTCGCCGGGCTACCCGACCGTGTGGGGCACGCCGGAGCTGCGCGACGCGATCACCGGCTGGGTCGGGCGCCGCCTCGGCGCGCAGGGCGTGACCCACCGGCACGTGCTGCCCGTGGTCGGCTCCAAGGAACTCGTCGCCTGGCTGCCCACCCAGCTGGGCCTCGGCCCCGGCGACCGGGTCGCGTATCCGCGGCTCGCCTACCCGACCTACGAGGTCGGCGCCCGGCTGGCCCGCGCCGCCCACGAGGTCTACGACGACCCGACCGAGCTGGACCCCGAGGGCCTGAAACTGCTCTGGCTCAACTCGCCGTCCAACCCCACCGGCAAGGTGCTGGACAAGGCGGAACTCACCCGGATCGTCGCCTGGGCCCGTGAGCACGGCGTCCTGGTGTTCTCCGACGAGTGCTACCTGGAGCTCGGCTGGGAGGCCGACCCGGTCTCGGTCCTCCACCCCGACGTCAACGGCGGCTCCTACGACGGCCTCGTCGCCGTCCACTCCCTCTCCAAGCGCTCCAACCTCGCCGGATACCGCGCCGCGTTCCTCGCCGGCGACCCGGCGGTCCTCGGCCCGCTGCTGGAGATCCGCAAACACGGCGGCATGATGACGCCGGCGCCCACCCAGGCGGCCGTCGTCGCGGCCCTGGGCGACGACACCCACGTCCGCGAACAGCGCGAACGGTACGCGGCCCGCCGTACGGCGCTGCGCGCCGCGCTGCTCGGCCACGGCTTCCGCATCGAGCACAGCGAGGCCAGCCTGTACCTGTGGGCGACCAGGGACGAGTCCTGCTGGGACACCGTCGCCCACCTCGCGGAGCGCGGCATCCTCGTCGCGCCGGGCGACTTCTACGGCGCGGCGGGCGAGCGCTTCGTCCGCGTGGCGCTCACGGCGACCGACGAGCGGGTGAGGGCGGCGGTACGGCGGCTGGGGTGACCGGTACGCCGCCGGCGGCCCTCACGGCGCCGCCGACGGCAACGGCGACGGTCACGGTCACGCCGAGGGGGCCCGGGGTGATCCCCGGGCCCCCTCGGCGTCCGTGTGCCGCGTCTGCGCGGGCAGCGGCTGTGAGCCGGTCTGCCGGTCTGCCGGTCTGCCGGTCTGCCGGTCAGCCGATCGGCAGGCCGCCCTTGGTGACGGCGTCCGTCGGCAGGCCGCCCTTCGTCGCGGACATCGCGGTCCTCGTCGTCTCGGAGACCAGGCCGCCGGCGTGACCGGCCGCCTTGCCCGCGGTCCTGCGCACCTGCGGCGCCGCCTTCTTCACGAGCTTGCCGGCGGCCTTTCCACCGACCTGGCCCGCGACGGGCGCCGCCTTGTCGGCCGCCGTGCCGCCGGCCTCGCCCGCGAGCCGCGTGACGTGCTTCGACGCGCCGTCCACGGTGCCGGAGGCGTGCGCGCCGTCCAGGGCGGTCAGACCGCCGAGGTCGGGGACGCCCGGCAGCGCGGGGGCCGCGCTCGCGGAGCCGGCGGCACCGATCCCGGCGGCCGCTCCCGCGGCGACGAGCAGCGCGGCACGGGCGATCCGGCGGGTCAGGGGGAGGGACATGGTGCTCCTTCGACGGTGAGAACGATGAACGGTCGTGCTGTGCCGGACCGGAGATCTCCGGGCGCGGACGCAGTGGTTACCGCTCGAAGGGCGCGAAGGTTGCGGCGGCGTAATGTAAAGAGTTGGCAATGTGTCGCATTATCGGCCAGGGATGAATGCGGGCATACGGCACCTGGTGTGATGGTCGGCGGAATGCCTGTGGCCCTTGGTGCGCAAGGGTTCCGGCGCCCGCGGGGGTGACCGGGCGAAAACCCGCGCGCGGGGGCGCGGGCGACTGCCCGGTGTCACCCCTGCGGGGGAGGGGTCGTACGCCTGCCCGGTCCGTCGCTCGGTCCGGGGCAGGTGTGCCGCTACTGACCGGTGACGATCTTGACGGCTGCGGTCGTGGAGCCCGCGCCGCCGCTGCCCTGGCTCCCTGTGCCCGTTCCCGCGCCGGTCGCGGTGTCCGTACCGGTTCCGGTTCCGGTGGCCGCCGGGACCGGGATCCACTGGCTGTCGGTGCTCCCGGCGGTCCATTCGCGGCCCGCGTAGCTGACGCGGCGGATGTGCAGGGCGGAGGCGTTGGCCACGGCCCACTGCGCCAGCTGCCAGCCGCGTTCGTCGGTGGTGAGCGTCTCCTTGAGATCGGGGGCCTTGCCGGTCGCGTCCGAGGTCGCGCTGATGGTGGGGGTGTCCGACGCGCCGCTGTGCGTGGCCTTCGGCACCGGCACCGTGACCGTCCGGCCGTCGCTCCCGGTGCTCGCGCTGGGTACCGGAGTGGGTTTCGGCGTCGCGCCGTTCACCTCGGCGGCGGCCTCCTGGAAGGCGTCGCGCCCGAAGTCCCGTACGAGGGCCTCCCGCACCGCGTCCGGGCCGGTCGCCGCCGTGACGGCGTCCGGGCGGCCCTGGCAGGTCAGGGTGGCCGCCGCGTGGCCGGTGAGCGCGGCCGACAGCAGGGTGGCGTCCGTCTCGTGCTTGGCGTACGCCTCCGGGTAGCCGCTGCGCTGCACGCGCTGCGCGGCCACGGTGAGCGGGAGTCCGGTGTAGCCGGGCACTCTCACGAGGTGCTCGTAGAAGATGCCCGCCGCGTACGACGGGTCCATGATCTGTTTCTCGGTGCCCCAGCCCTGGGACGGCCGCTGCTGGAACAGACCCAGCGAATCCCGGTCGCCGGACTCTATGTTGCGCAGCCCGGATTCCTGGAGCGCGGTCGCCAGCGCGATGGTCACCGCCCGCTGGGGCATGCCCCGGCCGGTGCCGACGGCGGCGATGGTGGCCGCGTTGACCGCCTGCTCGGGCGAGAACTCGTAGACCGGGCCGGTACGTCCGGCGGACACGACCTTGCAGCCCGGGCCTCCGGCGCCGCCGGTGACGTACTGCACCACGACGTAGCCCGCGATGGCGGCGAGCACCACCAGAGCGGCGAGGAAGCGCAGGAAACGTCCGTGACGCGCGGGACGCCGGTCGCGCTGGGGGTATGGGGGAGTGGTGGGGGACGGCTCTGACACGCGTACAAGGTACTGGAGCCAACCGGAGTGTTCGCCTCCGGTGCGCACGGCTGCTATGGCTTCCCGCCGCGGCAGTTGGGCGGTGCGCCGTGCGGCAAAGGTTAGGGTCGACCACATGGCCGACATTTCGCACGCACCGCTCGCCCCGACCCCGTCGCTCGACCTCACGCTGGACGCCGCCGCGCTCACCGCGGCGCTGGTCGACCTCCCCTCGGAGAGCGGCAGCGAGAAGCCGCTCGCCGACGCGATCGAGAGCGCGCTGCGGGCCCTGCCGCACCTCACCGTCGAGCGCCACGGCAACAACGTGGTCGCCCGTACGGACCTGGGCCGCGCGGAGCGGGTGATCCTCGCCGGCCACATCGACACCGTGCCCATCGCGGACAACGTCCCCTCCCGGCTGGACGAGGACGGCGTGCTGTGGGGCTGCGGGACCTGCGACATGAAGTCCGGCGTCGCCGTCCAGCTGCGCATCGCGGCCACCGTCCCGGCCCCGGCCCGCGACCTCACCTTCGTCTTCTACGACAACGAGGAGGTCGCCGCGGACCTGAACGGCCTGAAGCACGTCGCCGAGGCCCGCCCCGACTGGCTGGAGGGCGACTTCGCGGTGCTGCTGGAGCCCTCCGACGGCGAGGTGGAGGGCGGCTGCCAGGGCACGCTGCGCATGCTGCTGAGGACCGGCGGGGAGCGCGCGCACTCGGCGCGCTCCTGGATGGGCTCCAACGCGATCCACGCGGCCGCCCCGGTGCTGGCCCGCCTCGCCGGGTACGAGCCGCGCCACCCGGTGATCGACGGCCTGGAGTACCGCGAGGGCCTCAACGCGGTCGGCATCTCGGGCGGCGTGGCCGGGAACGTGATCCCCGACGCCTGTGTCGTCACCGTCAACTTCCGTTACGCGCCCGACCGTACGGAGGAGGAGGCCGTCGCCCATGTGCGGGAGGTGTTCGCGGACTGCGGGGTCGAGGAGTTCGTGATCGACGACCACAGCGGCGGTGCCCTGCCCGGTCTGTCCCATCCGGCCGCGGCCGCCTTCATCGAGGCCGTCGGCGGCGCCCCGCGCCCCAAGTACGGCTGGACGGACGTGTCCCGCTTCTCCGCCCTGGGCGTCCCCGCGGTCAACTACGGCCCCGGCGATCCTCACTTGGCGCACAAGCGGGACGAGCGGGTGGACACCGCGAAGATCCTGGCGGCGGAGGACCGGCTGCGGGCCTGGCTGACGGCCTGAGGCGCGGTCGAGGCCCGGTAGAGGACCGGTCGAGGTCCGGTGCGGGCGTGATGCTTCGCGGCGGACATTCGCCTGTCCCCCTGGCGTAACCGCCCGGGATCTACGCTGAAGCGGACACACCCGCAAGCGGAGGGAGCGCACATGGCCAACGGGAATCCCGAGGGCAGGAGCCAGCGGCCGGTGGAGCGCAGGCTGGGACCGGTGCTCCGGCGGCGGGAACAGGTCCAGGCCAGCACCACCGACCAGCGCCTCCTCGACCAGGGCGGCCCCACCGACTGGGTCCACACCGATCCCTGGCGCGTCCTGCGCATCCAGTCGGAGTTCATCGAGGGGTTCGGCACGCTCGCCGAACTCCCGGCCGCGATCAGCGTCTTCGGCTCCGCGCGGACGCCGGTCGACTCGGCGGAGTACGAAGCCGGCGTGCGCCTCGGCCGGGGCCTCGTGGACGCCGGTTTCGCCGTGATCACCGGCGGCGGGCCCGGGGCCATGGAGGCGGCCAACAAGGGGGCCTGCGAGGCCAACGGGATCTCCGTGGGGCTGGGCATCGAGCTGCCCTTCGAGCAGGGGCTGAACCCGTACGTCGACATCGGGCTGAACTTCCGGTACTTCTTCGTCCGGAAAATGATGTTCGTCAAATATGCCCAAGGGTTCGTCGTCCTGCCCGGCGGGCTCGGCACCCTCGACGAACTCTTCGAGGCGCTCACCCTCGTCCAGACACAGAAGGTCACCCGGTTCCCCATCGTGCTGTTCGGCACGGAGTACTGGGGCGGGCTGGTGGACTGGCTCAAGAACACGCTGATCGCGCAGGGCAAGGCGTCGGAGAAGGACCTGCTGCTGTTCCACGTCACGGACGACGTGGAGGAGGCGGTGTCGCTGGTCTCCAAGGAAGCGGGACGCTAGGCGCGGGGCCTTGGCGGTCCCGATGCCGGGGCTCCGCCCCGGGCCCGGGCGCTGCGCGCCCTCCCACCGGCCCGGGGCTGCGCCCCAGTCCCCGAGTGAGTCCCGGGGCTCCGCCCCGGGTCCCGAGTGGGCCTTGGGGCTGCGCCCCGGCTCCGAGTGGGTGTCCGGGGCTTCGCCCCGGCCTCGGTGGGTCCGGGGGCTCCGCCCCCTCGTTCTCCCACCCGCCCACCCGACTCGGTGGGCTGGAGGGGTGCCCTTTGGGTCTGCCGAGTCGGGTGGTGGGTGGGCGCAGGCCCGGGGGTCCAGGGGACGGAGCCCCCTGGGACGGCACCGAGAGGGGCGGCGCCCCTCCAGCTCACCCCCCGGGGGACCGGAGGGGCGGGGCCCCGTGGCTTACCCAGGGGCCCGGGGGCCGGAGGGGCGGCACCCCTCCACTTGCCGGGGCCCGGGGCCTAGGCCAACCCTCGGCGAGCCACCGTGGGGGCCCGCCGCCCCAGGATCGTCGCCACCATCTCCAGCACCTGCCGCGTCTCGGCGACCTCGTGCACCCGGTACACCCGCGCCCCCAGCCACGCCGAGACCGCGGTGGTCGCCAACGTCCCGATCAGCCGTTCCTCGACCGGCCGGTCCAGCGTCTCGCCGACGAAGTCCTTGTTGGACAGCGACACCAGCACCGGCCACCCCGTGGCGGCCATCTCGTCGAGCCGTCGCGTCGCCTCGAGACTGTGCCGGGTGTTCTTCCCGAAGTCGTGCCCGGGATCGATGAGCACCGCGTCCGGCCGCACGCCGAGTGCCACCGCCCGCTCGGCCAGACCGACGGTCACCCGCAGGATGTCGGCCATGACGTCGTCGTAGACCACGCGATGCGGCCGGGTACGCGGCTCCGCGCCCCCCGCGTGGGTGCACACCAGCCCCGCCCCGTACCGCGCGGCGACCTGAGCGAGCCGGGGATCGACGCCGCCCCACGCGTCGTTCAGCAGGTCCGCCCCCGCCTCGCAGACCGCCTCGCCGACGTCGGCACGCCAGGTGTCCACGCTGATGACGATGTCGGGGAACCGCCGCCGTACCTCCGCGACGAAGCCGACCGTGCGGCGCGCCTCCTCCTCGGCGGTGACCTCCTCGCCGGGCCCGGCCTTGACGCCGCCGATGTCGATGATCGCGGCGCCCTCCGCCACGGCCCGCTCCACGCGTTCGAGGGCGGGCCCGTCGCGGAAGGTGGCACCCCGGTCGTAGAAGGAGTCGGGGGTCCGGTTGACGATCGCCATGATCACCGGTTCGTGCGGCCCGAACTCACGGCTGCCCAGCCTGAGCGTCCCCTGTGCCATCTGCTGCGCCATCTCCTCGCCCGCCGCTCCGATCAGCCGTCTGTGGATCAGCCGTCTGTGACCCTAACCGGCGCACGCGCATGGCACGATCGGACCCACACACATTCGACACCGAGCACACGAGCACAGCGGTTCGCCGGGGACACCGGCGTGCCGGGCGTTGGGGGCCCAGCCATGGTCATGTTCCTGTTCCTCGTCGTCGCGCTCGCCGTCGTGGTCGGCGCGGTGACGCTCGCCGTGGTGGGCGGCGGCGAGGGCACCACCGGCCCGCTGCCCGAGGCCGCCCCCGAGTACCTCGACGCCCCGCTGCCCCCGGACCGCCCGGTGGCCCGCGAGGACGTGGAGAACCTCCGCTTCCCGCTCGCCGTCCGCGGCTACCGCATGGTGGAGGTGGACGACGCCCTCGGCCGTCTCGCCGCCGAGATCGACGAGCGCGACGCCCGGATCGCCGACCTGGAGACGGCCCTGGCCGGAGCGAGGTCCACCCCTCACGGCCCCCTCCACGGCCCCCTCCACGGCCCCGCCCACGGCCCGGCCCCCGAATCGCACCCCGGGCAGTACCCCGGACAGCCCCCCGCCCCCGAGGACCCCCGGTGAGCACCGACACGACCACCGACACCACCACTGGCACCGCCACCGGCACCGCCGACGTCGCTGCCGCGCCCGTACCCGTCGGCATCGCCCTCGCCGGGCCGGACGGCGCGCTGCGCTGCCCCTGGGCGCTGTCCACCGAGGACTACGTGACGTACCACGACGAGGAGTGGGGCCGCCCGGTCCGCGGCGACGACGCGCTGTACGAGCGGCTCACCCTGGAGGCGTTCCAGTCCGGGCTGTCCTGGCTCACCATCCTGCGCCGCCGCCCGGGCTTCCGCGCCGCCTTCGCCGGCTTCAGGATCGCCGCGGTGGCCGGTTTCACCGACGACGACCGCGAACGCCTCCTCGCCGACCCCGGCATCATCCGCAACCGCGCCAAGATCGACGCCACGCTGGCCAACGCCCGGGTGCTTGCGGAGTGGGCGCCGGGCGAGCTGGACGAGCTGATCTGGTCGTACGCACCCGACGCGGCGGGCCGGGCCGTGCCCCGGACGCTCGCGGACGTCCCGGCGGTCACCGCGGAGTCGACGGCCCTGTCGAAGGCCCTGAAGAAGCGGGGCGTCCGGTTCGTCGGGCCGACGACCGCGTACGCGCTGATGCAGGCCTGCGGACTGGTCGACGACCACCTGGCGACCTGCGTCAGCAGACGGCACGCGCCCTGACCGCGGCGGCGGACCGCCACCTCCCGGGCGACCCGCCACCGAGCGCGGCCGTCGCCGTCCCGCGCGCCGTCACCGCCCCAGGTACTTCGGCTTCTCCTTCTTCACGAACGCCTCCACCGCGATCGTGTGGTCCTCGGTGCGGCCCGCCAGGGTCTGGAGCTCGTCCTCCTTGGCCAGCGTCTCCGCCAGGGAGTGGCTCAGCCCGTACGCGACGGACTCCTTGAGCGCGGCGTACGCCACCGTCGGCCCCGCGGCCAGCGCCCGGGCCGTCTTCTCGGCCTCCGCGCGCAGCTCGGCGGCCGGGACGAGGCGGCTCGCGATGCCGAGGTCGTACGCCTCCTGCGCGGTGATGCTGCGCGGGAAGAGCAGCAGGTCGGCCGCGCGCCCGGGGCCGACGATCCGGGGCAGGGTCCAGGAGACGCCGGAGTCGGCGGTCAGGGCGACGTTCGCGAACGACGTGGTGAAGGCCGCGGTGTCCGCGACCACCCGGTAGTCGGCGGCGAGCGCGATACCGAGCCCGGCCCCGGCCGCGACGCCGTTCACCGCGGCGACCACCGGCTTGGGCGCGTCGGCCAGCGCGCGCACGATCGGGTTGTAGTGCTCCCGCACGGTGCGCATGGTCTGTGCCTCGGCGCCGTCTCCGGCGGCCGCGGCCTCCCGGTCGGCGGCCAGCAGCCCGATGTGCTCCTTGAGGTCCTGGCCCACGCAGAAGGCCCGTTCTCCGGCGGCGGTGAGCAGGATCGCCCGTACGGCCGGATCGGCGGCCGCGGAGCTGACCGCGTCGCGGAGGGCGACCTTGGTCGCGATGTCCAGCGCGTTCATCGCCTCGGGGCGGTTCAGCGTGATCGTCGCGAGCCCGTCGCTCACCTCGTGGAGCACGGTGTCGGCCATGGGGCATCCCCTCTGCTGGTCCTGGTTCCCGGGCCCTGGTTCCCGGTGCCCGGGTGCTGCGTCCTGCGTCCTGAGTCCCCGCGTCCCGCGTCGGGTGTCCGCGGTTCCAGGACAGCATGGCGGAGATCCCCGGCCGGGTACCTGCCCGGGAATGTGTGACCTGCGTCAAAGACGTCGGGGCGGGCAGGCGGAGCGCGGGCGCGTTCGGGGGCGCGCAGTATCGCAGTCACATCCCCGAAATGAGTGGTTTTGCTCGCGTGCGTTGCCCAAGCGATGCCGACCGATGTTGGTCATCGGGTCCTGAGATGCGGGATAATGGCTGGGAAGCAATGTGTTCGATGCCGGTGTCGCGCGTCCTGGCGGATCGCGCGTGCCCTCCAGGGGCCGTCGGCTGACGGTGAGCTGGTTTCAGGAAGGGGAACGAGCATGGCGGCCATGAAGCCGCGGACGGGTGACGGCCCGCTCGAGGTGACCAAGGAGGGGCGGGGCATCGTCATGCGAGTTCCGCTCGAAGGCGGCGGTCGGCTCGTCGTAGAGCTGACCCCTGACGAGGCCGACGCGCTCGGCGATGCCCTCAAGAAGGTCGTCGGCTGACGCGGACGCGACCCTACCTTTTCCGACCGCCCCGGCATCGTCCGTATCGATGCCGGGGCGGTCGTTTCCGTCCCACCGGGTGCGTCCGGCGCGCCGGGCCGGTACGTCCGCCCGCGATGGCCGGCAGGTCCGGCACCCCCGCTACGTCCGGTGCGTCCGGCGTACCTCACTCGTACGGCCCCCGGCCGGACGACAGCCTCGGCGCTCGACCGCCCCAGCAGCCCCCATGGCCCCAGCGGCCGCATCCGGCGCCAGCGGCCACATCCGGCCCCCGTGGCCTTATCCGCCCAGTGATCCCGTCCGGCCCCAGCGGCCCTGTCTGCCCAGTGGCTCCATCCGGCCCGTGGCTCCGTCCGCCCCCATCCGCCCTCAGCGGCCCCAGCGCCCTCAGCGGCCCCAGCGCCCTCAGCGGCCCCAGCGACCTCGGCGGCCCCAGCGCCCTCAGCGGCCCCAGCGACCTCGGCGGCCCCGGCGGCCTCAGCGCTTGAGCGCGCACAGCAGCCCGTCGCCGACCGGCAGCAGCGACGGCACCAGGTCCTGGCTCTCCCGGACCGTGCGCAGCAGCTCGCGCAGCCGCAGCACCTCCGTCGGCTGCGGGCCCGAGTCGACCGTCCGGCCGTGGGCGAAGACCCCCTCGAAGACCACCAGGCCGCCCGGACGGAGCAGACGCAACGATTCAGCGAGGTAGTCGAGGAACTCGTTGCGGTCCCCGTCGCAGAAGACGAGGTCGTAGCCGGTGTCCGCGAGCCGGGGCAGGACGTCGAGGGCGCGGCCCGGGATGATGCGGGCCCGGTTGGAGGCGAAACCGGCGGCGCGGAACGCCTGACGGGCGAACTGCTGGTGCTCCGGCTCCGGGTCGACGGTCGTGAGCACACCGTCCGGCCGCATCCCGTGCAGCAGATGGATCCCCGAGACCCCGCACCCGGTGCCGATCTCCGCGACCGCCTTCGCGTCCACGGTGGCGGCGAGCAGCCGCAGCGCGGCACCCGCGCCGGGGGACACCGAGCGAAGTCCCGCCTCGCGGGCCCTCGCGCGGGCCCAGCGCAGCGTCTCGTCCTCGGCGACAAAGGCGTCGGCGAACGCCCAGCTCGTCGGCCGGTTGGCGGTAATGATCCTCTCCTGTCCCCGTGGTTGCCTGGGCGTGACTTTATCCGTTGGCCCCGGGAACCCGCAGATGGGACCGCGCGTTTAGAGAGAGGGAAGAAGAGATGGAAGAGACGGACGGCGGGACGGCGGGGGAGGTGGCCGAACAAGTGCTGACGCAGCCGGATGAGCTTCATCGGCCCACATCAAATTCTCGTAAAACCGCTTATCCGGAGCTAACGGGCGAGGTGGCTATGGTAGGGGCTCCACTGGACACCACCAGAGCCGACAGGGGAGGTGCGGCTGCGCCTGTGGATCGTGGAGGGGTGCTGCGGCGCTTCCTCGGATCGGCAGGCAGGCCGAAATCCGTGAACGACACCGCTGCTGACCACCGTCACGCCGCTGACTTCGCCCAGACCGCGACCTTCTCCACCGACGCGGACGGGCAGGCGTGGACTCCGCCCACGTGGGAGGAGATCGTCAGCACCCACAGCGGCCGCGTCTACCGGCTGGCCTACCGTCTCACGGGCAACCAGCACGACGCCGAGGACCTCACGCAGGAGGTCTTCGTCCGTGTCTTCCGCTCTCTGTCGACCTATACGCCGGGTACCTTCGAGGGCTGGCTGCACCGCATCACCACCAATCTGTTCCTCGACATGGTGCGCCGCAAGCAGCGCATCCGGTTCGACGCGCTGGGCGAGGACGCCGCGGAGCGGCTCGCCAGCAAGGAGCCGACCCCGCAGCAGATCTTCAACGACGCCCACTTCGACGCGGACGTCCAGCAGGCCCTGGACACGCTCGCGCCCGAGTTCCGTGCCGCCGTCGTGCTGTGCGACATCGAGGGGCTGTCGTACGAGGAGATCGCCGCCACCCTGGGCGTCAAACTGGGCACCGTCCGCTCGCGGATCCACCGTGGCCGCTCACAGCTGCGCAAGGCCCTCGCGCACCGCTCGCCGGAGGCGCGTGCCGAGCGCCGCTCGTTCGTGGCCCGCGTTCCCGCCCTCGGAGGAGGGAGCGCGACCGCGTGACCGCATCACGACCGAAATCCGCCGCGAGCCGGCTCGCGGAAGCGCACCTGGGAGACCGCCTCTCCGCCCTGGTGGACGGTGAGCTCGGTCACGACACGCGCGAGCGTGTCCTGGCGCATGTGGCGACCTGCCCGAAATGCAAGGCCGAGGTCGACGCGCAGCGCCGTCTGAAGAACGTGTTCGCGGAAGTGGCCCCGCCGCCGCCCTCCGAGAGCTTCCTGGCCCGCCTCCAGGGGCTGCCCGGGGGAGGCGACCAGAACGGCGACGGCGACACCTCGCCGTTCGGCGCGGGACCCGCGGGCAGGGGACTGTTCGGTACGGGCGGTCCGGGTGGCTCGGGAGGCGCCCGGCGGCCGGAACCGTTCTCGTTCGGTTACGTCCCGCTGGGGCCCGCCGCCCGGAGGGACACCGCCGTGTCCGCGCCGCAGCCGTCCGCTCCGGACCGCGGCTTCCGCGTCCATCCCGTGACCAGACCCGATGCCGACCGTCCGGCCTCGCGCGGACTGCGGTTCGCCGTCGTGGCCGCCGGCGCGGTGTCGCTGGCCGCGGTCGCCCTGGGCGGCGTCACCGGCGGTGTACCGGCCGACAGGTCGGCGGACGCCCGCGGCGGCACGGGCTCCGGCAGCAATGTGACCCCGGCGCGCACCGCGGGTACGGCCGCGACGACGCCCGAGACCCAGCGGCGCCGCCAGTCCGGCCCCCTGCTCGCCCAGGGCGGGAGCGAAGGCCCCCTGCTCGGCCAGGGCACGGCGGCGTCCACGTCGGTCTCCGCGCCCCTGCTGCCCGGGGGATCCGCTCCCGCCGCCGGGCAGGGCATCCGTACGCTGACGACCCCGGTCATGGCGGGAGCCGTGCTCATGTCCCCGCTCATACGGCCGCTCGGCACGACCGCGCCGGTGGCCCTCACCACCTGGCCCGCCGCACCCGAGGTCACGGCCCCCGGCGTGCTCGCCGCGCCCGTCCCGGATGGGACCCCGGGCCCGTCCGGCACCGCCCGCTGACGACCGTCGCCGACGGTGGAACCCGCCCCCGCGCGGGAGCCGTCCGGCCGGATCCCGACCCTGCCGCAGGGCAAACAACGCGGAAAACCGGCGTCACGCGTGCACGACGACGGCACGGGACGGTACCGGTGGGCCAGGTGTGCCGGGTACCGTGGGGCGACCGAGGGACATCGCAAGGAGCTTTCAGGTGTTCAATGACATAGGGCCGCTCGAGCTGGTGACGATCGTCGTCCTTGCCGTGCTCGTCTTCGGCCCGGACAAGCTCCCGAAAGTCATCCAGGACGTCATGCGGACGATCCGGAAGATCCGAGAGTTCTCCGAGAGCGCCAAGCAGGACATCCGCTCCGAACTGGGCCCTGAATTCAAGGACTTCGAGTTCGAGGACCTCAACCCCAAGACGTTCATCCGTAAGCACATCGACGGTGACGCTGACGAGCTGGGGCTGAAGGAGATCCGCAACGGGTTCGACCTGCGCAAGGAGATGGCCGAGGTCACGGATGTGATCAACGGTCACGACCCGTCGGCCTCGGCCTCGTCGTCTTCGGCCTTGCCCTCCGGGTCGTCTTCCGGTTCGTCTTCCGGGGGCGGTCCTGTCGACATGACCAAGCGGCCCGAGGATCCCGGTCCTGACGACCGCCCGCCGTTCGACGCGGACGCCACCTGACCTCCGGCACCGCCACCCCTGGCACCGTCACCTGGCTCCCGTCACCTGAGGCCCTCCTCCAGGGCCGCGTCACCCGGCCGCCGCAGCGTCCGGTCAGCGGTCCGTGCGCTGCGGGTACGTGACGTGTTTCATAGCCTGTGCGTACCCCGCGCGACCTGAACCGGCCGCACGGAGCGCGTGCGTGCCCGGCGGGTTCCGGGCTGCCCGAAGCGGGGTGGCTATGCTGCCCTGTTGTTGCGCGGACCGGACGAGGACGCCCGAAGGGGGGCGGGCCGCCCCCGGTCCGACGAGAGCGAGGAGGCGTCCGGGCACATGGAGACGACAAGTCGGGCAGTCGCGCAGACGCCGGCCGCGGAGGACGGACGACACGTCCCCTCCGCCCGGCGCACGGTCGACGGCTACCTGCTGGCGCCCTTCCCTTGGTACGGCCTCGACGAGGCGTTCACAGGGCCGCGCTGGCTGATGCAGGTGGGTACGGCGGCGGACGGGGCCGTCGAGCACGGTTCGATCGGGCACGGGGACGAGCCCTCCGTGAAGAACGAGTACGCGGTCGGGCACCCGGACGACCCGAAAGAGCGCTTCGCGGTCGTCGTGACCGTCGCCGCCAACCCGGTACGGCGCAGCGCGGACGGCACCGGGCTGATGGAGGCGACCTCGGTGTCCTCGGCGGCCTGGCTGGCCGGGATGGGGCTCCTGTCCGTCACCTGGCCCGGACAGATGGACCACACGCTGCGGGACGACTGGCTGGAGCAGCAGACCGAGACGGCGTGGGTCCTCGCGGACGATCTCGACGGGGACGACTGGTCGACGCTGTCACTGCCCGTCGACGGGGTGCCCACGGCGTTCCACTACCGGGAGTCCGAGTTCGGCTGGGTGCTGGCCGGGTCCACGCCGGGTGGGGTGCATGTGGGGGCGTACGGGCGGGGGATGAGTGCGTACGGGCTGGGGTTCGCCGTGATCAAGGACATCGATCAGTACGCGTGATGCGTGACGCGTGACGCCTGCGGCCGGCTTCGGCGGGCGGTGCCTGGCGGGGCGGAGCGCATTGCCGTGCGGCGCTGTGGGGGGTCTCGCGCAGTTCCCCGCGCCCCTGTGGGTGGCCGGGCCTCTGGGGGCGGGTGCGGGACCGTGAGGGGTTCTCGCGCAGTTCCCTGCGCCCCTGGGGGTGTTGGTGGCTGGGGTGTTGTTGCGGGTGCGGGGCGGTGGGGGGTCGGTCGCGCGGTTCACCGCGCCCCTGGGGTGGTCGGCCGGGGTGGTGCGGTGTGGGCGGGGCGCGGGAGCGTCGGGGGCTTGTGCGGGTGTTCCGGGTCTTCCCGGGGGCTGGTCCCCGCGCCTTGTGGGAGTGGGGACCGGGCGGCCGGGGTGAGGTCAGAACTTGTTCTTCGGGGTGAGGCCCAGGGACATGCCGGAGAGGCCACGCTGACGGCCGCCCAGTTTGCCGGCGATGGCGCGCAGGGCCGTGCCCGCCGGGGAGCCGGGGTCGGTGAGGACGACCGGCCTGCCGTCGTCGCCGCCTTCGCGCAGGCGGACGTCGATGGGGATGGAACCGAGGACCGGGACGGTGGCGCCCGTGGTGCGGGTCAGGCCGTCGGCGACCCGCTGGCCGCCGCCCGTACCGAACACGTCGACCATCTCGCCGCAGTGCGGGCACGGCAGCCCGGACATGTTCTCGACGACGCCCACGATCTTCTGATGGGTCTGCACGGCGATGGAGCCCGCCCGCTCGGCGACCTCGGCCGCCGCCTGCTGCGGGGTCGTGACGACCAGGATCTCCGCGTTCGGGATCAGCTGGGCCACCGAGATCGCGATGTCGCCGGTGCCGGGCGGCAGGTCCAGCAGCAGCACGTCGAGGTCGCCCCAGTACACGTCCGCGAGGAACTGTTGCAGGGCACGGTGGAGCATCGGACCGCGCCAGACGACCGGGGCGTTGCCCGGGGTGAACATGCCGATCGAGATGACCTTCACGCCGTTCGCCGACGGCGGCATGATCATGTTCTCGACCTGGGTCGGACGCCCGTCGGCGCCCAGCATCCGCGGCACGCTGTGGCCGTAGATGTCGGCGTCGACCACGCCCACCTTGAGCCCGTCGGCCGCCATGGCCGCCGCCAGGTTCACCGTGACGGAGGACTTGCCGACGCCGCCCTTGCCGGAGGCGACCGCGTACACCCGGGTCAGGTTGCCGGGCCGGGCGAACGGAACCTCGCGTTCCGCCTGGCCGCCCCGCAGGGCGGTCGCCAGTTCCCTGCGCTGTTCGTCGCTCATCACGTCGAGCGTGACGTCGACCCGTGTCACGCCCTCGACACGGGAGACCGCCTCGGTCACCCGCTGAGTGATCGTCTCGCGCATCGGGCAGCCGGAGACGGTCAGATACACGGTGACCGCGACCGCTCCGTCCGCGCCGATCTCCACCGATTTGACCATCCCCAGTTCGGTGATGGGACGGTGGATCTCGGGGTCGTTCACCGTGGCCAGTGCCTCGCGCACCGCGTCTTCCGTAGCCATACGCACGATGGTACGGCGCCGGGCGGTGCGCTCGGCCAGGCCCCTGGACGGTCTGATGGGTCACGTCTCAGCGGTCGTCCGCCTCACGGGTGCCGGATCGTTCCGCCGCGACCGGGAGACGGCCGTCGGAACGGCGGCGGTCCTCCAGTTCTTTCGTCAGGTCCTGGAGCTCGGAGCGGATCCAGTCGCGGGTGGCCACCTCACCCAGGCCCATGCGCAGGGCGGCGATCTCCCGGGTCAGATACTCCGTGTCGGCGATCGAACGTTCGTTCTGCTTGCGGTCCTGCTCCAGGTTGACCCGGTCCCGGTCGTCCTGCCGGTTCTGCGCGAGCAGGATCAGCGGAGCGGCGTAGGAGGCCTGGAGGGACAGCATCAGGGTCAGGAAGATGAACGGGTACTGGTCGAAGCGCAGGTCGCGTGGCGCGCTCACGTTCCACACCACCCACAGTATGATCACCACCGTCATCCAGACGATGAACCGGCCGGTGCCGAGGAAGCGCGCGATGCGCTCCGAGAGCCGTCCGAACGCCTCCGGGTCCCATTCCGGCACCAGCCGGCGGCGGGGCGCGCGGGGCTGGTCGAGGCGGGGCCGGGGCCGTCCGGTGGCCGTCGCCCCGGCCGGGCTGCGCTCCCGCAGCACCTCCCGCACGGCCTCGCGGCCGCCGCCGTCGCGCTCAGGAGTCATGACCGCCCGCCCTCTTGTCCTCACCGGTCACAGCCGTGCCGTCCGTGCCGTCCGTGGCACCGGTCATGTCGATCACGCCGGTGTCGGCGCGCTCGTGCCTCTCGTCGCCGGCGTCCTTCTGGTCCTTCTCGTCTCTCCCGTCCTTCTCCCCCCACGCGTCGTGCGCCTCGTGGGCATCCCGTAGGTCGCGCTCGTCCTCGGCCGGGTACGCCTCCGGGTCCGGGGCGCCGTCCCCGTCGAGGTGGAACTCCGTCTCCCGCCAGTCCTCCGGCAGCAGATGGTCCAGCACGTCGTCCACCGTCACCGCGCCCAGCAGCGAGCCGGACTCGTCGACGACGGGCGCCGCCACCATGTCGTACGTCGCGAAGAACCCGGCGACGACCGGCAGCGCCGCCTCCGGGTCCAGCGGCTGGAGGTCGTCGTCGACGAGCGAGCTGACCAGGGTGTACGGCGGGTCGCGCAGCAGCCGCTGGAAGTGCACCGTGCCGAGATACTTGCCGGTCGGGGTCTCGTCGGGCGGGCGGCAGACGTAGACCTGGGCGGCGAGCGCCGGGGACAGATCCCGGTTGCGGACCCGGGCCAGCGCGTCGGCGACGGTGGCGTCGGGCCGCAGCACGATCGGCTCGGTCGTCATCAGACCGCCGGCGGTGTGCTCCTCGTACGACATCAGACGGCGCATGTCTGCCGCGTCGGAGGGCTCCATCAGGCTCAGCAGCCGCTCCTGCTCCTCCTGGGGCAGCTCGGCGAGCAGGTCGGCCGCGTCGTCGGGGTCCATGGCCTCCAGGACATCGGCGGCGCGCTCCTCCTTGAGCTTGCCGAGGATCTCGATCTGGTCGTCCTCCGGGAGCTCCTCCAGGACATCGGCGAGACGGTCGTCGTCGAGGGCGTTGGCCACCTCGGCGCGCCGCTTGGCGGAGAGGTGGTGCAGCACGTTGGCGAGGTCGGCGGCGCGCAGCTGCTCGAAGGTGGCGAGCAGGTTCTCGGCGCCCTGCCCCTGCTCCTCCAGCGAGAAGCCGGTGACGGCGGACCACTCGACGGTGAGGGCCTCGCCCCTGCCGCGCCGGAACGCGCTGCCCTTCCTGCCGACGCGCACGAAGACCCGGTCGATCTCCCAGTCCCGCCTGGCGTGCAGCTGGGCCACCGAGAGGTCGAGGACGGTGACCTCCTCGCCGGTCTCGACGAGTGTGACGCGCCGGTCGAGCAGTTCGCCGAACACCAGCCGTTCGGTGGGGCGTTGCTCGAAACGCCGGACGTTGAGCACACCGGTGGTGATGACCTGGCCGGACTGGATGCCCGTCACCCGGGTCATGGGCAGGAAGATCAGGCGCCGGGTGGCGAGTTCGACGACCAGGCCGAGCAGCCGCGGGGGCCGCCGCCCGACGCGCAGCATGACGACGAGATCGCGGACGCGGCCGACCTGGTCGCCGGTCGGGTCGAAGACCGCGATGCCGGAGAGATGCGAGACGAAGATCCTGAGGGCGCCCGCTGCCATGGGCCGTGACTCCTTCACGAGTTCCGATGCTGCGGAGATCGCGGATTCCGAGGGCGATCTCCCTGCTCTCCCTGCTCTGCCTGTTTTCCCCGATCTTCCCGATCTTCCCGATCTCCCTGATATCCGGGATGCCTCGGATATCTCGGACATGCCTGTATCACCCGCAAGGGCGGGCTTCAGGCTAGCCCGTCCGGATCGGATATGCCCTGGTGGGAGTCCGGAGGGAGAGCGTCCGCGGCACCTCCCCGGCCCGGGTACGCTGCCTACGCCGCGCCGGTGACCCGACAGAGAGGCGGCCTTGCCCGTGACTGCTGCGACTCCCCAGGGCCGTACTCGCAGGACCGCCCGGGGCCGTACCCGCAGAGCCGCGCTGGCCGGTGCGATGTGCGTGCTGGTGGTCACGGGAACGGCGCTCACGGGGTGCGGCGAGGACCCGGACGCGGGCACCAACGGGGTCGGCAGGCTGACGCCGGAGAAGATCCAGTCGCAGACCCGTACGGCGGCCGGTTCCGTCGCGACGGTACGGCTGTCGGGGACGGTGGTCACCAGCGGCCGTACGTACACGCTCGACATGCGGCTCAAGGAGGGCGGCGGCACCGGCTCGGTCACCTCGCAGGGCACCACGTTCCATGTGCTGCGGGTCGGCGACCAGCTGTATCTGAAGGCGGGCGCCGCCTTCTGGACCCATGCGAAGGGCACCTCCGGCGCCGCCGGAGGCGACAGTGCCGCAGCGGACAAGCTCGGCGGCAAGTACGTCAAGGTGCCCCAGGGCGACCCGGCGTACAAGAAGTTCAGCGGCTTCACCGACAAGAGCCTCCTTCTCGACGGTCTCCTGACCCTGCACGGCACGCTCGGCAAGGACGGTCATCACGAGCAGTCCGGCGTCCGCACCATCCGCATCACCGGGGACAAGGGCTCCGGCGGCACCCTGGACGTCTCCCTCGAGGGCAAGCCGTACCCCCTGCGCCTGGCCCGTGCGGGCGGGGCGGGCACGCTCCGGTTCTCGGACTGGGGCAAGAGCTTCACGGTCACCCGGCCCGCGAAGGACGACACGGTGGACTACGGCGCGCAGCTGCCGGCGTCCTGAACGCCGCACAGGTACGACCGCGCACTGCCTCGCACCGGCCGGTTCGACCGCCGTCGCGGGCGGGTACGTGCCCGGGTCCGGTCCGCCCCTACGCCTTCTTGCGCCGCTTCATCAGCAGCCGGGGCAGCCCCGCCGGGACCGGGCGGCGTGTCGTCACCGGGGACGGTGCCGGGGCCGTGGCCAGGGAGCCGTCGGGCAGCGCCGCGGTGGCGCCCGTGGGGACCAGCCGCAGCACCCGGCACTCACGGGCCCAGCGTTCCGTCATCGCCTCGCCGTCGGGCGCGTTGAGCCGTTTGCCCTTCAGATCGGCGACCGCCGCCTCCCACTCGGCGGACCCGGCGGCCAGTTCGGTGACCCGCGCGGACCAGCCGACCAGGCGGCCGCCCTTGTCCTTGCTGCGGACGGTCACCTCGGCGGTGGAGCCGTCGTCGAGACCGGTCAGCGGCTGCTCCCCGGGGCCGTCGCCGACCACGCACGCCGCGCCCTCGTGCCACACGTGCCACAGTGCCCGCGCCCGGCCGCCGGGTGCCTGGACCCAGACGAGTCCGGACTTCTTGGTGGCCTCCTCGACGAGCGCCCGGTCGAGGAACGGCCCGTCCGGGACGTCCCGGCCCGCGGGCGCCTGCCCGGTGAGTGCCTGTTCGCGCGTCTCGCTCGTCATACGCCCCAGCCTATCCAGCCGTGCGGCCCGCTCCGGCCGCCCGCGGGTACCGGCGGCACTCACAGCCAGCCGTTGCGCTTCAGAGTGCGGTGGATGCCGATGCAGATGACGCCCGTGATGCCCATGATCAGCGGATAGCCGTACCGCCAGTGCAGTTCGGGCATGTACTTGAAGTTCATGCCGTAGACCCCGCACACCATCGTCGGTACGGCGATGATGGCCGCCCACGCCGTGATCTTCCGCATGTCCTCGTTCTGCGCCACGGACGCCTGGGCGAGGTTGGCCTGGAGGATCGAGTTGAGCAGCTCGTCGAAGCCGATGACCTGCTCCTGGACGCGCACCACGTGGTCGGCGACGTCCCGGAAGTACTTCTGGATCTCCGGGTCGATCAGCCGCATGGGCCGTTCGCTCAGCAGCTGCATGGGCCGGGCCAGCGGCGACACCGCGCGCTTGAACTCCAGCACCTCACGCTTGAGCTGGTAGATCCGCGCCGAGTCCACCCCGCGCGACACACCCCGGCGGCCCGGCGAGAACACCTCGGTCTCGACCTCGTCGATGTCGTCCTGCACCGCGTAGGCCACCGCGATGTAGCCGTCGACGACGTGGTCGGCGATGGCGTGCAGCACGGCCGACGGGCCCTTGGCGAGCCGCTCCGGGTCGTCCTCGAGCCGGTGCCGCAGCGCGCGCAGCGAGCCGTGCCCGCCGTGCCGGACGGTGATGAAGAACTCCCGTCCGGTGAAGCACATGACCTCGCCGGTCTCCACGACCTCGCTGGTCGCGGTGAGTTCGGCGTGCTCGACGTAGTGGATCGTCTTGAAGACGGTGAACAGCGAGTCGTCGTAGCGCTCCAGCTTGGGGCGCTGGTGCGCCTGCACCGCGTCCTCGACGGCCAGCGGGTGCAGCCCGAACTCGCCCGCGATACCGGAGAATTCGGCCTCGGTCGGCTCGTGCAGACCGATCCAGACGAACCCTCCGTCGCGCCGTGCGGCGCGCAGCGCCTCGTGCGGGGTGAGCGGCAGGTCGGTGCGGACGCGGACGCCGTCGCGGTAGACGGCGCAGTCGACGACGGCCGAGGGGGTGCCGGGGTCGCGGGTGGTGTCGTAGGCGGGGCCCGTGCCGGCCGCGGTGCCGGTGAGGTGCAGCGCGCTCTTGCGCAGCACGGGGCGGGCGGGGCGGACTGCGGCGCGCAGGTCGCGGATCATCGACATGGCGGGTTCCTTCGCAACGCGCGGCGAGGCCACGGCCGTCGACGGCTGGAACTCTCCGGAATGAGGACGTCCTGCGTGCGGATGTTTGGCACGTCCACAAAGCGGGGAGCACCGCACCATCGCGGTGGTGGGCTTCGCTGCTGATTCGGATCAAGCGGAACGGAACGGAACGCTCTTCCGAAGACGCGTGCGACCACGCGGACACGACATGAGAGGTGGCAGACAGCCAGGAGCCGGAGCTACAGCCGGAGCTACATCAGAGGCCGGAAGAGCGAGTGGTACTGCCCGGGTGACTTCGATCCATTGCAGCCCCACCTCCTCCAGCCGGTCCCCCGTGAGGGACGTTCGATCCCCGTGGGGGGAGTCTCATCGGCGTCGGGACTTACCGCGACGCCAGTGCGTGCTGCCCGAACTCGCCCAAGACTAGCAGCCGGGGGAAGTGTCAAGGTTGACCTTTGCCCGTTACTGACGAGTTCTATGCTCACCGCATGGTTGATGTTCTCGCTCTGGTCGAGGCCCGGTTGAGCAGCGCGCTCGGCGCACCGGACGCGCGCGCGGCGGTCACCTTCCTCGGGACGGACCGTATCGAGGTCCTGCGTTTCCACGAGGCCGGTCACGGCGGAAGCCGCGGGGGAGACGGCCGGGGAGGCGGCGGGGGAGACCTGGGGGGCGGGATCGTCCGCTACGCCACGCTGGGCATGTCCGCCCACCCGATGAACGACCCCACGGCGGTGGCCGCCGACCCCCTCCGCGGGCCGCGCGCCGAGCTGGTCCTCTCGGTCCGTCAGGGCCGCGCCGACACCGACAAGGTCCTCCGTACGCTCGCCGTGCTCGCCGCGTCACCGCAGGTCGAGGGGGTGGTCGTGGCGCCCGGGGGGTCGCTGGAGGTGGGCGGGCCGCTGTGGCCGGGCGCCCCGTTCACCTCGGTACTGGTCGCCGAACCGGGCGGCCTGGTCGAGGACCTGGAACTCGGCGCGCCCCTCGACCCGGTGCGCTTCCTGCCGCTGCTGCCGATGACTCCGAACGAGGCCGCCTGGAAACGGGTGCACGGCGCCCAGGCGCTGAGGGAACGCTGGCTGGGCCGGGGCACGGATCTGCGCGACCCGGTCCGCGCGTCGGTGCCGCTCGACTGACCGGCGCCGGCCCCGCCCGACCGGCCGTCAGTCCCGGCGCCGGGCGGGGGACGGCGTGAGCAAGCTCACCAACACCGACCCGGCGCGGGCGAGTTGGTCAACGTTCGGCAAAGACGCTGACGCTGTCCTGTGCCGCGTGGCGCGTCACCAGCTTTTCGGCCTCGTCGTCGAGTGCCTCGCGCCGTACGAACACCACCAGCGCGCCCGCCACGGCGGTGACCGCCGCGACCACGAACGGGACGCGGACACTGCCGGTCCACTCCTCGATCTTCGGCGCGAAGTACGGTGCCGCGGCAGCCGCGAACCACCGCACGAAGTTGTAGCCCGCGCTCGCCACCGGCCGCGGCGCGTCCGAGACGCCCAGCGCCAGTTCGGTGTAGACGGTGTTGTTCACGCCGATGAGCGCACCGGACAGGATCGTGCAGACCACGGCGGTGGTGTGGCCGCCGAAGCCGAGGACCGCGACGTCGGCGCCGAGCAGCACCAGCGAACCGCCCAGCACCTTCAGCGAGCCGAGACGCTCCTGCAGGCGCGGTGCCACCAGCACCGAGAACACGGCGAGCAGCGCGCCCCAGGCGAAGAACACGGCGCCGGACCGGTAGGGCGTCATGTTCAGCACGAACGGGGTGAAGGCCAGCACGGTGAAGAACGTGTAGTTGTAGAAGAACGCCGAGACCGCGACCGAGGCCAGACCGCCGTGGCCGAGGGCCCGCAGCGGGTCCAGCAGCGAGGTCCTGCGGGCCGGCTTCGGCTGCTCCCTCAGGAACACCGTGATGCACAGGAAGCCGATCGCCATCAGCGTGGCCGTGCCGAAGAACGGGTAGCGCCAGCTGAGGTTGCCGAGCAGCGCGCCCAGCAGGGGGCCGCAGGCCATGCCGAGGCCGAGGGCGGACTCGTAGAGCAGGATCGCGGCGGCGCTCCCGCCGGCCGCCGCGCCGACGATGACCGCGAGGGCGGTCGACACGAACAGCGCGTTGCCGAGCCCCCAGCCGGCCCGGAACCCGACGAGCTGCGCGACCGAGTGCGAGGTGCCGGCGAGCCCGGCGAAGACGACGACGAACGCGAGGCCGAGCAGCAGGGTGCGGCGCCCGCCGATCCGGCTGGAGACGAAGCCGGTGAGCAGCATCGCGACGGCCGTGATCAGGAAGTACGAGGTGAACAGCAGGGAGACCTGGCCGGGTGTGGCCCGGAGGCCCTGGGCGATGGACGGCAGGATCGGGTCGACCAGTCCGATGCCCATGAACGCGACGACGGACGCCCCCGCGGTGGCCCAGACGGCTCCCGGCTGCCGCAGGAGGCCCCTCGCCCCGGCGTCGAAGGGGTCCGTGTGCCGCTTCGCCGGGTCCTCCTGTGTCGGGTCCGCCGGGGTCAAGTCCTCCGGTGCCGTGTCCTCCGGGGCCATGTGCTCCTCCTGTCGCTGCCGCTCGTCCCACCCATCCCACCCTGACGAGGGATGGTTGCTGTTTACACATACTAAGTTAGCTTAGGTAACTAATGCAATTGTCATCTAAGTTTCTGGTCGTGACGGTTCGGTCCGGACGGGTGATCGTCCTTGACGTGGCGGTGCAGGGGTAGGACCGTGGGGCGCTATGAGGGGCGAACCCAGTTGCCCGAAGTGCGGTGGCCGGGTCAGGGCTCCCGGTCTCTTCGCCGATTCCTGGCAGTGCGATGTGCATGGAACCGTGCATCCGGTGCAGCCCGTGGTCCCGCCGAGCGTCGAGGCCCTCAGCGTCGCGGTGCACCGCACCCGTGTGCCGGTGTGGATGCCGTGGCCGCTGCCGGTCGGCTGGCTGTTCACCGGCGTCGCGAGCGCCGGTGACGACCGCGGCGGCGGCCGTGCCACGGCCATGGCCTGCTCCGGTCCCGGGCCGCTCGGCGGCATGGGCGAGCTGATCCTGGTCGCGGAGGAACTCGGTGTCGGTCTCGGCGCGCGGTACGCGGGCATGGCCGGCCCCGACCCCGGACCGGACCTGGACGTCGAGAAGCCACCGGAGGTCAAGGTGCTCGCCGCGGGCCGCCCGACCCCGCTCTGGCATGTCTCCGGGGCCCCGGACGACCGCGCCGTCTTCGCGGGCGAGGCGCTCGGGATGTGGCTCTGGGCCATCGTGTGGCCCGAGCAGTCCGGGATGCTGATGTACGACGAACTCGTGCTGGCCGACCTGCGGGACGTGGGCGCCGAGGTGGACCTGGTGCCCTGCGGGGCCCTGTCGCCCCGGCTGCTGGAGCCCTGAGCGGGGGAGGCGCGGCGTTTCCGGCGGGGCACGGCGGGGCCGGGATGACGTCGGAGGCCGGGGTCACGGCGGGCGGGCGTCGCCGGTGGGCCGGGTCACGGCGGGCCGGGCGTCACCGGCCGGGTCGCGGGTGGGCGCCGACGGCTGGTGACGGGTGGCACAGCCGGCCGGTGCCGTGCGGGGGTACGGGTGTGCCGTGTTGGGGGTACGGGTGGGGGCGTACGGGGCCGCTGCGGTGGCGGCGCGGGCGGCGGGTGCCGCAAGGGGCGGGTGCCGCAGGGGGTGTGCGGCGGCCGTGGGTGGGACGGAGGCAGGTCCGGGACGCGGCTATCCTTAGGCGTCCGAATCTTCCGTGCCGATCACCCGTCTGGAGTACGCGTCGTGCGCATCGACCTGCACAGTCACTCCACGGCCTCCGACGGTACGGACACCCCGGCCGAGCTGGTCCGCACCGCGGCCGCGGCCGGTCTGGACGTCGTCGCGCTCACCGACCACGACACCACCCGGGGCCACGCCGAGGCGATCGCCGCGCTGCCCGAGGGACTCACCCTCGTCACCGGCGCCGAGCTGTCCTGCCGTGTCGACGGCGTGAGCATGCACCTCCTGGCCTACCTCTTCGACCCCGAGGAGCCCGCCCTGCTCGCCGAGCGCGAACTGGTGCGCGACGACCGGGTGCCGCGGGCCCGGGCCATGACCGCCAAGCTGCGGGACCTCGGCGTGCCCGTCACCTGGGAGCAGGTGGCGCGGATCGCGGGCGACGGCTCCGTCGGGCGGCCGCACGTCGCGAGCGCCCTCGTCGAGCTGGGCGTCGTGGCGAGCGTGGACGAGGCGTTCAGCGGCGCATGGCTCTCCGACGGCGGCCGGGCGTACGTCCCGAAGCACGAGACCGACCCCTTCGAGGCGGTCCGGCTGGTCAAGGCCGCCGGTGGCGTCACCGTCTTCGCCCACCCGGGCGCGAGCAAGCGCGGCCGTACGGTGCCGGAGGCGACCGTCGCGAAGCTGGCCGCGGCCGGGCTCGACGGCATCGAGGTCGACCACATGGACCATGACACCGGCACCCGCGCCCGGCTGCGCGGCCTGGCCGCCGACCTGGGACTCCTGGTCACCGGCTCCTCGGACTACCACGGCAGCCGCAAGACGTGCGTGCTCGGCGAGTACACCACCGACCCCGAGGTCTACGGGGAGATCACCCGGCGCGCGACCGGCGCGTTCCCGGTGCCGGGCGCGGGCGGAGCCTGAGGCGGACCCCCGCCCTTCCCCGCCCGTCCCCCTTTCACCCTTTCGCGCAAGGCCCGTTTGTGATGTTCGACGTCGCCGTCTTCGGTTCCCTCTTCCTCACCCTCTTCGTGATCATGTCCCCGCCGGGGATCACCCCGATCTTCCTCGCCCTCACCGCGGGACGGCCCGGCAGGACGCAGAAGCGGATGGCCCTCCAGGCCGTCTGCGTGGCGGGCGGTGTCATAGCCGTCTTCGGGCTGCTCGGCCAGCAGATCCTGAACTATCTGCACGTCTCCGTGCCCGCGCTGATGATCGCGGGCGGCCTGCTGCTCCTGCTGATCGCCCTCGATCTGCTCACCGGCAAGAGCGACGAGCCCGAGCAGACCAAGGACATCAACGTCGCCCTCGTACCGCTCGGCATGCCGATCCTCGCCGGGCCCGGCGCCATCGTGTCGGTCATCCTGGCGGTCCAGCGCGCGCACGGCGTCGCCGCCCAGGCGTCCGTGTGGTCGGCGATCCTCGCCATCCACGTCGTGCTGTGGGTCGTGATGCGCTACTCGCTGCTGATCATCAAGGTCATCAAGGACGGCGGCGTCGTCCTCGTGACCCGGCTCTCGGGGATGATGCTCTCCGCGATCGCCGTGCAGCAGATCATCAACGGGGTGCTCCAGGTCGTGGGCAGCGCATGACCCCCGTGCCGCGCCCCGGACACAGCGCAGAGCCCCCGTACGACGTCGTCGCCGTACGGGGGCTCTGAAGCCACTGTGTGCTGTGCCGCTTGTCGACTGCGGGCTCTGCTGTGGTGTGCTCTACTGCTGTGTGGTGCGATCCGCGTCAGTTACGAGGCCGGGGTCTCGGCCGGCCGGATCCACAGTCGCTGCCCGAGGGCGGCGGCCTGCTGGACGATCCGGTTGACGGAGGCGGCGTCCACGACGGTGGTGTCCACGGTGGTCCCGTCGACCTCGTCGAGTCGCATGATCTCGAAGCGCATAGCTTCTCCCTTCGTCGCGTGGTTCTGATCTATTCAACGGGATGCTTGTTACAAACATTCCCTACGCTAAAGAAATTTTTCGAACGGCTAACTACCGACCGGTAAATGATCGGACGGAGACCGACCGGGACCGGTTGTGTTCGCAGCGTGACCGCCGGGACAATGGATGCGATGAACGACGACCAAGAGGCTCTGCACGCCCGTATCGACCGCACCAACGAGCTGCTCCAGCGCATGCTCGCCGAGGTGGCGAAGACGCCCTCCACCCATGCGATCTTCGTCGACGCCGGATACCTCTACGCGGCCGCGGGACGGCTGGTCGCCGGCACCGAGGACCGCAGGGCCTTCGACCTCGACGCCGAGGGACTGATCGACGCCCTCATCGACAAGGCCCGCACGATCTTCGCCGACAGCAGACTGCTGCGCGTGTACTGGTACGACGGCGCCCGCCGCCGTATCCACACCTCCGAGCAGCAGTCCATCGCGGAACTCCCCGACGTGAAGGTCCGCCTCGGCAACCTCAACGCCAACAACCAGCAGAAGGGCGTCGACTCCCTGATCCGCTCCGACCTGGAGTCCCTCGCCCGGCACCGCGCCATCAGCGACGCGGCCCTGCTCGGCGGCGACGAGGACCTGGTCTCGGCGGTCGAGGCGGCGCAGGGCTACGGCGCCCGGGTCCATCTGTGGGGCATCGAGGCCCCCGAGGGCCGCAACCAGGCCGAGCCGCTGCTGTGGGAGGTCGACAGCCAGCGCACCTTCGACCTCGACTTCTTCAAACCGTACGTGTCACGGCGTACGGGACCGGCCTACGAGTCCGCCCACGCCCTCCGTCCCTCCCGCGAGGACGTCCGCTTCATCGGCGCCCAGATCGCCGCCAAGTGGCTCTCCTCCCGCGGCCGGGACGCCCTGCTGGAGCTGCTCCCCGGCCACCCCTACCTCCCGGGCCCGGTCGACCAGGACCTCCTCGTCGAGGCCGAGGGCATGCTCCAGTACTCCCTGCGCGGTCAGGCCGACCTCCGCCGCGCCCTCCGGGACGGCTTCTGGCAGCACCTGCAGACGCAGTACTGAGACCGGGTCGCGACCGGGCCGCGCTCACTCCGGTGCGGCGCCGACCGTGTCCCAGAAGTCGGCCAGCGCGTGGGCGGTGGTGTCCGGCCGGTCGGTGTTGGGGGAGTGCTCGGCGCCGGGGACGACGGTCCGGCGGGCCGCGAGCCGCAACGCCATGTCGTCCAGCAGCGGTACCGGCCAGGTGTCGTCCCGGGCCCCCGACACCACGTGGAAGGGCAGGGGCAGGACGGCCAGCTCCGCGACGCGGTCCGGTTCCGTGCACAGCTGCCTGCCGGTCGCGATGAGCTGGGCGGGCTTGTTGCCGAGCCAGCGGCGCCGCAGATCCGCCCGGCCGACGAGACCCGCGTCGAGACCCGCGCCGGGATCCCCGCCGGGAGCGGAGGCGCCGTTGGCGCCCGTGTCGGTCTCCTCGGGTGTCTCCATGGCCTGGATGGCCTCCCAGACCTCGGCCATCGACATCACGGCCAGCGCGTCCCGCAGCAGCTTCACACGCTGCTGCTGGCCGGTCGAGATCGCCGCCGGGCCCGACGCCATCAGGGTGAGCGAGACGAACGGCGCGTGGTCGAGCAGCACGGCCGCCCGCGCGATCACCCCGCCGAGCGAGTGCCCCAGCAGATGCACCCGGCCGTCACCGAGCGCCTCGGCCTGCGCGAGCACGTCCCGTGCCAGCTCCTCCTGGGCGTAGGCCGACTCGTCGTGCTCGGGTCCTCCGGACTCGTACTGCCCGCGCCCGTCCACCGCGACCGTCCGGTACCCGCGGGTGGCCAACGCCTCGTGCAGCGGGTTGAAGTCCTCCTTGCTGCCGGTGAACCCGGGCAGCAGCAGCGCGACCCCCCTGGCCGCCACCCCGGCAGCCGGGGGCGCGTCGACGACGGCGAACTCACCGCGCGCCGTCGGCAGGGCGTAGGCACGGGCACCGGGCGGCGGGGCGAAGGACGGAGGCCTGCTCATGGGACCGAGGCTAGCGGGCGCGGGCACCGGGCGGAGCGAGCGGGGGCCCGGGACGACGGGGGCGGGGCCACTGGGCGGGGTGCCCGGCCCTGGGCGGGCGTGGTGCGCGGCCGCGCGGTCGCCGGACGAACGCCGACGGCCCGGCCCACACGGGGTGGGCCGGGCCGTCGGCGGTGACCGGACGGGTGTCCTCGTCGCCGGGCGATCGCGTCTCCGCGCGGATCAGGCCTCCGGTGCCTCGACCGCGACCGCCGCCTTACGGGGCCGGCGCGTCCGGGGCTTGGCCTCGGACGCGTCGGGGGACGTGACCTCGGCTGCCTCGACGACGACCGCGGTCGTCGTCGCCTTGCGGGTCCGCCGACGCGGCTTGACCTCCGGCTCGTCCGTGGCCTGCGCCGGGATCTCGGCGCAGGCTGCGGGGGCGGTGGCCTTGCGGGTGCGGCGGGTGCGCGGCTTGGTCTCCGTGCCCTCCGCCGTGTCGACGGCGGCTTCGGCGGCCGGTGCCTCGGTCGCCACCGCGGCCTTACGGGTCCGGCGCGGCTTGGCCGTCCCGGTGGCCTCGGCGACTTCCGGCGCGGCCTCTTCCACGGCAGCGGGGGCGGGGGCGGTGGCCTTGCGGGTGCGGCGGGTGCGCGGCTTGGTCTCCGTGCCCTCCGCCGTGTCGACGGCGGCTTCGGCGGCCGGTGCCTCGGT
>NZ_JBEYWE010000002.1:636086-650596 GCF_040644295.1 Streptomyces sp. NPDC047000
GTCGCCACCGCGGCCTTACGGGTCCGGCGGCGCGGCTTGGTCTCCGGCTCCTGGACGCCCTCCGCCGACTCGACGGCGGCCACGGCCGCCTCGGGCGCACTGCTCACCGGCTCCTGCCGGGGCGTGGCGTCCGCGGCCTTACGGGTCCGGCGGCGGCGCGGCTTGGCCTCGTCACCTCCGACGGTGCCCTCGGCCGTGTCGGCGGCGGCTTCGGCGGCCGGAGCCGCCTCGGCCGCGGCAACCGGTCCGGCCGTCGCGGGCGCCGGGATCGTCACGGCCGTAGCGGTCTCGCTCACCGCGGTGGCCGACGACGTGGCCGCCGTCTGCTCCGCGGACCTGCGGGTCCGGCGGCGGCGCGGCTCCGCAGCCTCCGCGGGCCTTTTGGACTCGGCCGTGTCGACGGCCGTGACCGCCTCGGCGGCCACGGGGACGACGGGCTCCGGCTCCGCCGCAGCGGACACAGCGGTGGCGGTGGTGGCGGCGCCGGTGGCCGCCGGCTGTTCGGCCGAGGCACCGCCGCGGGTGCGGCGCCGGCGGCGCGGGGTGCGGCGCGCGCCCGGCTCCTCGGCCACGGCCGTCTCCTCGGCGACCGGTGCCAGCGGCTCCCTGCCCTCCGCGGCTTCGGCGGGCAGCCCGCCGCGCGTACGGCGCCGGCCGCGCGGGGTGCGCGCCGGGCGCTCGCGCTCGGCGGACCGGGACTCGCCCCGGCCACCGCGCCCGCGCCCGCCACGGCCGCCGGTCTCGCCCAGGTCCTCCAGCGTCTCCGCGTCCAGCCCGGCACGCGTGCGCTCGGCACGCGGCAGGACACCCTTGGTGCCCTCGGGGATACCGAGGTCGGTGAAGAGGTGCGGGGAGGTGGAGTACGTCTCCGCCGGGTCGCCCAGGTTCAGGTCCAGCGCCTTGTTGATCAGCTGCCAGCGCGGGATGTCGTCCCAGTCGACGAGCGTGATCGCCGTACCCGACGCGCCCGCCCGACCGGTACGGCCGATGCGGTGCAGATACGTCTTCTCGTCCTCGGGGGACTGGTAGTTGATGACGTGCGTGACACCCTCGACGTCGATGCCGCGCGCGGCGACGTCGGTGCACACGAGGACGTCCACCTTGCCGTTGCGGAAGGCCCGCAGCGCCTGCTCGCGGGCACCCTGGCCGAGGTCGCCGTGGACCGCGCCGGAGGCGAACCCGCGGTGCTGGAGCTGCTCGGCGATGTCGGCGGCCGTGCGCTTGGTGCGGCAGAAGATCATCGCCAGTCCGCGGCCCTCGGCCTGCAGGATGCGGGAGACCATCTCCGGCTTGTCCATGGAGTGCGCGCGGTAGACGAACTGCGTGGTGTTCGCGACGGTCGCGCCCTCGTCGTCCGGCGCGGTGGCGCGGATGTGCGTGGGCTGCGACATGTAACGGCGGGCGAGGCCGATGACCGCGCCCGGCATCGTCGCCGAGAACAGCATGGTCTGGCGCTTCGGGGGAAGCATGTTGATGATCTTCTCGACGTCGGGCAGGAAGCCCAGGTCGAGCATCTCGTCGGCCTCGTCGAGGACCAGGCACCTGATGTGCTTGAGGCTCAGCTTCTTCTGACCGGCGAGGTCGAGAAGCCGGCCGGGGGTGCCGACGATGACGTCGACGCCCTTCTTCAGCGCCTCCACCTGCGGTTCGTAGGCCCGGCCGCCGTATATCGCGAGCACCCGCACATTACGGACCTTGCCCGCGGTCAGCAGGTCGTTGGTGACCTGGGTGCACAGCTCGCGCGTGGGAACGACCACGAGGGCCTGCGGGGCGTCGGTCAGCTCCTCGGGACGGGCGCGCCCCGCCTCCACGTCGGCGGGGACGGTGACCCGCTCGAGGAGCGGGAGGCCGAAGCCCAGCGTCTTGCCGGTGCCCGTCTTGGCCTGGCCGATGACATCCGTGCCGGAGAGGGCGACGGGGAGCGTCATCTCCTGGATGGGGAAGGGAGCGGTGATGCCGACGGCCTCCAGGGCCTCGGCGGTCTCGGGAAGGATTCCGAGTTCTCTAAACGTCGTAGTCAGGGTGCTGCCTCTTCTGTGAACGCGGTGCGAGGCGAGCTCGGGGGTCTTGTCAGAACCGTGCTGGGGACGTCGACTGCCTTACGGGCGAGCCGTGGGGGCAAGCCGTTCGGCACGGGACCACTGCCGACGCTCTAGCGCTCGAACCGCTGAGGGTCCCTCCGGTCGTCGTACGCGATGTGCCGTACGGCCAGGGAGGCTGTCGGGTCGGAGCCGATCGGGCCACCGACCGGGCATCCTCATGCATGCGGCCTGTCGGGATACGTCCAAGTACCCAGCAGGCGCATTACCACCATACCCCGGATTCCCGCACACGCGATGGCCGATTTGGTCACGTAGTCGTCGTCACACTGGTTGACCAGGGGCTTCCGAGGGACTTCCGGACGACTTCCGACGCGGTTCGGAGGGTCCACCGGGCGGCGCCGGGCGGGCTATTGTGCGCTTCATGACGACCTCTGACAAGCCTGACAACACCCCCGAAGAAGCTTCGGAGGCACCCACCGGAATCGCCGCGCAGGACTGGGCGACGGCCTCCGCGGACCCCCAGTACCGCGCCGCGGTCGTCGACCTCCTCGGTGCCCTCGCCTACGGCGAACTGGCCGCGTTCGAGCGTCTCGCGGAGGACGCCAAGCTGGCGCCGACGCTGCCGGACAAGGCGGAGCTGGCCAAGATGGCCTCCGCCGAGTTCCACCACTTCGAGCGGCTGCGCGACCGGCTCGCCGAGGTCGGGGAGGGGGTGACCGAGGCGATGGAGCCGTTCGTCGCCGCACTCGACGGCTTCCACAAGCAGACGGCGCCTTCCGACTGGCTGGAGGGCCTGGTCAAGGCGTACGTCGGTGACGCGATCGCCAGCGACTTCTACCGTGAGGTCGCCGTCCGGCTCGACTCCGACACGCGGGAGCTCGTCCTCGCCGTTCTCGACGACACGGGGCACGCCGAGTTCGCGGTGGGGAAGGTCCGCGCGGCGATCGACGCCGACCCGCGGCTGGGCGGCAGGCTCGCGCTGTGGGCGCGGCGGCTGATGGGCGAGGCGCTGTCGCAGTCGCAGCGGGTGGTCGCGGACCGGGACGCGCTGTCCACGATGCTCGTCGGCGGCGTCGCGGCCGGCTTCGACCTCGCGGAGGTGGGCAGGATGTTCTCCCGTATCACGGAGGCCCACACGAAGCGGATGGCGGCCCTGGGGCTCGCGGCGTAGCGCACTCCCCGTGCGTCGGCCGCTGCCGCGCTGTCGTGCGTTGTCCCGCGCCACCTGTCGTCCGGTGCCGGCCCGACGGGGCGTGGCCGATGGGGGCCAACCAGTGGGGTGGCCGGTGGGGTTCAGCCGGTGGGGTGTTGGACCTTCGGTGGCGGGGTCACGCAGGGGCTGATCGTCGGCGGAGTCTTCCGGCCGGGCGGAGCAGCAGCGAGAGCGAGGCCGCGGAGACGACCGCCGCACCGAGCAGTCCGGCCAGGACCCCGCCGGAGCCCAGCGCGCTGCGGGTGACGAAATCACCGAACAGCGCCCCGGCGACACCGGTCGAGAACACGAGCACGCGGGCCGGCAGACGGTGTGCGAGCCGGTGCAGCGCCGCCCAGGCCAGCACGAGGCCGAGGACGGCTGAGCCGAGCACTTCCACGATCATGACGAGTCCCTCCCACACGGCCGCGCTGTGCACCAGGTCGTACAGCGGGAATACCCGTGACCTGCGGAACGCAATCCTCCCCTGTGGGTGACTTGTGTTCCTTCTGTGGTTCTGTACGGGTGAGGGCACGGCCCGGGGCGAGGCGACGCGGCATACGACAGGGGCCCGGCGGCCTGAGGAACCTCAGGCCGCCGGGCCCCTGTGACGGCAGACGGCACACGGCACGGCGAAGAGCACGGCACGCGGCTGACGCCGAGCGGCGGAGGCCGGGCGCCGCGGTGCCCGGCCCGCGGTGTGCCTACAGCGCGCCGAAGCCCACCTTGCGCGGCGCGGGCTCGCCGAGCTCGACGTAGGCGAGGCGGTCGGCCGGGACCAGGATCTTGCGGCCGTGCTCGTCCGTAAGGCTCAGCAGCTGCGACTTGCCCGCCAGTGCGTCGGCCACCACACGCTCGATCTCCTCGGCGCTCTGACCGCTCTCCAGAACGATCTCGCGCGGCGCGTGCTGCACGCCGATCTTGACCTCCACGGCTTTGTCCCTCCGACGGTCAGTGAAGTGCGCGGCCTTCCGCGCCGTACCCAGCACACATTAGCCCGGTGCAGGGACGTACACGCTGCGCAGCCGCACGCCAGGAGCGAACAGCGGACGGGAACAAATCCCCGTCCCGCGCGTCCGCGTGTGCTCAGTGGACCTGGTCGGTACCGTGCAGCGGGAAGCCGGCGATGCCCCGCCAGGCCAGCGAGGCCAGCAGCTGCACCGCCTGGTCGCGCGGCACGCTGTGGTCGCTGTGCAGCCACGAGCGGGCCACCACCTGGGCCAGACCGCCGAGGCCCGAGGCCAGCAGCATCGACTCGGCCCGCGACAGGCCGGTGTCCTCGGCGATCACGTCGCAGATCGCCTCGGCGCACTCCTTGCTGACCTTGTCGACGCGCTCGCGCACCGCGGGCTCGTTCGTCAGGTCCGACTCGAAGACCAGGCGGAAGGCGCCGCCGTCGTCCTCGATGTAGGCGAAGTAGGCGTCCATGGTCGCCCGTACGCGCTGCTTGTTGTCGGTCGTCGACGCGAGTGCGGCGCGCACGGACTGGATGAGGGACTCGCAGTGCTGGTCGAGCAGGGCGAGATAGAGGTCGAGCTTGCCCGGGAAGTGCTGGTACAGCACCGGCTTGCTGACCCCGGCGCGCTCGGCGATGTCGTCCATGGCGGCCGCGTGGTAGCCCTGCGCCACGAAGACTTCCTGCGCGGCGCCCAGCAGCTGGTTCCGTCGGGCACGGCGCGGCAGGCGCGTCCCTCGCGGGCGGGCCGCCTCTGTCTGCTCGATGGCTGTCACGCCGCCTCCCAAGTTCGTCCACATGCGGTGTGCCGCGCCGCCATCGTACTTTTCAGTAACCGCGGTGCGCGCGCTGCGAGCGCAGAATTTCACGGAGCGGACGACAGCGGAAGCGGTACGGAAGGTTTCAAACGCGTGCATGGCGGGCACGGGAGGCCGCCGGTCCGGCGGCTGCGTGGCTCAGCGACCGTGCGGCTGTGTGGCTCTGCGGCTGTGGCTCAGCGGTAGTCTTCCTCGCCCAGTGAGACGGCACGCGCCTGTTCCGCGAGATCGGCCTCGTCGGCCCGGTCCTTGTCCTCGCCGCGCACCGGCTCGTCCTTGTCCGACGTGACGTCCGCGTGCTGCTCCGCGGCGTCGCCCTCGGGTGCCTCCACGCCCAGCTCCGTGGCGTTCCCGGCCTCGAACGACTCGGGGTCGGTGGGTTCGGTGGGGTCGACGGACATTGCGGACTCCCTTCCTGGGGCGTCCCTGCGGAATACGGGGGTCGTGCACGGGTGCCCTGCGTACGAGCGTAGGAGACCCGGGTTCCGCACGCCATGCGATCCGCCCGGGTACGCGGATCGGATCAAACACGGCCCGGACAGGTGTGCGCCCGGTGGCGGGATCGGTGCCGAAATCAGTAAGGATCTTGCGTGAATTCCCCGTGGATCCGTGCGCATCCGTGCCGATCCGTCCGGTGCCTGTGACGGCGAACACGTGAAACGGCGTGTGATCGTCTCGTAACATTGGCCCATGTCGTCGACAGAGCTGCCGTCCGTACCGCCCACGCGTGTGCTCCCCGAGGCGACGGCCGCCCGGCTCGCGGAGGGTGAGCGGCTCAGGTCGGTCGGGCTTCCGGGCATCACTCTGACGGTCCGTTCCCGGCCGCCCGCGCGGGAGGGACTGCCGCCCGCGCTCTACGTCCACGGACTCGGCGGTTCCTCACAGAACTGGTCGCTGCTGATGCGCGAACTCGAGGACGTCGTCGACGGAGAGGCCGTCGACCTGCCGGGCTTCGGCGACTCCCCGCCGCCGGACGACGGCGACTACTCCGTCACCGGCCACGCGCGCGCGGTGATCCGCCATCTGGACGCGTCGGCGCGCGGCCCGGTGCACCTGTTCGGCAACTCCCTGGGCGGCGCGGTCTCCACCCGTGTCGCCGCGCTGCGGCCCGACCTTGTCCGTACGCTCACGCTCGTCTCGCCCGCGCTGCCGGAGTTCCGGGTGCAGCGTTCGGCGGTTCCCACGGGGCTGCTCGGCATACCCTGGGCGGCCCCTCTGTTCAGCAGACTCACCCGTGATCTGACGGCCGAACAGCGGGTCCGCGGCGTCATGGGGCTGTGCTACGGGGACCCCGGACAGGTGACGCCGGAGGCTTTCCAGGAGGCGGTGGAGGAACTGGAGCGCAGGCTGCGGCTGCCGTACTTCTGGGACGCGATGACGCGGTCCGCGCGGGGCCTGATCAACGCGTACACCCTGGGCGGCCAGCACGGACTCTGGCGGCAGGCCGAGCGTGTGCTGGCCCCGACCCTCCTGATCTACGGCGGCCGCGACCAGCTCGTCGGCCACCGTATGGCGCACAGGGCGGCCCGGTCCTTCCGCGGCTCCCGGCTGCTGAGCCTGCCGGACGCCGGTCACGTGGCGATGATGGAGTACCCGGAGACGGTCGCCGCCGCGTTCCGGGACCTGCTGGGCCCGGCGGGGAAGCCGGGCGGCCCCTCTGCCGACGGCGGCACCGCCCCGGCCGAGGGGAGCTGAGAGCCAGGTGGGACGCCACAGCCGCCGCGGGCTCGCCGCGAGGGGCGACACCGGCGACTCGGCCGCGCGCCGCGGTCCGCAGAGGACGGACGGAACGCCGAGCACCCCGGGCGCGGGGGCTCCTGACGGGCCGACTCCCGGCAGCCGGACTCCGGACGGCGGTGCGACGGACAGCGGTGCGACGGGTCATGCGACGGGCAACGCCGGTGCGGCGCGTGGCGGGCGGCCCGGACCGGGCACGGTGCCCGAGAGAGAGCTCCAGGGGCGCGAGGGCCGGATTCCGGGGCCCGGACCGGCACGCCCGTCCGGCCCCCGGTCGTTCCCGGACGGGACGCCCGCGGGTGGCGTCCCGCGACTGCCGGACGGCACCCCGGCACGCGGGATCCCGCGTGTCCCCGACGGCACCCCGGCCCACGGCATGCCCCGCCTCCCCGACGGCACGTCCGCACAGGGCACTCCCCGGGTCCGGGGCCGGCACCCCGAGCAGCGTGAACCCGGTGGCGGCTGGGGCCGGTTCGGGGGCGCGGCCGGGGCGGCCCGTACCGCGGGAGCCACCGGGCCGGCCGAGCCGTCGATACCGCGCCAGCGGTACGCGCCGCCGGACGGCACCGCCCCGGGATCCGGCACCGCCCCGGAATCAGGATCCCGGAAACCGTCCGGCGCCGGTCCGCGGCAGGAGTACCTCGACGCCTTCGACGCACCCGGCGGCGAGGACACCGGCAGCCTCCCCGCCCCCCGCGCCAGAAAGGCGGGCGCTCCCCGGACCCCGAAGGCCGCGCAGATCCCGCAGACCGAGCCCGTCGGCCGCGCCGGGCGTTTTGACCCGTACGCCTCGGTCACCGAGTGGCCCCCCGGCACCGGGACCGGCCTCGGTGTGCCGAACGACGGCGACGGCGACGGCGCCGCCCCCACCGGCGAACCCGCGCCCGGCAAGGGCGCCAAGGGGCGGGCCTACACCGGTATCGCGGCGGCCGCCGTCACCACCGTGCTGGCGATCGTCGTGGCCGGCCAGGTCGCCGACGGCCGTGACGGCACCGGCACCCAGGCGCGTTCGGCCACCGACCAGGCGCGCGACGCCCGCGACGCCGGATCGGACGCCGGCGAGCCCGCGGTCTCCTCCTCGCCGTCCGTGGCCTCACTGACGTACGAGCAGAAGATGGACACGAAGTACGTCCTCAGTGCCGCCTTCAAGGGGCCGGGCACGTTCGACGCGGTTCCCGGCGTCGACAAGGCGCCGGGCAAGGGGCGTAAGTACACCTACCGCGTGGACGTGGAGCGGGGCCTCGGTCTCGACGGCGCGCTGTTCGCCGAGGCCGTCCAGAAGACCCTCAACGACAACCGCAGCTGGTCCCACAACGGGGCCCGTACCTTCGAGCGGACCGACACCGGCAAGCCCGACTTCGTGATCACCCTGGCCAGCCCCGGCACCACCGCCGTCTGGTGCGCCAAGTCCGGTCTGGACACCACGGAGGACAACGTCTCCTGCGACTCGGCCTCCACCGAGCGCGTGATGATCAACGCCTACCGCTGGGCGCAGGGCTCGAAGACCTACGGCGACGAGATCCACGCCTACCGCCAGATGCTGATCAACCACGAGGTCGGCCACCGCCTCGGCTACCACCACGTCACCTGCGAGAAGGACGGCGAGCCGGCGCCGGTCATGCAGCAGCAGACCAAGTTCCTCGACCACGACGGGATCCACTGCCTGCCCAACCCGTGGGCGTATCCGGAGAACTGACGGCCGGTACGGAGGCCGGGGCACGGGCCGGGGCGGAGGCCGCTTTGACATGGATGAAAAAGTCATTCATATTCGAGCACATGTGGTCTAGTCATGTCGTGAGCAGCGCCGCCGCCATCGAGCTGGCGCTCATCGGTGTGACCGCCCTCTGCGTGGCCGACATCCACTGTCGCTGACGCCCGCCCTCTGGCGTTCGCGTCGCGAGTTTCACACCCTTCTCCGGCGTGACCGGGTCGCTCTCCTCATCCTCACGAGGCTGCCCCGGCACGTCCTGTGACCACGGCTCAGGCATGCCCGCCGGTTCGTCCGGCCCGCCCCGCCCGCTCGGTCCCGTGTGTCACGGTCCGGGTTCTCCGACGACTTGACGCCGGGCAGACGTCTGTCCACTCCCGTCTCATTCCTCGTCCGTCCGTCTCGCGATCCGGGACGGGCGGAGCTCATGCGAGAGCCAACCCCGAGAGGTCGTCATTCCGATGCGTCAATCGTCCGCCAGAGCGCGCCGTGTGGCCGCGGTGTCCGTCAGCCTGATCGTGGCCGCGGGCGCCGCCGCCTGCGGCCCCGAGGACAGCGGCGATGCCAAGGGTTCCGGCGGCGGCTCCACGCCGCACCAGGGCGGCACCCTCACCGTCCTGAACTCCAGCCCGCAGCAGGACTTCGACCCGGCCCGCCTCTACACCTCAGGCGGCGGCAACGTCCCCTCCCTCGTCTTCCGCACCCTCACCACCCGTAACCGCGAGAACGGCGCGGCCGGTGCGCAGGTCGTCCCGGACCTGGCCACCGACACCGGGCGGCCCAACAAGGACGCGACGGTGTGGACGTACACCTTGAAGAAGGGCCTCGAGTACGAGGACGGCACCCCGATCACCTCCGCCGACATCAAGTACGGCATCGAGCGCTCCTTCGCCCCCGAACTCTCCGGCGGCGCCCCCTATCTGCGGGACTGGCTGACCGGTGCGGCCGGCTACCAGGGGCCGTACAAGGACAAGAAGGGCCTCACGGCGATCGAGACGCCGGACGAGCGGACCATCGTCTTTCACCTGGACAAGCCCGAGGGCGAGTTCCCCTACCTCGCCACGCAGACCCAGTTCGCGCCCGTCCCCAGGGCGAAGGACACCGGCACCCGGTACGAGGAGCACCCGGTCTCGTCCGGCCCGTACAAGGTCGTCAAGAACGAGAACGACGGCGAACACCTCGTCCTGGCCCGCAACACCCACTGGTCGGCCGCGACGGACGCCGAGCGCAAGGCGTACCCCGACACCGTCGACGTACGTTCCGGACTCGACTCCTCCGTGATCAACCAGCGGCTGTCCGCCTCCCAGGGCGCCGACGCCGCCGCGGTCACCACCGACACCAACCTCGGCCCGGCCGAACTCGCCAAGGTCACCGGCGACAGGGAACTGGCCGCACGGGTCGGCACCGGCCACTTCGGCTACACCGACTACATAGCGTTCAACCCGACGGTCAAGCCGTTCGACGACCCCAAGGTCCGCCAGGCCATCGCCTACGCCGTCGACCGGTCGTCGGTCGTCAACGCGGCGGGCGGCTCCGCGCTCGCCGAGGCCGCGACCACCTTCCTGCCCGCCCAGAAGTCCTTCGGTCACCGCCCCTACGACCTCTTCCCGGCCGGTGCGACCGGCAACGCCGCCAAGGCGAGGGAACTGCTGAAGGAGGCGGGGTACGCCCACGGGCTCACCGTCACGCTGACCCACTCCAACAGCAAGGACTTCGAGACCGGCCCGGAGATCGCCACCGCCCTCCAGGACGCGCTCAAGAAGGCCGGCATCACGGTCGGACTCCAGGGCCTGGAGGACAACGACTACTCCGACAAGATCCACACCGTGAAGACCGAGCCGGGCTTCTTCCTCGCCCACTGGGGCGCCGACTGGCCCTCCGGCGGCCCCTTCCTCGCCCCGATCTTCGACGGCCGGCAGATCGTCAGGGACGGCGCCAACTTCAACACCGGCCTGCTCGACGACGACTCGGTCAACACCGAGATCGACGCGATCAACAAGCTGACCGATCTCGACGCGGCCGCGAAGCGCTGGGGCGCGCTGGACGAGAAGATCGCCCGGAAGGCCGTGGTCGTCCCGCTGTTCCACCCCGTGTACAAGCGCCTGTACGGCAAGGACGTCAGGAACATCGTGATCAGCGACTGGACCGGCGTCCTGGACATCTCCCAGGTCGCGGTGAAGTGACGCCATGAGCGACACCCTCGTCGCCGACGTGGCCCCCGGGACGGACACCGCCGTCCCGGGGGCCACGGGGGCCCGTCAGTTCTGGCGCCGACTGCGCACGCGGCGCGCCGCCCTCGCCGCGGCGGCCGTCGTCGCCCTGCTCGTCCTGGTCGCGCTCGCCGCGCCGCTGCTCACCGCCCTCGAGGGCCAAGACCCCACCACCTACCACCCCTCGCTCATCGACTCCGCGCGCGGTGGCGTGCCCGTGGGGCCGCTCGGCGGCATCGACGCCCGCCACTGGCTCGGCGTCGAACCGCAGACCGGCCGCGACCTGTTCGCCCGCCTCGCCTACGGCGCCCGCGTGTCGCTGGGCGTGGCCCTGGCGGCCACCGTCGTCCAGGTCGCCATCGGCGTGACCGTCGGTGTCGCCTCCGCGCTCGGCAGCCGCTGGGTCGATCAGCTGCTGAGCCGCATCACCGACATCATCGTGGCCATGCCGCTGATGATCATGGCGCTCGCGCTGCTCGCGGTCGTGCCGGCGGGCTTCCCGCGGCCCGTCCTGGTCACCCTCGTCATCGGGCTCATCGGCTGGGGCAACATCGCGAAGATCGTGCGCGCCCAGACGCTCACCCTCAAGGGCCTCGACCATGTCGCCGCCGCCCGGCTGAGCGGCTGGGGCACCTGGCGGATCGCCCGCCGCGAACTGCTGCCCGGCCTCGCCGCGCCCGTCATCACCTACAGCGCGCTCCTGGTCCCCATGAACATCTCCGTCGAGGCCGCCCTGTCCTTCCTCGGTGTGGGCGTCAAGCCGCCCACACCGTCCTGGGGACAGATGCTCACCTCGGCCGACGTCTGGTACCAGGCCGCGCCGCAGTACCTCCTGCTGCCCGCGGGCGCGCTGTTCGTCACCGTCCTCGCCCTGACCGTCCTCGGCGACGGCATCCGTACGGCCCTCGACCCGCGCACGGCCTCCCGCCTGCGCGTCGGCACCCGCCGCACGGAGACACCCGCCGCCGGGACCGACAAGGGGGTACGCGCATGAGCGGCTTCAGCGGCTTCCTCCTGCGCCGCGCCCTCGGCGCCGTCGTCACCCTGCTGGCCGTCTCGGTGATCGTCTATGTCGTCTTCTACGTCACCCCGGGCAATGTCGCCCAGATCAGCTGCGGGCCGCGCTGCTCGCCCCAGCAGGTCCACCAGGTCGCCCAGCAGCTCCGCCTCGACGACCCGCTCTACCTGCGCTACTGGCACTTCCTCCAGGGCCTCGTCGCGGGGCAGGACTACTCGACGGGAACGTCCGTCGCGCACTGCGCGGCGCCGTGCCTCGGGCTGTCGTACCAGAGCGACCAGCAGGTCATGACCATCATCCTGGCCAAACTGCCGGTCAGCCTGTCCCTGGTGCTCGGCGCCATGGTCCTGTGGCTGCTGCTCGGCGTCGGCACCGGTGTGCTGTCCGCCTGGCGGCGCGGACGGCTCACCGAGCGGGCCCTGACCGCCGTCACCCTGGCGGGCACCGCCACGCCGGTGTTCGTCATCGGGCTCGTCCTGATGATCGTCGTCTGCGGCGAGCTCCGGCTGCTGCCCTTCCCGCAGTACGTCGCCTTCACCGCCGACCCCGAGCAGTGGGCCTGGAACCTGCTGCTGCCATGGCTCTCGCTCGCCCTGATCGAGGCCGCGACCTTCGCCCGGCTCACCAGGGCGGCGATGCTGGAGACCCTCGCCGAGGACCACATCCGCACCTTCCGCGCCTACGGCGTCACCGAACGCTCGGTCGTCGGCCGGCACGCGCTGCGCGGCGCCCTGGCACCCGTCATCGCCCTGAACGCCAACAACGTCGGCTCCGCCGTCGGCGGCGCCGTCCTCACCGAGACCCTCTTCGGGCTGCCCGGCATCGGCCAGGAACTCGTGCACGCCGTCGACGTCGTGGACCTCCCGGTCGTCGTCGGCATGGTCCTGGTCATCGGCTTCTTCGTGGTCATCGCCAACGCCGTCGCGGACGTCCTGTACGCGGTGGCCGACCGACGGGTGGTACTGGCATGAGTGGCACGAGCCTGGTCGACGTCCGCGACCTGACGGTGGACTTCGGATCCCTGCGGGCGGTCGACGGACTGTCGTTCCGCCTCGCGCCCGGCGGCGCGCTGGCCCTGGTCGGCGAGTCCGGCTCCGGCAAGTCCACCGTCGCCGCCGCCCTGCTCGGACTGCACCGGGGAACGGGAGCGCGGGTCCGGGGTTCCGTACACGTCGCCGGCACCGATGTGCAGCGCGCTCCGGACGACGAACTGCGACTGCTGCGCGGTGCCAGGGCCGCCATGGTGTTCCAGGACCCGCTGTCCTCCCTGGACCCGTACTACGCCGTCGGCGACCAGATCGCCGAGGTGTACCGCGTGCACACGCGCGCGTCCCGGCGCGCCGCACGCGCGCGTGCCGTCGAGGTCCTCGACAGGGTGGGAATCCCGGACCCGGTACGGCGCTCCCGGTCCCGCCCGCACGAGTTCAGCGGCGGCATGCGCCAGCGCGCGCTGATCGCCATGGCGCTCGCCTGCGAACCGGACCTGCTGATCGCCGACGAGCCGACCACCGCGCTCGACGTCACCGTGCAGGCCCAGATCCTCGACCTGCTGCACACGCTGCGCACCGAGAGCGGACTCGGACTGCTCCTGGTCACGCACGACGTGGGCGTCGCCGCCGAGAGCGTCGACGAGGTGCTCGTCATGCGGCACGGACAGGCCGTCGAGAGCGGCCCCGTGGCAGCGGTTCTCAGGACGCCCGTCCAGCCGTACACCCGCGACCTGCTCGGCGCCGTCCCGCGCGTGGACGCACCGCGTGCCGCGCCGTCCCGGGCCACCGGTGAGGTCGTCCTGGAGGCGACCGGTCTGCGGCGCGAATTCGGCCGCGGCAAGGGGCGGTTCGCCGCCGTGGACGACGTGTCCCTGACCGTCCGGCGCGGCGAGACCGTCGGTGTCGTGGGAGAGAGCGGCAGCGGCAAGACGACGCTCGGCCGGATGCTCGTCGGGCTGCTGCCGCCCACGGCCGGTGAGGTCCGCCACGAGGGGCGGGTGCGCACCGCTCCCGGGCCGGCCGTGCAGATGGTCTTCCAGGACCCCGTCTCCTCCCTCAACCCCCGCCGCAGCGTGGGGGAGTCGGTCGCCGACCCGCTGCGGGCGCGCGGGGAGCGCGACGAGCGGCGGATCCGGGCCCGGGTGACGGAACTGCTGGAGCGCGTGGGGCTCGAGGCCGGGCACTACGACCGTTACCCCCACGAGTTCAGCGGCGGCCAGCGTCAGCGGGTCGGCATCGCGCGGGCGCTGGCCGCCGACCCGCGCGTCATCGTCTGCGACGAGCCGGTCTCCGCGCTGGACGTCACCACGCAGGCCCAGGTCGTCGCCCTGCTCGGCGAACTGCAGCGCGAACTCGGGCTCGCGCTCGTGTTCGTCGCCCACGACCTCGCCGTCGTACGCCAGGTCAGCGACCGGGTCGCCGTGATGCGCGGCGGCCGGATCGTCGAGGAGGGACCCGCCGACGAGGTCTACGGCTCCCCGCGCGACCCGTACACCAGGCAGCTCCTCGCTGCCGTGCCCGCACTCGACCCCGAGGAGGCGGCCCGCCGCCGCGCGGTGCGACGGGAGCCGGCGACGGTGTGACGGCACGTCACGGTGACGCGTCCCGGCGGCGCGTCACGGTGGGGCGTGGCGGGAGCCGCCGAGGCGCGGGGCCCGTCGCGCGCGACGGAGCGGGTGGTGCGCGGGGCACGACGCACACGCCAACGCGACCCGCACCGGAAAGTTACGAGTGTTCACCCCTTCTGGTGGCGCGACGGACAACCGCGAGTACCTGGTCGACAACGTCGCGGGACTGCCGCTCCTCCTGGTCGGTACGCTGCGGCCCGACCCCGGCCCCGC